>JAHWHY010000011.1 GCA_019323015.1 Candidatus Woesearchaeota archaeon
AGCCAAACAAAACAAAACATGGACTATATACAACAGAAACATCAAATACGTCCCATACATAAACAGCACAAACACAAGCAACTTCCAGACAGGAATACTATGGGACACAGCAGACGACACAGACGGACACTACAGCACAGCAGACAAAGAAGACCTAATATTCGTAGCAAACATAAACAACAATGCAAAAGGCAAATACGGAACTTACGACTACGAACTGCTAATACCAAGAAATCTTGCACTATACAACGGCTCAGCAGACAAAATTAGATTCTATACAGAACTTAAATAATTATCTCTCCCTTCTCAAGAAATCACCAATATCAAACAGTCTCTTTATTGCAACTTTCTTAGCGGATAAATCAACAACCTGGCCAAAACCAAGGCATTCGTCATACTCATTCATAATCAAAACAAAATCATCTGCATTCTCTGCCTTTACAATGCTCTTTGCAAAAACATCCCTGCCGCAGATAAACAACCACGCACCTGTCTCATTAAGCCAAACCTTTTTTTTGGAGTGCTTAGCAAGCAAGTTTAGCAAATACAAACCAGGTTTTTCTTTTTTGCCGAGAAATATTCCTATGTATTCTGCCTGCTTTTTAATATTTTTACATACGGTTCGCAGACTATCATCAACCAAGTAAAAATCCCTGCCTATGCGAATTACTTTACTTAAATCAACAATCTTCTTATCTGTGAATTTTTGTATCAAACTTATCATAGTTTCCTGATTTTTGCAATGAAAAATCCCTCGGTATTTGTTTTGTTAGGCCAAAACCTTGAACAATTGGCAATCTGCTTGTCTAATTTCTTATCAAAAACCTTTGTCAAGCCAGAATCGCCAATCTTAAGATTATTTTTCTCAATCTTTACCTTAAAACGATTAAGCATCCACTGCATATTAAGTTCATTCTCCTCTGGCTCTAGAGAACAGGTTGAGTAAATCAGAGTTCCGCCTTTTTTCAGAACTGAAAGTGCTTTTTCAATCAAACTCTTCTGAATTTCAGCATTTCTTCGGATACCATCAAGGCTTCTCTTCTTAAACCAAGTTGGATCTGTAATAAAATTACCAGAACAAGGAGCATCTAAAAGGATCTTGTCAAACTTCATATTTAAAGAATCAACCTTATTAGCATCCATTGCATAAACAATACAGTTATTTATGCCGCATCGCTCAAGATTTGTCCGTAAAGAAGTAATCCTGTGAGACTTTTTCTCTACAGCAATCAACAGTCCTTTGTTTTTCATGAACTGAGCAATCTGAGTTGTCTTGCCGCCAGGGGCAGCACAGCAATCAAGTACTGTTTCATCTGGTTTTGGATCTAAAACCTGTACAGGAAGCTGTGCAGCAGACTCCTGCAAATAAAAATAGCCCAATAAATACTCTGCAATAGAACCTAGAGAAAATCTTGAGGAATAAAAATAACCATGCTTTGCATAAGGAACCTTCTCCAATTTGACACCCTGCTTTTTCAAGCGATTGATTAACTTTTCTTCAGAAATATTAAGAGTGTTAATCCTCAGAGCAGGCTTTAATTTGATACTAGAGACTGTCTCACCAAGCTCCTTATATCTATCAAGAAAAAAATTCATGCCCTTTTCCATCGCACACCTTGAGGCGTGTCCTCAAGAACAATACCCATATCTTTCAGCTTATCACGAATCTCGTCAGCTTTCTTGAAATCCTTTGCTTTACGAGCAGCTTCTCTTTCGTCTACCAGTTTTTGGATGTCATCTGAAAGCGCCTCTTCCTTAACAACAATAAAGCCAAGAACCTTATCCAAGTCAACCATAAATTCCTTTATCTTGGCTGCATCATCTTTGCTGAGATTACCCATAGCAACATTAATCTCCTTGATAAACTCAAAAACAGCTGCAAGAGCATTAGATATCTCTAAATCATCATTCAAGGCATCATCAAAATCTTTTTTAGCCTTATTGACCGCATTATCAACAAGCTTTGCATCTCCTTTCCCATCAACATCATCAAGCTTTTTCATAAAATCCCAGATTCTCTGCAAGGAATTGCGTGCAGCTTCAAGACCCTTAAAAGTAAAATTAAGCTGCTGCCTGTAATGCGTACCCATCAAAAGATACCGAATAGCCAAAGGATGATACCCCTTATCAAGAATATCCCGTAACGTATAAAAATTACCAAGAGACTTGCTCATCTTCTGGCCCTCAACAAGAAGCCACTCATTATGAACCCAATACTTAACAAACAAGTTACCAGTAGCTGCCTCTGCCTGAGCAATCTCATTCTGGTGATGAGGAAAAATCAAGTCAACACCACCGCCATGAATATCAAAAGTCTCTCCAAGATACCTCATACTCATAGCAGAACACTCGATATGCCAGCCAGGCCTTCCCTTGCCAACCTCTGTCTCCCAGAAAACATCACCATCTTCAGGAGTCCAGGCTTTCCACAAGGCAAAATCACGAACATTCTCCTTGTCATATTCATCTGAAAGAACTCTTCCAGAAGCACCTTCCTTAAGCTGCTCTGGATCAAGATTCGCAAGCTTTCCATAATCCTTAAATTTTGAAATAGAGTAATAAATGCAGCCATCCTTGCTCTTGTAAGCAAAGCCCTTGTCAAGCAAGGTCTTAACCATAGCAGCCATCTCTTTAATGTGCTCTGTAGCCTTAGGATAAACATCTGCAGGAATTATGTTTAGTGTCTTTAAATCCTCAAAAAAAGCCTTGATGTATTTTTCAGTATATTCCTTAAGTGAAACACCCTCTTTCTGAGAGTTTTTTATGGTTTTATCATCAACATCAGTAAGATTCTGAACAAACTGCACCTTATAACCAAGATATTTAAGGTAACGATTCAATAAATCCCCAAAAACATAAGCCCTATAATTGCCAATATGAGGATAATCATAAACAGTAGGGCCGCAGATATACATAGTTACCTCGCCTTTTTTCAGAGGCTCAAATACCTCTTTCTTCCTAGACATTGTATTAAAAAGTTTAAATGCCATAGCCTTAACCAACGACAGATTATATATAAAATTATCTCTTCTTACATACAAAAAGACAGTGATCTTTTTGATACGGATTAAGAAGGACCTTATCAGCAATAATAACTGCTTTTTCAAGCTTTTTCTGAACTTCATCAAAAATAACAGAAGGCTCTTTTGTTACATCAATACTCCTTGCCTTAACAGCAAGCAAAGCAAAATGACCCTGCTTGAGAAACAAAGCAATGTTTTTCAAGAAAATATCAACCTGATTTTTCTGAGCAATATCCTGATAAAGCCAGTCAACTTGAGTTATTTTATCCTTGTAAGTGTCTGGCTGATTAGCATCAGCAAGAAGCGGAGCCATATTAGGCCTCTGCTCGCACAAGAAAACAAGCTCTCTGACAACTCTTGGAGCAGAATCCAATGCAAAAACAAAACCCCCTTTACCTAAGATATCACTGACATGACTCGCAGTTGTGCCTGTAGAAGCACCTAAATACAATACAACAGTATCTGGCTTAAGATTAATCTGATGAATACCCTTAAGAATCGCAGCAGCAAGCTTGCTCTTATTAGGATTCCACTCACGATACTCTATATTATTATCTTTTATCAGTTTTTCACCATAAACAGAAACACCAGGAACCAAATTCTTAGTTAACAAAAGCTTTTTCTTGCCTTTTCTAAGCTCAAAAATCCCTTTAAAGTTAGTTTCTTTAATCATTTGAACCTCTTCTCAAGCTCTGCAATTAATTTATCCCCAACAAAATCACCCTTAAAATAATCAACCTTAGAGGCAATAGCAATCTTGTCTGCAAGAGCACGAGCAACCTTTCCTTTTTCCTTGAACTGCGCATTCATGACAAGCTCGTGATTAACAAGAATCCCGTGCTTTGGGCTCTTGCCCTGGCCATGCAAATGCCTGAAAAGTGCTTTCTCAGCACCGAGCAATTGCACTGTTGAAGAAGTCATCTCAGAGAGATTCTTCAGGGAGCCTGCAAAAGCCAAAAGCTTAGCACCAATAAAAGAGCCTGCCACAGCATTCAAATTAGGACAGACTTCCTTCATAATATCATCAAGATATGCTGTTAATTCATCTTTAAGTTTATGCAACGAAGCTATCTGCTTAGCAAAATCAAGAATGATTTTCAGATCCTGCTTCTCAAGACCAGCACCCATGCTATCTTTCTGCTTTTTAGCAGAAACAATCTTAGAAACAAACTCTTCATTAGAATGAACCTCTTTAACAAACTCAGGATTATAAAAGCCATACCACTCTCTCAAGCGGTTAACAAGCATATTACTGGCAGTATTAAGCTCTTCAATAGAATTAACAGCCTGAATACTAAGCAAATCACGAGAGAATGACTTTTTAACATTCTCTCTAGCCAGCTTGATACTCTCTTCCCTTATTTTCTTGAAATCAACCATAGAACACTAACTATTAAGAGCCTTTAAAAAATTATTTGTTTTTAGACTTCTGAAAATCAGAAACACTCAACCGGTCCTTCTTCTTGCGCTTAGGAACAAACTTCTTAATCTTAAGACCCAGCTTTTTAGCGAGCTTCTTATCCTTTGCAGCGTAAAAAGATGCAAAAGCAAGCACGCCAAACAAAACAAAATAAAATACCAGAATAAAGAACTTTGCACCAATATCAATAAATGTCGCATTGTAGAGCATGGTGCCTCTCAAAAGCGTGCCACCCAAAACAAGAGGGCTGTACTGCGCAAGACCATACATAAAAGAAGGCATGCTCTCAATAGGGATAATGATATCTGACATAAACAACATTGCACTGCCAACAGAAATTCCAGCAAGCATAGCAGTCTCTTCTGAATTAAACAAGTAACCAATAATCATACCCATGAAAATAAAAATCGAAGAGAGCATAATAAGAATAGCAAGAGTGGTGCCCATACCAGAGAAAAACTGGGAACTAAAAACAATAGCTGAAATAGCAAGAATAATGACCAACTGCACCATCAAAACAAGAAAGCTACTTAAAAAAGTAGCTAAAATAAAAATCCATTCTTTTACTGGCATCATATAGTTCCTGAAATATGCTGAAGAGTTCTTCTCCAGCAAAATCAGGGTAGGCGCTAAAAGAAGAGCAGTAAAAGAAAGGATCAATACGATCAGAATAGGCGTTATGTAATTCAAATAACTCTTCTCAGTTGTTATAGGCTTAATATGAGTCACAACAGGCTGCACAACAGCAGAAGGATCTGTTACCTCAACAGCATTAACCATCTTCTCAATATTATTAAAAGTCCTCTGCAAATTCAACAGGTTCTTCAAGCTGGTATCAAGCAATTCACGCACAGTAGCCAGCTCATCAAGAGAGGTATCGCGCTCAGAAGCTGCCTGATCAAGGGCAGTCTTGGTCTGGGTAAGTTTTCCAATCAAAGAATCAATAGCCGTATCAAACTCCTTGCTTTCCTGACTAACCAAAGATTCTGTAGTATCAAGACGATCCTGCAGTTCATTCATGTCAGCAACCCGCTGCTCAAGAGAGGCAATAAGATTCTCTTTAGCAGCATCACTCAAGCCGCTTCCAGGAACAGTGTCCCCAAGCGCATCAACAGAGCTTTTAGCCTTGCTCAAGGCCTGCTGGCCCAAGCTCAAAGAATTGTCAACCCAGTGCTGTACTTTTTTCTTGGCACTTGCCAGCTCATCTGCACCATACTCATTAGGATTAAAATCAAGAGCAACCTCTTCAAGCCTCACACTAACATCAGTAATCCTCCTGCCAGACTCATCATTAGCAGTAGTCAACTGAATCAAGGCAGGCTTCTTAGAGACAATCTCACTGGTAGAGGTCTCAAGAGCATCAACAAGAATAGTCGTAAGATTCCTGCTCAATTCCATGGACCGCTCTGAAATACTCTCTGTCATAACATTCAAGATGGTCCAGACAAGATTAATCTTAGAGTAATCAACATAAAACGTGATGGCATTAGAGCCATTCTGGGCTAGTGTAAAATCAGGGGCAAACACCAGACAAGTATTCACCTCACCAATCTCAATGCCTTTATTACACGAAACAGCATCAGGATACCTAACAACCTTGAACTGCTTGGCTGTAAGCTTGTCAATAAAAGAATTTGACAAATCATTATACTGCTCAGAAAATGTTCCCACTTTAACAGCATATAAGTTAGTATTATCAAATGCAATACCTGCAAGAAAAATAACCAGCAAAGGGCCAAAAATAACTATCAAAGCAGAACTTCTGGCACGAACAAGCAATTTTATGTTCTTCTTGACTAATGTTGCTAATTCCCCTACTGAACTTCTCTTAAGCTTCATTTTTAACAATAGACTCAAAAACCTCTGACAAAGGAGGCTTTGCAAGACTCAACTTATTTATTTTCTCTTTTTTCTGCTGACAATACTTAGCAAACCAAGACAGCATCTTGCCTGGCTCTGAAGTATAAACAACAACACGATTATTTTTTTCAACAAAATTATTGACAACACTCAATTTAGAGAGCGCCTTTGATAACTTAGAGTAATCTTTTCTTCTGGTCTCAATCTCAATCTCATAATTCTTGGCATACTCGCCAACAAGCTGCTCTGCAGTACCCATCCGCTGTATGCGCTTGTTTGCGAGAACAGCAATCCTGCTGCAGTTTTCCTCAATCTCATCAACAAAATGAGAGGCAACAATAACAGTAGTGCCTTTGAGATTAATATTCCTGATAAGCTGCCACATCTGCTTTCTCAATAAAGGATCAAGATCTGCAGTAGGCTCGTCAAGAATCAATACTTTTGGCTCATGAATCAAGGCACAAGCAATGTCCAATCGTTTCTGCATGCCGCCAGACAAGTTATTTGCAACTGTATTTGCAGAGTTTTCCAGGCCAACAAAACGAAGCAAATCTTTAATTCTCTCAACCAATTGCTTCTCAGTAATACCATACAAAGCACCAAAATGCTCAAGATTTTCCTTGACAGTAAGCTTTGCATAAAAAGAAGGTGTCTGCGCTGCAAAACCAAACATTGCCTTGACTAAATTAGAATCCTTGTCAACAGAAGTCACACCCCCATTAGGCAGCTTCATCGTGACTCTTCCCTGCTCTGGCTTTGCAAAACCAACAAGAACATTCAACAACGTTGTCTTGCCAGCACCACTTAGACCTATCACACCAAATAATTCACCAGGCACAATTGTTAGGGAAACATTCTCTAGAATAGCTTTGTTGTTAAATTTTTTTGTGACTGCATCAAGCCTAACAAGAGCAGATTCAGGCCTGGTCTCAAGCTTATGAAACTGCTTCTGGGTCTTGAGAACATATTCATCAATGAGGCTCTGGGGCCAGCCAGAGAGCAAAAGCATCTTTTTAATGTCCTTGTTGCTAGAAGTATTACTAACTAAATCTGTTTTGCCCTCTTTTAACGCCATGTATATACTCATAAAACAACTATTTAAAATAAAATGCCATCACCTATAGGAAGTAACAGCAAAATATTTAAAAAGCAGAAAGATAATCTTCAATACATGATTTCAGAAAAAATATTAATAGAAACAAAAAAAAGAAATGAACTAATTGACATAACAGACAGAATACAGGAAATCATAACAAAAAACAAAATAAAAGAAGGCATTTGCCTTGTATTTGTGCCTCATGCAACAGCAGCAGTCATGCTTTTTGAAAATGCAGACCCTGCACTCTGTGATGATTTTATTGAACATATGCAAAAAACAATAAAACAAGGCATATGGAAGCATGATAAAATAGACGGAAACGGCGATGCACACATAAAATCAGGAATAGTAGGTTGCTCTGAAACAATACCAATACAAAACAATCAATTACAACTTGGAACCTGGCAGGCAATAACATTATGCGAATTTGACGGGCCAAGAAAAAGAACAATAAATGTGGTGATCAAATGAACTGCGAAATGTGCGGAAAAGAAGCAGAACTCTACACTGCAGCAATAGAAGGAGTAAATATGAAGGTGTGCGAAAGATGCGCCAGCCACGGCAAGATAATAGCAAAAGCAAAACCAAGAATAGTGCCGAGAAAGATAAAAAAAGCTGCAAAGCCTGCAGAACCTGAAGTGGAGCTGGTTGAAGTCATTCTAGAGGACTTTTCCAAAAGAATACGCAATGCAAGAACAAAATCAGGAATGACCCAGAAAGAATTTGCAAAAAAAATCAATGAAAAAGAATCCTTACTCCATAAAATGGAGACAGGGAACTTTACGCCAAGCATACCTTTGGCAAAAAAACTTGAAAAAATACTAGGAATCAAGCTTATTGAAAAGCGCGAAGAAGAAAAAGTAGTCATGCCAAAATCCAAAAAAGGCGGAGCAATGACAATAGGAGACATACTCAATATTTAATTCTTATAAATCTTATAGAAACACTGGCCGTATGTTTCATCATAGACCTTACTGAAGTTCTCATCAAGAAAATCAATCATCTGCTTATTCTTTTCCTCACAGACAGAATCATCTGGGGCGCAAATAATCCCCCCGCCACAGTTATCCAGCAGAACATACTCTATTGATTCAGAATTTGTGCTCAAATAATTATAGAAATCTGTAGACACCTCACCATCATAAACAGGATAATACATCTTATTCAAAGAAGCATCTGTGTAAAACGAGATAGTAGGATTACTAGTCCAGATCTCTCCAGAGATGTCTTTATCCTTCAGATAACTAAAGTAAACTTCAGCAGCAGGATTTGTATTAATATTCTCATTACCGATGTAAAACAATACGCCCTTAAAAACAGAAAACCCTAAAACAAGCAACAAAACAATTGTAAAAATCTGCTTTGGGTATTTTTTCAGCAAAGTAATCAGATAAACAATACCTAAAGCAGAAAAAACTGAAACAAATGGTATGAACACTGCCAAATATCTGTAGTCCCTGCAATGCATCTGCGAAAAATAAACAAAAGGAACTGCAAGGCACAGCAGAGGAAGCAGATTTTTCTTCCTGAAATCCGAAAAATAAGCTATCAACCCAATAAAAGCAAACAAATGCAGTATGCTTTCTGAATAAATCCAGGAAAAATACTGCCACCATGGCTTAAACCGCAAAACATTACAACCAAGAACCTGTGAAATAGCATGCCTAGCCTCAATAAAAGGCAAAAGAGGATTGCTGTATACCCATGCATATGCAATCAAGACAGGAGCCAAAGGAATAACAAAACCTGCACTTAATTTTAGGGAATTCTTAAACTCCTTGTTCAATAGTAGTACCAGAAGAAGTATACCAAAAAACATTCCAGCAGGAAACTTAGCTAAAAAAGCAAGAGCACAAGCTGCACCTGCAAAATAATATTTCTTTTTTACAAATAAATAAATTCCAAGCAGTACAAAAAAAACAGCAGGCACTTCTGTATACAAATGAAAGCTCAGAAAAAATAAAATTGAACTAAAAGAAAAAATAGCAGAAGCAATAAGCGCAACCTTTTCCTTGAAATAAAACTTTATTACTTCATAAAAAAAGAAAATCGCGCCCAGACAAAACAACAGCTCAAGAACCATTCCAGATATCTGGACAGGCAAGCCAATAAACCAAACAAGACCAAGCAAGACCGGCAGCAAAGGCGGCCGAATGTGCTCCCAAAGTCCTGCAGAACCTCCTGAAAACAAGTACTTGCCCATACCTAAATAAACACCAGAATCCCACCAAGTCTCATGAAATCCTGTAATAAAAACTAAATGAATCAAAAAAACAACAACAAACAAAACCACAAATGCCTTATTCTTTCTCAAATACCCCTGTATTTTTTTCATTGACCTGCTCTCTTATTATTGATTCAAGCTCTTTTTCATAAACAATTCCTTCTATCTTAAATCCATTAATTATTATTGCAGGCGCAGCAGTAACGTCATATTTCAAGGCAAGCAATTCAACCAGGGGCTCATCCTCATAATCTTTATCAAGGGTTATCACAACAACACTATCCTCAAAATTCTTAGAAACTTCCTGCAAGATAAAACCCTGCCTCTCACTATCATCCTGATCAATCTCATAAAAGAAAATTATGGGAATGACAGACTGGCCGCATTCCTTATTCAATTTCTCAATATGATTAAGAAACTCCAACTCAAGCAGGAAATATTTCCTCTTCAAGTAATCAAAATCCTTTTTCTTGAAAAAACTAAAACGCGAATAACTGCTGAGATCAGCACCCACCTTACGAATTTCTTCCTTAAGAGAATAAATTCGCTTATTCATCACATCACACCGCGCACCACCAAAAGTATTGATGAACTCCTGCTCAATAACATAGGACTCTGTACTCAACTCATGCGAAAGCATAACATCAGAAATAACATTAATACGCACAAAATCAAGGCCATAATTCATCAATATACCTGCAATAAATATCAGTATTGTCAACAACAAGCTTGTCAAAAATATGTTCTTGTGCTTTTTCATAATCACTCCCCAAGCTGCATCTCTGACTCAATAACCTGATAAGAAGTCAAGCCAGGCTTCTTTATATCATAATTCAAAACCAAAAATGGCGTCTCTGAAACCCCATAGAACATCTCTAAAAACTCAAGCTCTTTAGAGAATCCAGCCTCAACAGCAAACACATGAATATTATACGCTTCTACAAGAGAATCCAGTATCTTTCCCTGCTCTTTTGAATCTGCATCATCCTGGCTATAAAAAAACAGAACAACAGGCGTGGTGAAATTACAATCCTTGTTCAAGTTAGCATAAAGAATATAAGTCTTTACCTGCATCAAATGATATTTCAACTTAAGAAAATTATAGTTAGCCTTACCCAAATCGCTCTTAGCAGTCTCTGTACCAAGAAGCTTGCCAAGCTGCCAAAGCTCCCCGGATAATGCCGCCAGCCTGGTCTTAGCAAGATCACAATTCTGGTCAAAATCAGCAAGAAGCTCCTGCTCCAGCAAATAAGACTCAGTAGATAACTCACTTTGCTTAAGAACCTTGTCAACTTCTTTTGTCTCGGTATTGCTAAATAAATTGCCTATTATTATACCAACAACAAAAACAATGCACAAAGCAAAGATTGTACTCAAAAAAACTTGTTTTTTTGCCATGTTTAATTCTCAACCCCCTCATAAATATACTCATAAATCACAACATAAGAATTCTCCTGAACCTTTTTAAAAGTTTCGACATTAGTCAGCAAGAAATCAAGGCCTTTTTCTTTTTTATCCCACACAAGCCCATCATAAAAGTTTTTAGTTATAATAACATACTTAACATCATACTTAGACATTAATTCTCTTGCCTTATCCAAGTCATCTGTCTCAAAAACCTGCTTTGAATCAAAGTAAAGATCATTCACGCCAGGCGTGTGCTGAAGCAAGCAATCCATTATCACAGGCCGTTTAGAAACAAACTCAATCCAGAACCCATTAGAGTAATGTGAAAACACAACATCTGTCTCTTCTGAATTAAGATTCAACCAAATCAAGGAATTGGTCATAGGAGTGTTTGGAAGAGCCTCCTGCAGGCTAAAAACAGTAGTGAATGCAGAGAACATCAAACCACAAAACAAAACAATCAAGGTAAAATCCCGCAAAATCTTAAGACTCCACCGCATCCTTGCAAAATGAACAAAAGCAATGCCTGCCAAGAAAACAATTATCAAATTAGAGTAAATCAGGAGAGCATTATTAAAAAAAGAGTAAGTAATCAGCAGGATAGAAAACACATATAACAAGTAATACTGCCTCTTATATCTCCAGACAAGGGTGTAACCAACCAAGGCAAGAAGCGCAGCAAAAACACTAATACCTGCAGCCCCACCCAAGTCTGCAAAAAAAGATGATAAAATATTCAAACTAAGGAATCCTGCTTTTTCTGCATTAAGATAAACAGGCAGAGAGTATGAAAGCATAACAAAAACAACAGCCGCGATAATCAAATATCCCTTGCGCAGCCTTTTCTTGTACCGGAATGCATAGAAAAACACAATAAAAGCAGAAACAAGAGCATGAGAAACACCGAACATTGCTGCAATGCTAAAAAATATTACTGAAAAAATAGTATAAACAGTACCTTTTTTCATCAAGAAAAACAAACCTGCAAGATTAAGCACTAAAATCAAGCACAACTGCGTGGAAACATTAAAAGTATAGATAAAAACAGGAGACAAAATCAACAAGCCCAGCATAACCAACTTTGTCCACGCCTCTATCTTAAGATTAGAGAGAATCAAATAAAACAGATATACACACAGCAAGCCCAAAAGCAGAGGAACTATCTTAGAAGCAGTCACTGCACCGAATACAAAAGTGAAACAAGCCAAAAGCAGATGATATGGGTTAAAAACATAATCCCTGCCATTAAAAACAAGAGCATCTGTCTCTGGAATGCCGGATTCTACAATATTCTCAGCCATCCTTGCATGATAATAAGACTCATCCCCCATCAAATACACATTACCATCAAGAGCACGAAGAACAGAAGGAAGCATCAAAAACAGCAAAGCAACTATCAAAATCCACTTTGAATACTTCTTGACTTGCTTACTCATTTTACCACCGTCAATTCACAGCCCTTTCTTTGATAGATCTGAACATCCGTATCATAAACTTTCTCAAAACACTTGCCAACATAGCTAAGCTCTTCTTTATCAAACAGCTCCTTTGCATTATCTGAGAAATAAATATACTCTGCATCATACTTATCCAGCAAACTAATAACCTCTATCTCAAGACAAGCAGTGTAAATCCTCTTGACATCAGCAAATCTTTGCTTGGCATCATTCTGAAGCAAGAATCTGCTGTCAAGAACATTGCTTCTTTCAGCAACAGCGGTGATAAGATTACCTTCATCAGGCCCTGCAATAATAACTGCATCCATCGGGGTGTTTTCATTGATCCAGTTCAAGGCAGAAAGCTCTTCAGGAGAGACTGCCTGCGCATTATTTAGAGCCATTGCAACAGAAGGATAAACAGAAAAAACAATCAAACCTGCAAAAATCAAACCCATGAAAAGATATAAAAAATTAGAGACCCGCGACTGCTGGACATATCCTATGAAATAATAAAACCACTGGGCAAACAAGATGACCAGAACAATGCCAAAAAACATCAAGCCAATATTCAAGTTAATCAATCTCAACCAGAGCAACAGCCCTGCAGCAGCTGCAAAAGAGATTATCAAGTAAATTTCCCTGTCTTTTTTCTTAAATGAAAATAAGTAAATAATATACAATCCTAAAACAAAAGGCATAATCCCTATATTATAAATCACACCCAATATGCTTGCCTCTGCAAAATAAGTATTCAATATTTCTGGAGGAATATTCTGCCAAATAACAGCAGGCCCATGAAAAACAAGAAGCTTCTTGTACATGATAAAATAAGCCCACACAACAAAAAAGATAGAAAACAAAGAAATCTCCCACTCCTCCCTGTTTTGCTTAAGTTTTTCTATCAAGATAAGCGCGATATAGATAAACAAGCCAAGGACAAACAGTAAAATCAAGGGATGCATCAATGTTAAAACAACAAGCAAACTCAGATAACAATAAAGCCAGGGCTTTTTCTTTATATTCATCAAGGCATAAACCAGAAGAAACATCAAAGGAATAACAATGCTAATAGGAGTTAGCTCTGTAACAGTATCAGCAAAAAAAACAGGAACAAAGCCAGATAAAAATGCAGTTGTAAGCGCAACAAAAGAATTATTTGTCAGTTTTTTAGCTATCAAATAAATAAAGAAAATTAAAGAAGCTGCTAAAATGTTTGTTACCAGCTTTGCAGCAAAAATAACTGGCAAAAACAAAGCAAAAAAAGCAATCAAGTAATGAAAAACAGGACTAAAAATATATGTTCTTCCTGAAAAACTCAAATCATCCTCAAAAATAGGAAGGCCAGTATCACGAATATGCTCTATCTGCCGCAAGTGAAAATAAGAATCATCTGAACTAAAAGAAGGAATACTAAAAGCAAAATAAAGCCTCGCAGCAAGGACTATTGCAAATATGACCACCAGTATAGCCACAGTACGCTTAGACATGATATTCTTTAAAAGGGGACGGTTTAAATAGGTTTTGGTCGAAAAAAATACGGGAAAAAAGGCACAAAGTATTTAAACAATATAAACATCACAAAAGTCATGGAAAAAATATCAACTGGCACAAAAATACTTGACAACCTGCTGGAAGGGGGATATGAAAAAGACGCAATAACAACAATATACGGGCCAGCAGGAAGCGGAAAAACAAACTTATTACTTCTAGCAGCAATTGAAACTGCAAAAAATGGACAAAAAGTAATATACATAGACACAGAAGGAGGATTCTCAATAACAAGATTAAAACAAATAGCACCAGAGCATGAAAAAATAATGGACAACATCCTGTTTTTCAAGCCAACAACATTTGAGGAACAAAAAAAAGCCTTTGAAAAACTAAGAAAGCTGGCAAACACAAAAATAGGGCTGATAATAGTCGACACAATATCCATGCTCTACAGGCTCGAGAGAAGCGGAGACGGAATAAAAGAGATAAACAGAGAATTAGGGGCGCAGATGTGCGCATTGACAGAGATAGCACGAAAGAAAAACATTCCTATACTAATAGCAAACCAAGTTTACACGCCATTTGAAGCAAAAGAACGCGTAAAAGTAGTGGGAGGAGACATAATGACATATGGCAGCAAATGCCTCATAGAACTGCAATCAGGATCAAAAGGACTCAGAAAAGCAATACTTCGAAAGCACAGATCCATAGCTGGAGAAAAAGAAGCAATATTCAGAATAGTAACAAAAGGAATAGAAAAAATATAAAAATTATTCTTCTGTGAAATCTTCTACAGTAAACTTAGGCTCTTCAGTTGTACCAAGAACACCCTTGTTTCTCAAATATTCCCTTGCAAGAATATAAAAGAACAATCCCAGAGATTTCTTTCCCTTGTTATTGCATGGAACCACAAAATCAATATCATTAGACTGATTATTGGTGTCACACAAAGCAATAACAGGAATGCCTATTGCTTTTGCATCCTTGATTACGTTCCTGTCTGGCCAAGCATCTGTAACCAGGATTATTTTAACTTCCATGTAATTTTCTAGGGCAGGATTAGTCAATATTCCAGGCGGATACCTTCCTGCAAAAACATTACAACCAGTAACCTTGCCAAAAGCCTTAACAGCTTTCCAGCCATTCTCCCTTCTACAAGAGATCAAAATATCCTCTGGCTCATAATTTGAGAGCAGATTAGCTGCTAAAGCAATTCTTTCATCAATCTTCTGCAAGTTTAAAACTGACAAGCCATCTGGCCTGGTCTTATAAATAAAAGGAGCCATATATTTTGTCTTAAACTTTGTACCAATATGTATTCCTGACTTCAGGTATTTCTCCTGCGGAACTAAAAACGCTTGTTCTGCCATATTATTTTCCTCCGACTGTGTTTTTTATAACCTCAACAGTCATTGCTTATACTTCGAGTCGATGCATAAGCTTTGGTAATACGATTAAGAATTGAGAGGGGATTTATAAAGGTTGCGGAAATGCTTGCATTTTGCAACTTCGTAAAAATTCTATTTTTGCGTTAGTTGCGGATTTAGTGAGAATTCAGCAATATCCTCGTAAACAGGGCCTTCTGGAGTTAATTCGCTCTTGATTAATTTGAAAGAACTGACTGGAAAGTTAATTTCTTTTATTGTTAACTTATTTAACTTTTCTATGAAGTCTTTCTTGTCCTTTACAGATTTGACTCTGGCTAAAGTTAAATGCGGGTGGAATCGTGTGTCTTTGGGAAACATATCTAACAATGCAGTTTCGATTTCCTGCTGCAAGCCAGTTATTGCGTCTTTAGGCACAAGGCCAACCCAGACAACACGAATCATTTTTTCATCAGGAAAAACACCAAGACCATTTGTCTTTGCAGTGAATTTAGTGAAGCTGACATTGGTCAAGGCTGCTTTTATCTTATCGATTTTATCTTCATCAACGTCGCCGAGAAATTTAAGTGTCTGATGGAATTGTTTCACAAGATTAAGCTTAGAATCCTCTGGAAGCTGCTTTTGTAAATCAGATAAATAATTCTTAGCTTCCTCAGAAACATCAAATGCAATGAACAACCTCATTTTAAAAAAAAAAGATTAAAAAATTAAAAATTACTCTGTTTTTTCTTCTTCTGCAGGCGGTTCTGGTGCTTCTACTTCTTCAGAAACTTCCTCAGTAACCTCTTCAGCAGGAGCTTCTTCAGCAGGTTCTTCTGCTGGAGCCTCTTCTTCTGCAGGGGCTTCTTCAACAGTCTCTTCAACAGAAGCTTCTTCTGTAACTTCTTCACCAAAGTCCTCTGTGTCTTCTGCAGGAGATTCTGGTTCTGCCTCCTCCACTTCTTCAGAAACTTCTGTTTCTTCCTCAACAGGAGCCTCTTCCGCAGGAGCTTCTTCAGCTGCTTCAGCACCTTCTCCAACAACTTCTGCAAAACCCACTTTTCTCAATACTCTCGTTACCTTGACCTTAACACGGTCTCCTTCCTTGACGCCAGGCACGAACAATACAAAGCCGTCTTTCCTTGCAATGCCATCGCCTTTCTCGCCAACAGCCTCGATTTCTACTTCTAATACATCGCCTTGGTTAACAGGCGGTTTGGGCCCAAATCCTCTACGCGGCCCTGAATGACTTCTTCTTTCCATATTTCATTTCACCTAATTTATTTATTCAATCTTGTGCAAGCGCACAATACCCTGCTAAATAGAATTGACATATATAAATTTAACTGAATAGAAAAAAATTAGGCATCTTTGATGCCTGCCTCGCTTATATTGAATACTGCCTCATCTTCTGCAAGATTAGGAGCATCAATCATCTTTGCAACTCTAGAGCCTTTCTTGCCCCTGCGCAAGTAAACTCTGTAAGTTGAATTATGTCCAACTACGTGGCCTCCAATAGCCTGGGTAGGATCACCAAAAAACATATCTGGCTTTGCCATAACCTGATTTGTAACGTAAACAGCCACATTATGCCTGTCTGCAAGCTTAATCAAGGTATGCATGTGCTTATTCAGCTTCTGCTGCCTCTCTGCCAAGGTTCCGCGGCCAATGAACTCTGCCCTGAAGTGAGATGTCAAAGAATCTACAATTATCAACTTGACATTAACACCCTGCTTCTTTATCAAGTCCTCTGTTTTTTCTGCAAGAAGCATCTGATGATCTGAATTAAAGGCTCTTGCCACCTTGATGTTTTTCAAGAACTCCACAGGATCCATATCAGGATCGATTCCTTTAGCAATCTGAACAATACGCTCTGGCCTAAACGTGCCTTCTGTATCAATAAAAACTGCAACACCACTTGCACCTCCACTCTCAACAGGAAGAGCACACCTTGCAGCAAGAACATGCGCTAACTGGCTCTTACCAGAGCCATACTGGCCATACGCCTCTGTAATAGCACCAGACTCGACACCACCGCCAAACAAAGTATCCAGCTTCTCACTTCCTGTGGTAATCTTAATAACCTGCTCTCTTTTTTCAAGCATTGCCTCACCGCTCTCAAAATTCATCTCAAGATTAGCTCTTGCAATGGCAATGACTTTCTTAGCAGTAGCTTCTGACATCTCTGCAGCACCAACTAATTCACCAGGGGTTGCCACAGCAATGCTCATCAAGTCACAATATCCTGCATTATTTAATTTTTCAATTGTTGCAGGACCCACTCCAGGAAGCTGATCCAAGGACTGTACTTTTTTTTCAACTACTTCTTGTTGTTCCATTTCTTGCTCCATATTATCACCTTTTGTTTTTTTCATATTTTATCACCAAAAATAAAAAAAAAGAGGCCTTATGCCTCTTTTAGTGACAGGTGCTCAAATGCCTTGCCTATCACAACCAAAGCCTTTGGAAGATCATTAACGTTCAAGTGGCTTGTTGATTTCCACTCGCCGTTAGCATCCTTGTATCCTTTTTCAAAGGACACACTGCAAAACTCGTTGCCTTCCTTGCTTTGGTTTTTCCAGACAGTTGCACTTATTGCTCCTGCCCTAAACTTTTTTTCTGGTGTATTTTTTTCCATGCAAACCACCTTTTCATTTTTTGAAATACATGTGGTTTGCATTTTAATTATGTCTTGCTGAACTTTTTCCGGAAAAGAAAAACCAAAATCAGGAATTATTTCGAAAAAACAAGGTGCAGCATGGCAATAATCGAAACAATTCCTGAAAGATTCGGACATCATACAACCAACTCCTCTTCAATCACTCCTTCTTCATTCTGCATAATAAGGTGCTCATACGCCTTGCTAAGCACTAAAGCAGCCTTAGGCAAGTCACCTGGCCTTAAAGAAGAAGAGTTCTTCCATTCCCCAGACTTATCTTTGTAACCCCGTGTTAACGAGATTGTATGAAAAGCAAATGTTTTTCCATTATTTTGCCCTTCATTTTTCCAAATCGTGGCGCTCACAGCACCAGCCTTGAATTTTTTCTCAGGTTTATTCATTTTTTCACCTCTTGCTTTCGCATCTTGTTTCAATCTCCAGGAGGAGATGAGGTGTGCGATAGAATTAAGAGAGTTAAAATCGTTTAAATACGCTACGAGACCCTGTCCAGTGTCCAGTGGCTTATAGAATGAGAATTATTGAGAGAATAACTACTGCGAAAAAGACCAGATGCTCTACAACACCGCCTGTCTCAATAAAACCCTGCATCCTAAGCTGTTTCAAGGGGTGTATAAGATTTATACCTGATTTTGTGAGGCCGTCTGAAAACAAATGGGCAAAATAACCAATGAAGACTGCAGAGCCATATGTTATTCCAAAGCCAAGGCTTAGAATGAGCCAAACTGCAATAGGAATCCAGATTGCATGAAAAAAGCCCCTGTGGCCAAAAAAGATGTTGAAAATTCTTGAAAAACACAATTTCCTGCCAAGCTTTGACTGCGGATGGTCTAGATCTGGAAGCAAAGAAGAGAAAATCACGATTCCAATAAAAACATACTTATTAGCTGGACTTATGAAAGAAAGTGACAATAAGCCAAACAACAAGCCAAATGCCATGTGCGTGTGAGCCATCATTGTTCTGCTTTCAGTCTCTGAATTTCCTCTTCAGGATTTGGCTCTGGAAAAACAAGCTGAGTCATGAACTCCAGCCTGTCAAAGAAATCATTTTTTCTTACACGGCCGATGAACTTCACAATGTTGCCAAGCATTTCTGTCTTAAGAGATTCAAAAGATTCAGGAGATGTCCTGAAAGAATCCATTTCCTCCTTAGACTTGTTAAACAAAAACTCTGCCTGCTTGTTAAAAAGAACACAACGAATGTTTTCTGTGCCGTCATCAAGAAAAACATTAACAACATAAGCATAATCTGGATTAACCTTCCCATGCTTCAAGCAGGCAAACTCCCCATCCTTGTCCTTAATCCTTGTGCCGCATTCAGGACACACCTCATAATATTTTGGGTCAAACACCTGAACAATAGTTCCAAGAATCTCAATATTCTCATCATTCTCAGAAAGATCTTTTATTTCTTTCCTTAGAGAAGCGGTCTTTTTTTGCTTAACCTCTCCAATCTCAACACCGCTTGGATTAAGAATCAACTGACTATTATCACCAAGATGAATCTCGCACTTGCCCTGATTATCCCTGCAAAGACCAGAAACCAGACGAACAATATCCCCTTCTTTTAACTGCGAAACCTGATCCGCCCTGCTGCCCCAGCAGACAACACGCATAACACCAGTCTCATCACCAAGCAGGAAGTTGCCCACTTTACCAGCACTTCCATCCTGCCTAGAGAACTCCCTAACCTCATAAGCCTGCTGAACCTTTCCATTAACTTCCACATTACGCATGCCTGCATAAATATCCTTGATTTTCCCACCAGGCTCAACAAGCTTGACATTTAATTCATTAGCAATAATATGCGCTGCCCCTTCTTTACTGATAAGGCCAGAAAGCTGCAAAAGCTTATCATTAATCTTAGACTCTGCCTCTTCCTGAGACAAGCCTGCCTTTTCCTTGATCTTGGCAATCATCTCTGCATAAGGAATCCTAATCATAAACATCCACCCAATAAAACAAGGTTCACTAATTATTTATATACTTTTGTATTTTAGAGAACACTGTTCAAGCGCCAGGAACAGGAGGCACAATAGGGGCAGGAACAGGCGGCGTAACAACCTCTGGAACTGAAACAGGCTTTTCAACAGCAAACATTATCTTGGGTTTAGGACCCTTGAAACGGCAATTAATATCCTGCTCAACAGAAAAAACATATGTAGTAAGGCCTATTTTCTGAAAACTCCATTTTAAGCCAGGCGTGTCAAGACTGTTAATGCATTCCTGCATAGGCTCTTTACAAGAAACCAAAGAATCAACAGCAGAAGCAATCCTGAAATAATCATCCAGGCCTGTCTTAAAATCAACAGCAAAAGAAGGCTTGAAAGAATACTTACCCAGCCCAATGCCGCTGGTTGGTGCGGAAACAAACTCCATCTCAATATTCTTTACTGCAGAACCAACAATCTTTTTATCTGTAATCATAAACTCATGATTATCCTGCACAAAATAAAAATTACCCATCACAAAATTATACCTATTCAAGTGCAAATAAAATTCATCCTTAAAAATATTTTTGAATTCCTTATAAAAATTAACATTTTCATAACATTTATCCTTTCCCTTAGCCCAATAACTAAACGCAACAGGCTCAAGAGTGCCTATTGCAGGCATTATTGCAGTGCTTCCACAAGGGCTTGAGCCAGAAAAGCCGCCTTTTTTGCCAAGCTCATAAATAGTATCACAAGCAGCAAGCCGACCAGACTGGTCAGCATAAAACAAAAGATTCTTAGACTGCTGGTTTTTACTTATTATATCCAGCTGCATATGACCAATAGGGGTTTTAAAAGCATCCATCTTTTTATCTAATTGAACATACAAAAAACCAAGGCAAAGTATTGTAACACCAACTATCAAAAAAGCCCAATCAAAACCCTTTTTGCTCTTAAATAATTTCATATTTCCAGCGTAACCTCTTTAACTTCTTTATCAAAAGTAGGAATAACTGCTGTGAGCTTAGTTGCCTTTGAAGGAGAAACAGCAGATTCACAAAACTCATCACCATCAAATTCAAGAGAAAACTGCTTTTGAGCCCCATATAACAAACCGATTACCTTTTTAGCCTCATCACAAGCCTTATCTAACTCATCCTGCGCAATAGCATCACCAATTGTTGTTTCAGAACCTATTGGGTGATTCAGCAAGTCTATAAGAATATGATTCTTGTGAACTGTCTCAGAAGCAACCTCTATTTTTCCTTCAACTTTTTTGCCTTCCATTCCCTGCCAGACATAAAAAATAATCAAGAGTATTGCAATAATAATCACTGCAATCAAAAAAGTCACAGTCCTGAAATCAACAGCTTTCTTGTTCATGACGGCTTATACACCTGCTCAATTGTCAATTTGCCCCACACATTACTCGGGAGCTGCACCATACGAGTATTAACTATGCTTTCATACGTAATAGGAGTCAATGGCTTTGCAATATCATAATACTTCTTTCTCCAGTAATACTTTTTTCCATCCAGGCTCAGTGCAACAGCTATTTTTTTATCCTTAGGAAATATCAAAAGATTCTTAACAGTCTCGTTACTTATCATATTATCAGACTCAAGCACCAAATAATTAAGCCTGCCAGAGTAAGGATCTTTATAAGCAAGCATATTGTCCATCCTGTCATTATTAATGGTGTATTCAAGATTTCCTTTCTGCAAAACAGAATTCAAAATGCTGTCAGGAATATGGCTGATTGAAAGAGCAAGAACAAAAGTCAAGGCCACATAAAAGAAAAAATACAAAAAGTCAGCCCATGCCCAAGTGCCTTTCTTATTATTTAAAATCCTCAATGCCAAGTTTAATTGCCTCTGCTATTTCATCAAGTTTATTTGCGAGAATGTTATTATCCTCCATCTGAATATTACCAATAACCAATTGAACACCAATCTTATCTTTTCTCAATACCCTCTGCGGATTGTCTTTCTCAAACATATCCAGCTGCTCAACACTAACCGGAATTATGGACAAATCAGTTATTTCTGGAATCTTTTTAGAGAGCTGATTAAGAATATTACAAGCCAGCTTCCTGCTATCTGCTATCTTATCAGAATCACCATTTATGTATGCCAAAACAGGATTAAAGCTCTTATCTGGATAATTTCCAACATGAACAGAAATCACTGAATTGCTGCTGCCCTGCTCTATCACATTAATCCTCTCATTAATATCTGCCTTAGAATCCCTTGACAAGCTTCGAGTGTGCGCAGACTTGTCAGCAACAACATCCTTTGCATAACCAAGAACCTTTGCAGCAAGAACCCTGTTTATTTCAGACTCAACAATATTTCCCTTTACATCACCCTTACTACCAGGATTAGCACTTCCCTGCCCAGCCAAGACAGCATCCCAGCCATAACCAGGATCTAAAAGGATATTACTTAATTTTTCCTTAGACTTATGCAGGGAACACTCAAGAAGCTTAAGATTAGGCGTGAATTTCTTATTAACATACGGGCTGTCAACAGTAACCTCATTACCCTGCTTTACAAAAAAAATACGAGGCACAGGCAATTTTGTTCCATTTAATTTATTAGGAATAAAAATCACCCTGCCAAGAGAACCATCTTCTGCAAACGTGTACAGCCCCCTGCCAGACTCATTTAATTTTTTCTGATAAACAATAACCTTATTATTCTGAAAATCATAAACAAAAGGGCGCATTGAAGCATAAATGTACTCTACGTTACTATGAACATCCTGCAAAGCAGTAAGCAACAAAGCAGAATTAATAGCAATGCCTTTTTTCTCAAACTGCATATCACTGCCAATAGTGCCAATCTTATATAATAAAGTAAGAAAAATAAGGCCTAAAACAACACCTGTCACAAAAACAGGCATCAATACAATATCCATCACACTTCCTTTTTTAGAAATCATATTGACTGAACATGCCTCAAACACTCTGCTTTATTATTTGAAATCTTGATTTCAGTGCAGCTCCTGCACACATAAACAGAATCACCTGCATTAACTATCTTCACAGAAGCCATCTTCTTAAGAAAACACATAGGCAAATACATGCACTGCTCATAAGAACCAGAAGGACACTCCAGCTTCTTTGTTTTTTCATTAATCTCTGGCTTTGTAATACCATCAAGCTTGCGGCAGGTTTCCCTGCCATCTGGATCTAAAACACACAAGCAAGTATACTCGCCGCACTGCTTAGGAACAACACCTGCATAACCACCCTCTTTCACAAGATCCTTTTGATACAAATTAAAAATATAACCATGCGTAGTAGTAAAAACAGGAGCAATCTCCCCAGGCTCTAATTGCTCTATATTCATCACAACCCTATCCAAATCATCAATAGCCGGAGTAGTCTTCTCTTTTGGCAAAGCAATCTTGTAAACAGCAAACAAAGCAGCAATAAGACAAACAACCAGAAAAAAATGTGGAATAAACTTAACCAAAGCCTCTAAACTAATCTCTCCTCTTTTTTGCATAAACAAAGAAGTATAATAATTGTTATTTAAATATTTCTAATTAGTAGCTGTTTTTTTATCATCTGCTTTTTTATCATCTGCCTTCTGAACCTTTGCCTCACCACGCTCACAACAAATATAACCAGCGCCCTTTGACTCATCACAACCCCTAATCCCAACAGCCTTCCAATAAAAACCACTATCTAAAGAAGCACAATTCTGGGCACACTTACGCTCAACAAACAAGCCGCTCTTACACTGGTCTGTAGCAGCCTCTTCAGCAGCACTCTTGCCAATATCAAAATACTGACTGGCTCCCTTGCTAATCTGGCCCCGAATCACAAAAATCAAGACAACCAAGACAATCAAGCCAAGAGCTACAATAATCATTGTCTGAACAGATAGTTCAACTGCTTTCTTATTCATAAAAATCATTTTGATAAGCGGATATATAAATTTATTGGAACATTATCTCAGTAATGCCCTCTGTTACACCATCCTTGACCTGCTGATGCGTAGCGCTAGTTACAGAAATACCTGAATACGCTGCGCCATAATTATATCCAAACCTCTCTGGATCATCCTCTATCTGATCCATGTAAATACCAGGAGATATTTCTGTAAAAACAAAAGGCCTTGCCAAGGAATAATCTTTTCCCCAAACAATATTTGTGTAAGGCACTGCATTTTTCCAGTCATCATCAAGGAAAATAAAAACCTGAAAAGTATCATTAATAACCCTTTCAACAAGCAAGCCGTCCAACACACCATCACCAGGCTTCATCTCAGGGCCAACTCGCATCAAGACAGCGCCATTTTCAGAATAATACTTTGTAAAATAATTGCCCTTATACAAACCCTCATATGTCATAGAGGTTTCAGAGCCATTTACAAAAAAATACAGGTTTCGCTCATTATTAATTGCCTGACCCTTAGAAACATAATCAATGTTAATCTCGCTGGTCTCTGAATCCAGCTTTTCAACCCACTCAGCAGGGTCATCAGGATAATAAACCTCAATAGGCCTTGTTGCAAGATACAAATAAATAATAAATATAATTATTAAAACAAACAATATGCCAAATATTATTTTCTTATTCATGCTATCCACCACTTAATGACTGTGCAATCGGGAAAGTAGGGTTCAATCCTTGATTCTCAACAGCAGGCCACTTGTACTGCCTTGCAACAGCCTCTTCAAGAACACCAAACGCAATACTTGTTCCTGCAAGAGCAAAAGGAGCACCAGCACCACTAGTGACTGCAGTCAGCAAAAGAGATGTTACCATCTGCGCAGCAAACAAGCCCCACCTAATCTTCTCAAGACTACTGTATTCATCAATACAATAATTAGCCTTGCCATCTGAATTAAGCCTTTTTTGAACTTGAACAGTAATTGAATCAATTGAAAACCTCACGTGATTCCGCATATCTTGCTCAACACTTATTTCCTGACCAGTATAAAACATATATGCTCCTTTCAAAGTTCCCATTGCAGAATCCATAATATCCTTTCTAAAACACTCTTTTTGAACACCACTCAAATCATAATAAGGCCCATACTGCTCATAACTCCAATAACCAACAGCATCTTTTCTTTCTTCCTTACGAATACCCAAAATAATGCCTGCATTATTCATAGTCATAAGAAGAACACCATTAATATGTCTGTCAAAGAAATCAACTACATTAAATCTCTCCCTAGCAGCAATAGCCTGCTTTTTAGTGGTAATGTTATCAAGATCTGGGTCAAGGGCCTCTAAAACAGGAAACCTTGCATAAAGGCCCCCTTTTTGCAATATTTTTTGCTGCCTTCTATCACTCTTAAGCTGAGGAACAATGTAATTAACAACGTTTTCATCAGACCAATCATCTTCAAGCCACACACTCTCAGGATTATGCTTCTTAAAATTCTCAAAAACAAAATCGTCATCAGCCAACAAATCAACATTCAAATTAACACCACGAACATCCATAGGATTACTCTCTTCATTAAACCTATAATGCTGAATACCTGCAGGCATCCTATGACACTCAATAAGCTCTTTCCTGACAACCAAATCAGCCTTGCACGGGCTTGCAAAATACATTCTTTCATACCTTACATTATTCGCTGAATCTTTTGAAACAACATAATACTTAGATGTATCATTAACCAAATGCCAAGGAGCAGGATCTGAGTAAGTAAACGGCATATCAACACCAAGAGTATTTGCACCAACAGGAATGTATTTTTCATCAGCACCATCTAAAGAAGAACCATACAAAGCAAGTATTGCAATGACTGCATACTTATGATCCTTAACCCAGCCAGCAAGCTCTCCCATTGTTGTAGCGCCAGTCTTGGTCGCCCACCTTAACTGGCCATAGACAGGAATTACAGACTTTATAGTGGTTGCTTCAGTGATTGCTGTCTTGCCAATACGAGCAAATCTTGGAATACCAACCAAATCAAGAACCCACGAAACCTTTCCAGGACCGACTGTTCCTGCTTTCAAGCCTTTAGCCATTGTCCAGCCAGACTTTTTCATGACATCAGTAATCTGGTCACCAGTCTCATAAGCAATAGCATCAAGAAATTCAGTATTCAATCTCTGAGCAGCAACTCTTGGGTCTTTAACAGACTTTCCAGTAATCTTAACAAAATCAATAAAGCCTTCTTTATTGATATACTGCTGAGCAAGCTCTGCACCCTTATTCGCAGCCTTTCTTCTCTGATTCCAGGACAAAGAAGTAAATTTCTTAAGAGATTTTTTCATGTTTGCCCTAATCTCTTCTTTAGAAAATTTCTCAAAACCCTCTTCAAACATTCCTTGTAAGAACTGCTTTACAGCTGTTCTTTCTGTAAAAGCCTTAAGCTCTTCTTTAGTTAATTTTTTTGTAAACCGCTCAACACTTGACTCTGCCAAGTCTTTTGCAAGCTTATCTTTATACGCATCTGCCATCTCTTTTTGTATCTGCCTATAAAGCGCAGCATCCTGCTGAAGCGCAGAAACAGGCTTTGGTAAAGTATGCTCAAGTAAGAATCTTTGTGTATCATCTGTTTCTTCTGCAAGTTCTCTTAAGTATCTATCTGCATCAAGCAGCTCATCAGGGCTTTTACCTAGTTTTTTAGCAGCGTCATCAAGAAAATTCTTAGCAAAAGCCTCATCAGGAATTGCATCAGAAAGATCCAGTTTCTTAATCTGCCTAGTCAAGCCATCAACAAGCTTATCACGATAACCAGAAGAAAGCCTTGTTCTCAAACGCTTCAAGCCCAAGAAACGGCCCATATAATTATCTGCAGTATCTGCAACTTCCTTCGCAAGATTCTTACCAACACCACCACCAATACCTTCTATACTCTCTTTCAGCACTTCTTTTTGCACAGTCCGCTTAAGGCCTTTCTTGGCAACAGCACCAAAGAACTCGCTCAATCCCTCTTGAACACCTTTTTTAGCCAGAGTTGTGGCAGCTTTTTCAGCACCTTTTTTTGCGCCTTTTGCAAGATATTTAACACCTTTTCCTGCCAAAGGAAGCAAGTCAAAAACAGCAGTGCCTGCAATCAAGCCAACAGTAGCTATGCTCAAGCCATCCACATGCCAGAACTGGTCAACACCATCTGGAAAAGACTCATAATAAACAAGATACTTAGGATCATTACTGCCTGCAACCCAGGTAACAGGATTATACCATCCTTCATCTTCAATTGTCTGAGGCAGTGCAAAATTCTTGACATAACACTCAAAAGAATCAGCAGCAGTAAACTCCCTGCACTCTGCAACAGCAATAGTGTCTCTTGTTAAAGGTATTTTAACCAAAGGAGTAAGACCTGCAGCAATAGGAGCAGCAAGCATACCTGTATCAAAATAAACACAATACGTATCTTTTTCAGGCCGCCTTATAGTTCTTCCACAAATCCTGTCTGTCTCTGTCTCATGTTCGTCTTCAGAATACCCACAATAATCACCCATTTTTGTTGATAACTTGCCTTCAATACTAATCCTGTTCTTTAATGTAAGGCCCCATTTAGATAACAAAGTCTCTGCAACTTCTTTTCTAGGGTCATCTTCTGCAATCAACTGCTCAAAATATCTAATGATATCATCCTCATCAAAATAAATATCATCATATTTTTTGTTTCTATCACCAAGCAAGGCATGAGCATTTAAAATATCACACTTATGATATGGCTCTTTATGTGTTTCATATCTAAAACGCTCCCAGCAATCCAGAATAGCATCACCAACCTGCTTGATTGCAAGGGTCTTGGCATCCATGTGATACAAGAAAGGATCCATCTTTATAACATCCAAATTATGCTTTTTAATATAATAATCTGCCCAAGAATCAACTTTCGTTCCAGTATGAGAGCCAAGATAAATCAGTTCTGTTCTCTTGCCATTGCAAGAAACCTCAACATCACCATATTTTGCAACCTTTTGTGCAGAAGCCATTCCAGTAACCTTAGCAAAAAAACCGGTGATAGCACCAGTTATTCCTCCTGAATAAGTTGTTGAAGACGCAGCGTCTTTCTTCTCTTCCTGCTTAGGACAGAGTTTTGTATCAGAAGGGTCAAACTTTCCAACTGCAATGGAATTAATAGCACAAGTCAAGGCATTCATAGAATCCATAATCTGAATCTCTTCCTCTGTATACTCTATCTCATAAGGAACAAACTCGCCCTCTTTAGGAGCAGCAGGAAGAATCTCCTCGCCAAAAATCTTCTCAGCAATAAATGCCTTGTTCTTCCAGAGCACACCACCCATAGAAGCAATCACAATCAGTCCAAGAATTATTGAAATGATTGCTGCAGTACCAATACCTTTTTTATTCATAATAACCCCTTGATAATATCCAAATAACCTTTTGTTGTAGAGCTGGATTTTGTGGCAATCCAGATAATCAAAATAATTACCAACAAGCCAATAATCAAGGCAACAACATAAGCCCAGCCAGGCATTTCTGCTTTTTTATTCATCATCTTAATCAACCACCGGAGGATAACATCCTAACCCGCCTTTTTCAGTAGACTTGACTATCATATCATACGGAGCAATAACAACCTGATTAACTGTAACAGCCTCTTCACCTAAACCAGCAATATTGCTTGCCAGCCACTTTCCCACATCAACAATCTTATGCGGGTTAACCCTCTTGTAAACAATAGCATAAGGCTCATCAACAGTATAAACATACTTAGGAGCAAACATTCTTGTTGTGAGAGTCTGGCCTTGCTCAAACTCCTCTAAATAACTTATTTTTGACTCAGGAGCAGGATTATCTGCCATCCACTCTTTTAATGAAGTAATAGGCTTGTTCTTAAACTTCATCCTGATATCCCTGTCAAACTTAATCCTTGAACAAATAATACAAAAAGTAGGAGGGCCATATGCGGTAAAAATACCAAGATTAGTATATTTAACATTTTGAAGTTCTTCTAAAGGCGGTTTTTCTGTTCCAACACCAAAAAAAGTAAAATCAACAAGATTCCACCACTGATCAAAAATCGGAAGATTACCTCTCCAAACCTTGTTCCAGCACGCAAGCATTTCATCAGCAATAATCTTGTTCATGACCCACTCTAACTGCTTGTCATAATATGCAGGGTCATCTTCTGGAACACCAAAGCCCTGTGCAATACTCTTATGATACAAGGCAGTATTTTTTCTGTAAACCTCCATACGCTCAGCAGCCTCAAGCTCATATTCATATAAAGAATTCATGCTGATATTAACATTTTGTGCCCTGCAGCTCTTAAACTGGCTAGAACCTCCTAATCCCATAGAGCCTGCCTGCAAAACAGCTGAAAACAACATATCCCACTGGCACTCACCTGTTTCAACAGCACCCTCAAGAACCTGCCTAAAGCTAGGAATAATAAGAATAAACACAACCAAAACAATAACAACTGCCAAAATCTTAACAAGAGTGTTAACACCAACTGCACTTTTCTTGCTCATCTTACATAGCAGGTGCAAGGGCTTTTCTTACAATCATCAAGACAACAAAAAAAATAATGAACAAAAGAAAAGCAACTACCATCCAGCTTGCCCGACTAACACCTCTTTTTTTCATACTCAAGAGAATTAAGATTAGTATATAAAAGGTTTGCGGTGAAAACTAAGTGCATTTATTATCAGAACCGCACTTGTTTGTGCAGTGTTCATCCCTGCCACAAGGAGCGCCAGCAGGTGCAGGAAGAACCGGCAAGCAACAATTTTTATTAGGTTCTTTACAATCAGTTTCCTGAAGTTCTGTTTGATAACCAAAATAACAAGACTCTTTTGTACAAAAGCCGCCTTTGCCAGTGCAACTCACTAATTCGCCGCCAAAAACCCTAACTTTGCCAGTAAAAATAAGGATAATAACAACAAGAACCAATAAAGCAAGAATAGCTATAATAATGGTTGTAATAGGCAATCCCTGGGCTTTTTTATTCATGATATTAAAAATCCTGTTCTCATATATAAACTTTATGGCAAAAGAAAGTGAAGCAAAAAAGGCAATGCCGTGCTACGTCTGCTCTTAATGCCGCCTGTTTATCAGACTTATCAAATACTGCGTGCCAGTACCAAAAACTTTGCCAGACGGCATTGCATCAGGGAATTATTCCAGGAGGAGGAGAGAGAACAATCTGCTCCTTAAGTATGAACAGCTTTGTAATCAAGATAATCAAAAGAACAACAAGAGTAAGCAAAGTAAAAAGCTTTGCAGGAGTGACGCCTCTAAGGTATGGAAGTCTTATTTCTGCCATTACACTATGGAAACACAACACTTAGAACAGTATATGAGCTTGTCTGTTGGTGTGTTGGCTGGCTGTCCTGGAGCAATATATATACCTGTAATAGCCTTCTCAAACTGAGGGTCACACTTTGCATTAATATCAAGAGCAATCCTGCCTTCTGTAACAGCCTGCTCGCCTGTCTCAGAATAAGGCATTTCACACCTTCCAGGGCATTCTGTGATGCCCCTTCCAAAAATAGAAATCCTGCCAGTAAAAATAGCGAATAATATCACCAGAACCACAAGAGCTAATGCGGCAATAATGATTGTAGTAATAGGTAAACCTTGTGCTTTCTTCATTTATCTTGCACCTCTTCTTATGTTTAAGAAGTATTGGGAATTAGTTATATATAAACTTTTTCTTATTTTAAGGTGCAAAATCAATGCTGTTCCAATATATTTATGCAAAGCAGCAATACTGCGCTGCATCCTGCTAAAACTTCGCCAGGTGTTATTGCTGTTTTATTGCGCATAAACAACATCAACAAGCTCTGGCTGGCTCAAGAAAGCCTCTTTCTTAAGCTCATCAATAATATAATGCACTTCTTTGGTCTTGACAGCAAACTGTTCATCAATCACATCAATAAAATCCTCAAGCTCTTTTATGTCCTTGAAAATACACTCTGCCATGAAATGATATCCATTATTAACCTTGTACAAGGAATTCACATTAAAACACTTGAGCAAAAATTCCATAAGTTTTTCTTTCTTGTCTTTCCTGGCCCTTAAAAGGATATTTGCGCGTGTGCTATACCCTAGCTTGTTAAAGTCCAATAATGCAGTATTTTTCAGGATAACCTTGTTGGACTTTAGCCTGTCAAAAATAGTGCTCACAGGAACACCTGTCTTTCTTGACAATATTGTCAGAGACGCCCTAGAATTCTGCCTTAAGTAAGCAGTAAGAACCAAATCTTTTTTCTTGAACATTTTATCACCCTACATCGTATAATCTCTTAAAAGATATATATTTTTTTCTTAAGTCTTATATATTATCTTATAATTATATAATAACGAAAAGCTTATATATTTCAAACATTTCATTCATTACATGAAAAGAAAAGTAATCCAGTTAGCAGGAAAGACATTTGTTGTAAGCCTGCCAAGCAAATGGGTAAAAAAATACGGCGTGAAAAAAGGGGATGAATTAGAGGTAAAAGACCACGCGACAAGCATAGTATTCTCAACAAAAAAAGAGTCTGAAACAAAGAAAACAAGCACAGACATAACAAAAGCAGATGAAAGAACAATAAGATGGCTGCTGTCAAGCCTGCACAAAAAAGGATATGATGAAATAGAACTTTTCTATGAAAATCCCAAGAAAACAAAAGTAATACAAGAACTAATAAAAGACCTATTTGTGGGATTTGCAATAGTTCACCAAGGAAACAAAAGATGCGTGCTAAGAGCAATATCACACGACCAAAACAAGGAATTTGACAACATACTGCGAAGAGCCTGGCTGGTCACAGTATCCCTTGCAGAAGGAGCAATAGAATATATAAAAGACGGACAGCAAAAACACATGAAAGAACTTGTGATGCTTGAAAAAACAAATAACCAATTAACAAACTTTTGCGAAAGAACACTAAACAAAACAGGATACATAGACTACTCAAAAACCTGCTTTTATTATGTAATAGTTTGGAACCTTGAAAAAATAGCAGACGACTACAAATACATCTGCGAACTTCTTGCCTCTGAAAATGAAAAAATATCAAAAGAGTGCCTTATGTATTTCAAGGAAACAACAGAGTACCTAAGAAATTATTATGAATTATTTTATTCATTCAAACTAGACCAGTTAAATGAACTAAACACAAGAAAAAAACAGCTGCTAACAAAAGGACACAAGCTAATAAGCGCAAAAAAAGGCACAGAAGCAATAATGTTAAATTATTTAACAAGCACTGTGACCAAAATAGCAGACTTCTCAGCATCAATGATTGCCCTTAACACTGACTAGACCCTTTATCTCAGCGAGAGACTCTTCAAGAGCAATATAATAAGAATGATATTTTCTGCAATAATCTTTATGATCCTGCTTTAGCCTTGCAATAGCGTGAATTGCATTATCAAGAACAACAGGCCTCTGCGAATGCAGGGATTTCCTGTCATTAGATGACCAGGCAGAGCATAATGAAATCGCCCTGGTAATGACAGAATTAAAATAAATAAGCCTAAACTCTTTTTTATCTAAATCAATTCCAGTATATTTCTTATAAGAATCAAGATACTTATCAATTGCCTTGTCCTTTACTTTATCAGGCAAAAGATCAGAATACTCCAACAAATTAACCAAATCAAACTGCAAGGGAACCAAAAAATCATTTTCGCAATCAAGAACAATTATTTTATCATCTGTTATCAGCCAATTCTCAGGATGAGCATCCTTATTATAAACAAATCTAGCATCTTGAAAACAATTGAAAACAGGCCTGTAATTCTGAACAATTTTTCTTGCCAAAGCTCTGGAAATGTCTAAATCAGAATCAACAAGCTTATGCTTTAACTTAAGGCCAAGCCTGACTCTTCCTTTACTAACCATATCCTCAGGAACCTTAGCATGAATAAAAGCAAGGCAATCAATAATATCCTCTAAAGCAGAATAATCATATTTTTTCAGCTTCTCAAGAAAAGTCTCTCCAGGAAGAAAACGCATAGCATACGTATGAAGGCCATCAATCGGCTCTTCAGTAGTATAAAACGGCTCTGCAACACTAAACTTATCAGGAAGCCTAAGCGCAAGATATTCATTCAGCGCTTTCTCTGCTTCTAAATCTGATTTATTCTTTTTATCCTTGAAAAGAATAGTCTTTGACAAAAACCTGCCTTTTAACTGCCGAACTGGATTCTTTGTCTCTGAAATCCTTTCTAAGGTTTCCTGTTTTCTAACTTCCTGAATAAAACCCTGCCAAACATCATTTGAATTTTTTGACTTAAGAGCATGATTAAGCAAAGCATCCAAACAATGCACCTCTAGCTTAAACTCGCTGTCAAATTCATAAGCAATATGCCTGGCAAAAGAAGAATAATACAAAGCAGTGCCAAGCCTTTGATTAAGTGCATTAAGAAAAGAAGCGCCAGTTAAAGGCATTGGATCCCTGGGATTTAACAATATATCAAGCTGATTTGCTAATTGCAGCACCTTCCAATCAAAAGCATATAATTTAGGAAGGGCTTTTTTTGCCTGAAGAGCCTTGTCAAGCTGCAAAAAAGCCTCATCATACTTATCCTGCTTAAAATATGCAATAGCAGCACTCAAAAAAATAGCAGGATCTTTTTCTTCTCTAGCTAATTTTGCAAGAGCAGCAGCACCTTCTGGAGTGTCTGGAAAAGCAGGCTTCTTAAAATAACTAATAACTGCCTTAGCAGAACTAGATTCTTCAATCTGAAAAAATTCCTTGTTAACAAGACTCTCAAAATCAACTGCTTTAAGCTCTTTTTTTATCTTTTTTCTTTTCTTGAAATCAGGAAGGCGCGTCCTAGGGTGAAATCGATCTTCATAAGCAAAAGTCTTTAATAATTCTGCAGAGATTCCTGTGCCCAGCCAGGCAGCAGCAGGAGGAAAGGCAACACTAAACAAAATCTCTGGAAAAGAATCCTTATGAAAATCACTTGTCAAGAAAGCATAAGCTGACAAAGGCAATGATAAATACATAGCCAAACCAGCAGTACGCAAAGGCCTGCTGACTAGCCAATCATAAACCCGCTTAACTCCCCCCATAAAATAAAATAAGTAAAGATAATATATAAAGTTAGCCGTATATCTCAAGCATCAAAGAAATCTCAAAACCAGGACGCACAGGAACAGGATGAATCTTTGCTTCCCTTTCGCAATATTTGCATTCTTCCCCAAACTTAATCTTTTCAACATCAGGGGCGCCAGAGATGGTAAAATAATAATCCTTATTCCACTTACCCAAAGTATCCTCAAGCATCATATCAATCTGGTCAGCAGCATAATCACAAGAACTCATGCCAAAACAATTAGTGGCACCACCTGTCAAGGCACAATCCTGCAAAAGCTCACGCACATTCCTATCAAAACAATCAGTAGTTGTAGAAAGCATAGTGTTCAGAAAATTCGCAGCAAGAGTGCTCTCCTTTACAGCAGCAGTCTCGCGGCCAACAGGCTTTTTAAGCAAAAACTGAATAGCAAACAACATGCCAATAGCAACCAGAATAACTATAATAACCAAGCCCATTATCTCCATCTGAGAACGCTTATTCTGCATAAACATCAACCTCAACAATACCAAAATCATACCTATTCTCAACAGCATCAAACAACAACACAGGACTCTGAGTACTAATAATAGAGCTGTAATCATCAGGAATATTCTTATACAAAGTGTATACAAATGTCTGATTAACACGCGGATAAATCTGGGTTACCTTTATATCAGCAAAACCAAACACATTAAAATAATCAATAAAAAAATCCTCATTCTCAGGATCATTCAAGAGCAAAGAAAGCTGCTTGACCTTAAGCTTATCAAAACAATTATCCTTCTGAATGCTGACAAAAGAACAATCAAGCTCTGGCAAAAACAAGGCTTTCTGAACAACCTGAAAAGCAATCAGCTGCTGCTGCTTATCAATCTCCCTCTGCATAGAACTCTTCTGAATCTGAAAATAAAAAGCAGCGCCGCCAACCAACAGAAAGAAAAAAATAACTAACACAGCCATAGTCTCAAACATCTTAATCTGTGCTTTGTGTCTCATTTTAATAAATCTCTGGACAAGACAATAAAATCAGGTTCTTATTCTCTCTTGCAATCGCGTTTGCAGCAGCAGTAATGCCGGGAATCTTCTGCGAAAACTCAATACCTGAAGAAAACTCCCCAGATAACTGCATTAATGCATTGAAATCCCCCAAAACATAAACGCACTCTGGCTTTGAAAGAGAAAGATTCTGCTGAATCATCTTTGCCCTGCCATAAATAATCTGCGCAACGTGATTAAGCTTTAAAAAAGCAGCCTGCAGGCCGCAATCATACATCTGCTTGTCAGCAGAAAAAATAGAGGCAAACATCAAGGCCTCGCCAACAAAAGGGGAAGTTCCTGAAGTAAAATAAAGCTCGCCAGGCTCTTTTTCATAAAAAGTAATGGTATTCTGGTGAATGTTAACAGCAGAGACATCCTTTTTCCTGAAAGCAGTATCAAGACCTGCAAGATTAATGCTGGAATCAGGAACATCAAGAAAAACAAATTTAGTCTCCTGAAAGCCCTCGTAAGGAATGCTTGGAACAGCACCAGGGTCCTTTAAGACAGCAATGTTCAAGCCAGGCGGAAGGGTCTTGTTAATCCTGTCAAAAATCCTTGCACTATTGGTATTAGGAACATAAACAATATAATATTTCACATTAGGATTAGTGATATACAAGAAATTAGATACCCTAAAAGGAAGCTTCCACTCACTAGACCAAGCAGTTGCGTCCTGTCCAATGACCTTTTTTGGAGCAAAAATAATCTTGTCCCTAAAAGAAGTCGACTTATCACCAATCCAAAAATTACAGTCACAAGCCTCTGAACAATCAAAATCAATCCCATCCTTAGGAACAGTCAATAGCTGGGCAGTTCCCTTGCTTTCAATCGCGCCAGAAAACACCGCCTCAATATTCGCAGAGAGGGTTATGGAAATCTTCTGCTCAGAAAGAGACTTCTGCTTGGCAACAATAGAAAAAAAGAAAGCAAGGATTATGGCGCCAGCTATTAAAATAAAAATCCAGTGAGCTTGCATCTCTAAACCGCGTTTTTTCATTCTACAGGCCACTCTGAAATCAATGTTGACTTACCAAGACCTTCCAGCCGCAAAACAACATTGCCACTAGCAACAGGAACACAAACAAAACCAGGATCAGGAAGACTTATATCAGGCAAAAAAATAGGGGTTTCCTGTTTTGGAACCAAGAAAACATTCTCGCTGCCGGCAAGACACATACTGTATATCAAAGGCCTGGAAGCCTTAAGAGCCTCACACTGATTCACATCAACAATACACAACTCGGTATATCTCTTAGGCAGCTTTAATTCCAATTTTTTAACGCTTTTAGTACTTCTCTTGATAACCTCAACAGCAGACTCTAAATCAGACTTAAAATCAATCAAAGCAACCTGCTCAGAACGCGCCAGGAAGTTAGAAATAGCCTTATATCCATAAGTAAGAATCAGAATAAAAATAATAGCAGCCACAACAAAAACAAAAATCTGACCAATCATTTGGGCTTTCTTGTTCATTTTTTAATCTTCCTAAGCTTTTCAATAGCATTTTCTTTTGATTTTTTCTTCTTTTTCTTAGGCTTTTCAGGAGCTTCTTTAATCTTCTTTAATTGCTCAAAAGCCTTTTTGCCAGGAGCTGGTTTTTTCTTCTTGGATTTCTTTATTTTCTCAAGAGGCACAAACTCTTCTTCAGCAGGAGCCTCTTTCTTCTTAGCAAACTTCCTTAAAGCCGCTATCTTATCCTCAGGAGTAGGACCCACAGGTTCGGGCTTCTCAACCCTAGGAATAGGAGCAGGCTTTTCCTCAGGAATCTCTTCTTCAGGCTTCTTGAACTTAGCAATAATGTCATCTAGGTAACCTTTTTTATAAGCATAATATCCTCCAAAGCCAATACCTGCAAGCACTGCAAGAATCAACAACCACTTAATCAAAGTCCACAGCAATGAAGGCTTTTCAGGCTCAGGAGCCACCGGTATCTCAACAGGGCAACCCTCTAAATCAACAGGTGTTCCTCGAGGAGTATCAGGACACTTATCCAAGTGATCAGGAACACCATCCATATCAGAATCAACAGGAGCACCGCAAGCCCCATCAATACACTCCAATCCCTCTGCACAATCACCAGGAAGGTTGCAATTCTGTCCACCCACACACCTATCTGGACAAGAGCCACCGCAATCAATATCAGACTCTGCACCATCCAAAATCCCATTTTCACAAGGATCTAAAACACAATAACCAAACTTACAATTTTCAGACAAGCAATCTGCATCAACTGCACAAGTACTGTTAAGAGCACAACCAGGACAGCCATTGCCGCAATCAACATCAGTCTCCTGGCCATTTCTCACACCATCATCACAGAGAGGCTCTTTGCAAACACCAATAGCACAATACAGTAACTCACAATCGTTATTGACATCACAGGTCTCGCCAACTGCACACCCGTCACAAATTCCACCACAGTCAATATCTGTTTCATTAAAATCCTTCACTCCGTTAGCACATTGCGGGGGAGTCTTGGCAAAATCAATAGTAACGCCATCACTAGTGGTGTAGTTTCCAATCAAGCCAACAATATTTTCTGGCTTGACCCTGAAAACATACCTCTGGCCATCTGTCAAATTAGCCTTAACATAAATAGGACTTCCATTAATCTCAAGACTAGGGGTCCAGTTAACAATCAGCTCGCGCGCAAAAGCAGTCTCAAGCAGATACCAATACTTAACAACCTTTGTCTCTGGATCCTTGCCAAGGAACTTAACCCTTAACCTGTCCTTATACCAGGAAACATCAGGCTCTCCAGGAAGAGTAGAGCTGTCATCAACATACTCCATATCAGGAGGGGTTGTATCAACAATAACAGAAACATTAAGCACATTACTCATCTCACCACCAGAACCAGTGTTACACTTGACATAAAAATTATGCTTGCCGCTAGGCTTGCTAATTGCCTGAGCATGACCATTTGTAAACTCACAAGCACCAAAACAAGTAGTTATTGCACCAGGATCCTCACCAAAATAACAATACGCGCGCTTGTTGCTATCAATACGAAGATGAAACAATTCTGAACTAGAGTAAGGCTCTGTAGCACTCTTTATAGAGAACGGCACATCTAAATCAATATTAAACATAATTGGAATTGTCTGTGAGATTAAATCTGCCTTGTCCTTGCAGGCAACATAATACGTGTACCCCTTAACTTCTGAAACATTAACTTCGACTGAATGAGATTTCTTAGGAACCCTGTCAAAACCAGGAAAGAAACCCTCCATCTCATCAAACTCCTGCTTGTCTGCACTATACTTACAGAAACCTTCCTCATCAATCTGAACCTGCAATCTCGTTGAATAAACATTAGAATCAAATTCAGTAGGCTCAACAACAGGAGTAGGATTAGCATAAGCAGAAACAATACCAGGACTAGTTGAATCAACAGTCAAATAAAATGACTGCTGGGTTGCATTAAACTTTGGAGAACTGCAGTAAACATGCAAAGGATATGCATCAGTGCTTCCATAAGGAATAGACACAGTATTAATCATATGAAGAATCCCATCACTGGAATCAAAATCAGACAAACCAGAACTGCCTGCAGGAGGAGCAGCAGGCACGCCTGCAATATACTTGCAAGTTGCTTTAGTAGAGGTCTCTATTGTAACATTAAAAGTAAAAACAGAAGATATTCCCCAGCTCGGATGCATCATCCTAATCATCGGAGGACCTGCGAGAACAGAGAAATATGACTTGGTTTTTAATTCATTAGATGCATAATCCCTAACATTAATATCAATAATCTTTAATCCAGCCTGAAGCTCAGTCACTATGCCGGAATAAACAGAATCATTTGCATTACTCAATTCCTTTGACAGGTAAATAGGAATCTCATCCTTTACAAACTCATTAATAAAAACAACTTCCTTAAGAATTGTCTTGTTAAAAAAGACAGGTTCATTAAAAGTCAAATCCAATGAAACATCCTTTATATCAAACTCGGCACCATCAACAGGAACAACAGAAACTGAAGGAGGCGTTGTATCCACAATTAAATCAAAAATAACAGGCAAGTCCATTGGAACAGCATTAACATCCTCTGCATTCAAGGAAAATTTGTAAATACCTTCTGAAAGAGGGCTATTAGGAACAATAGTATACTGATAATTCGTTCCAGAAGAAGGCGAGATTGTTGTGGGCGCGATGGTGCCTGCCTGATCCAAGCTAAATGCTGTAATCCTCGCAGGCTCATTAAAAATAATAGTTATAGAAGGCTGCAAAACATTTGTATAGAATCTTCCCTTTATTTCTGTGCCGCCTGCAACAGAAACATTAATCGCCTTAGGACCGCTGCACTGATCACAGGCAAAAACAGTAATAGACTTCACAACCCCCACATTATTGTTCTTATCAACAGAATAAAACTTTACAACATTATCGCCAGAAGAAAACCTGCCAATAATCTCCTGATCATCCTGCAGAGCAAGATCATTGATAAACAAACGCGCTTTATCAGTCTCAATAGGAAATAAAGCAGCATCAGAGCAGGTATTATTTCCAGAAACAACACACAAATAAGTCTTATAGCCAGACTTGCCCTGCATAGGCCTTGCATCACCAGTCTTTATTGTCTTATCAAGAATAGTAAAATCAATAAAATCCTGCTTTCCAGGAACCAGCCCAGTAACAGCAGCAATAGTCTCAGGAGGAAAATAATCCTTCTCGCAAGCAGACGGGTCTTCTGAACCAAGGCAATCCTGCCAGCCGGTTCCTGATGCACCATTCGCATTCTTGACACAGCCAGTAGCAACAGAATACTGACAAACACCGATATTACACGGGTCTGTACTCTTGATTTTAAGAGAATTATCTGGATTTAATTGAATGCCATTAGAAGGGCTGCCGCACTGGCTCTGAGAATAAACAGTGCAGTCAACAAAATTACAGCTCTTGCCAGTTCTTGTATTCTTGTCAAAGAAACAAGGCTTTAAATCAGTTGAAAGCGCTGCTGCTTTTTCTTCTGTACACGAATCAAACACCGCGTTATAGCCTTCCTTATTCTTTGCAGTATCTGACGGCTCTGCCTGGCACAAGCTGCAGGCATCAAACCTGGTATCATAACAGACACCAACACCCAAATCAGAAAAAACATCTGTCCAAGCACACTGGCCAACACCACAATTATCACTCTCACAAGCAGACTTAGAGTGGTAATCATTACAAGCCATCTTAGGATCACAGGCATAACACTTGTCAATAATTGTTTTTGACTTGTCCATGAAACAGTATCTCTTGTTGCCAACAGCATCCTGCTCACAAGTACGCAAGCTTGGAAACAAGCCAAAAGCCCCGCCAATATCACACTTAACCTGCTCAACACACCTTGCAACCAACCCGTCTGAAACACAAATCTCGCCATCTGCACACTCCATTTGCGGAGCAGGCCTTGACAAAACATTCATGTTATTACAATACCAAGACTTGCCATAAAATGAATTAAAAACAGAATCTCTTGTAGACACATAACTGGACTTGAAACTATCAGCATCCCCCACCTTGTAACCATTTTCCTTTAAGTAATTCTTATACTGGTCATAATAAAAAGCAGATATGCAAAAGACGCCGGTAGTTGTCTGATACCAGCACTCAATATCACCAATATTAACAGACGTTGATGCAGGATCAGAAGCACCAGAAACCTTGTAATTAGCAATAACCTTGTAAGTGTAGTCTGTATTCCACAACAAGTTTTCTGAAACATCAGTATATGTATTAACCTCACCAAGAGTTGCAATCAATGAAAAATCACTGCAGCCCGCGCCCGTGCACCTGTGTATCTCAACACTGTCAGCAGGACAGGGAACATTAAAATTAATCTCAACAGCCTTTTCACCTTTAACAGGAGCCACAGCAAGATTCTCAACTTTTGGGGTGTAACCAGGAGCACCACAACCAACAGCAGGAGCGCCTGCTGGCGGAGCAGTTATGTTAGTTGCATTACACAATGCATTACAGCCCATAAAACCTGTTGAAGGAATAGGAACAAAAATAAAAGGAGCTGTACAAACAGACTGATACTGAATAGAACCGGTCTTTACAACAGGATCACAGCAGCAACCCAACTGCTGTGCAAAAACAACAGCAGCTAATAAAACCGCAGCCAACACCAGCAACAATAATTTCTTATTCAATCTACCTCACAACCTTTTGGAATAATCCTAATCCTCTGATAATCCTCTAACTCGCCATCAAATGCAATAACCTTGAAAATCAATCCACCCTTAGACGGGTTATCAGCATACAAAGCAACAGCATACTCATCAACTTCAGGATTCCTTGGATCGAGCTTTAACGTGATTACATCATTATCAGGATCAACAACAGAAATATTCAAAGGAAAAGGATCGTCATCTTCTAAATCAGGAGAAGCTCTCAAGGTATTACCCTCAATAGAGAAGCTAACAGCATCTACACAATAAGCAAACCTGTCAATCTCAGACTGATCAATCTTGTAAAGAGCAGGAAACCTGTTCTTTCTTGCAATCCTGAACTCATAAGGCCTTGCATTAAGCTTATACTTCTTATCCTGATAAATTATAACATCATCTTTATTGTAAACATTCTTGTTGATTGTTATAAAATAATTTACAGTTGCCTCAGGCTCATAACTAATATTAGAAACCTCTGCATCAACAATCTCCTTTACAGTATAATAAATCCTTCCAAAAGCAATAGGAAATGTTGCCCTGAACTCATTCAAAGTGATTTCAGCACTCGTGCCTGTTTCCTTAATCTCAACAGGCCAGTCAAGAACAAAAGAGATATACTCTTCTGACCGCAGATGCGTAATGTTCTCAGCAATAATCATGGACGTGCTTGGCTCACCAGCCGTAATCTCATAACCAGGAAACTTATCTGAAAAATCAGCACACTTGCCAATATTATTTGATATGTAAGACTCCATCTGCTCTTGCAAAGAATCCCTGCCATGCTTCCTGTATAAAGGAGGAAGGGAAGCAAGACCAAAAAAGCCAATCACAGACCTGTTGCTGTCAGCTGAAACAGGAAACTCAGGCCAAGGATAATCTGGCGGGTCTGAAAAAAACAAATCGCCCACAGTTCCCTGCGGAGGAAGAACTGAATAAGACAATTTTAACTCATCAGAATCAAGATAAACAGTGCCAAGCTGCGCAGAACCAGGATCCGGAATGGTTCCGCCCTGGCTCTTGTATAATCTTCCACCCTGCTTGCCAATAAAGTCCAAAGCATCAGAGGAAACAATCTCCAGGCAAGAAGTGATGTAATCCTTCACAGGCCGGACTGCAGACTGCCTTAAAGCCTGAGCAGCCACTTTTTCCTCACCTGTTTTTTCTGGTTGAATCATCGCCATATAAACCAACAATCCTGCACCAAATAAAATAACAATTCCAATAATCATAAAAACTGTTATTTGTGCATTCTTCATTTTGGTCTCAGTTTTGAATCAATATCCTGCCATGCATCAATCAAAGGGCTCTCGCTGTTTTTCGCGCCTTTTGCAACAACAAAAAAGTCAGAGCCAGACTGGTCATCACAAAAAACGCCCCTGCCCTTGTTTCTTTCACCATACTGCTTGAACATATTTGTGCAGTCATCTGAATCAAAACCATAACCAGCGTATTTAATTCCTACATAATCATAAGCAAACTCGGTCTGATCTTTTTCCAAAAAACCAAAAACATATTTTGATATCTGCCTGGAATAATACCAGCGATTGTATAAGCTCGTGTCCTTGAAAAAACTAAAATTCAATGCAGACTCATCAGGATCCTCTACCTTATCCTTGACATAATCATGAATATCATCAAATTCAGGCTCTATAAACGAAGCGAAAAATGCAGAGTAATCACTTGAAGCGAGCGCATCTGAAGATGAAAGATAAATCACTGCATTCAACGCAGGATTATAATAAACCCTTCCTGTCTTTGTCCAGTCAGTGCACTGCTGCCAAGAACTTGCAGAACCCTGAACATTATCACAAGCATCACCAGAATGATTCAGGGCAAACAAGAAAGAATAATCCTCATCACCAATGTTTGTGTTTAAGCTTGTTCCTACAGCAGTTCCCCCGCGGTATTTCAAGACACAAAAATGATTTGTGCACGCAGTTCTTGTAGTTGAATTAGGCTGTTCACACCGGTAATCCTTGAACAAATCCTCAACCAGTTTCGTATCTCCTTCAGAGCCGACAAGATATTGGTATTGATTAAAAGCACTTTCATAATCATCACAAAACAAAACATAATCACTTGACTTAGACTGCGCAAAATCCAGTAAAGACAATCCTATCATCTTTGTTCGAGTAGTCCACTGCCCATCTTCACAAAAATAATCAAGAATATACTGGCCATCATTAATGCACTTTGGGCCAGGAGGATCTGAAAAATACCTATTTGGCAGGCCATTCCACTCCTCATTAGCATCAGGACTTGCTGAAACCAGGCACATGCCAGGACCTGGACAAAAACCATGCTCTTTCCTGTCCCAGCTATGCTGTAAAGTCAATGGGCCAACCCATTTAGCAGCATATACTGACGAAGCAAGCAAGATTACAAATAACAACAAAACCAATGCCTTTTTCAACAAATACACCTCTTTTTACTCTTCACAATAATAACTATCCCCTGAAGTGGGGTCTGTATAATACTCGCCGATATTCACGCACTCAAAACCAGTCCAGCACTGGTCTTCAGCACAACAGCCATACTGGCTTGCGTTTGCTCCTGTAATATCCCAGGAAACCTCTGAACTCGTGGTTGCAGCAGAATCATTCGTGAACTGCCACTTGCCTCCAGGATTACAGACAACATGCAGGCCAGCACCCCGCGCATTAAGCTTGATATCACTGCAGCTAGTGCTTGCAACAGAGACCAACTTGCCTCCATTCTGCGTATCCTGAATCTCTAATTCAGGCGCATCTTGCGAAATACCACAACTGTAAAAATGACCATGATAATTAATGATATTAGGCTCTGAAAAATGCCCAATAGGAACAAAATCCTTGTCCCAACAACCACCAAGAGCCAAGAAAGGCTCTGCAGTAATAATCTTATGACGATACCTGCAAGGCTCACCAGAAGCACCCAAACCAATAATCCTAATTGTCTTCTTTTCCCAAGGAGCAATAATTACCGGCTCTGGCTTGCCCAAAACAGGACAAGCACCAATATCAGTAGGAGACTCAGCAGAATAAGTCTCAACAAGCAACTTAGCAGGACCCTTGATAGTCACAAACTGATTACGATTTGACAAAATAATCTGCGAAGATGAAATATCAGCAAGAGCATGCCAATCAACTGTCTGGCCGCCATCTGAAACCTTAGCAAGATCAGCAGGAGGAGTATCATGATCATTATAATATTCATTAAAATCATCATCTTCTGAACAACAAAAATTACCAGTCCAGACAAAACCAGCCTTATTGCAGGAAGACTCATCCTTAATATCCAAATCAGTAGTCCACTCACCATCTGCAGCACAATAATAATTTGCAGAAAGACCAGAAGCAGCAGCCTGACAATAACCAACAGAAGACTTAGCATGCCTCTTAATCAAAGCACCTCTCAAAGCCTTATCATACAAAGCAACATCATCCACATCACCAAGAAAATTCCCTCCAATAACAATTGAATTATTATTCCACACAATACCGCCAGAAAGACCAGAATCTGTAACAGAAACGCCATCAAGATAAAGCATGGCCTGACTGCCATCATAAGAAAGCGCAACATGATGCCAAACATTAGCAACAACACGCCTAGAACCAAAATCACCCATTGGCTGATTAGTGTGAACAGCACCAACAAGAAGCGAATCATCAACAGCCATCCTAAAAGAATCCTCCTTCTCAACAATCTTCCTTAAACCAGTTGTGTCAGCAGGATTAATCCACGCCTCAACAGTAAACTCACTGCCAGAAACAGGAACAGAACCAGGCAATTCAATTGAATCACCAACCTCTAAATGAATGCCGCCATTAATCTTACCAGAAACACTGCTGCCACCAACAACATTACCATTAAAACCAGAAACATAATCAACAGCAGAACCGCCATCAAAAGCCCAGTAAGCCAAAATCTTAGGAGGACAACCACCAGAACCAACCAAATCATTAGTAGACAAACCAGTATCTGCAATAAACTCGCTGTTAAAAGAATAAGGAGCCAAATCACCAGCACACTCAAACAATTCACCATTAGAACAAAGATAACCATGAGTACCAAGAACACCATCAATACTGAAAAAATTAGAATCTTTTGCAGCAGGCACGTTCGCAGAAGGTGCACAAAGACGCATTCTTTTTGGGCTCCACTCTTTAACTGTAGAGTCTTCAATTTTTTTAGGAACCTCCTTGTCAAAAACAGCGATCTCTGAATAACCAGCATCACACTGAGCCGGCTCAAAATCAGGAGAATCCTCATCCCAACTAGAACTTAACTTCATAATAACATCAGGAATATTAGTGCAAACATTGAATGCATGCGCCCAAAAGAGCTGAGGCATGTTTTTTACACTATAATAATCACCAGGACACTCTTGCTGCTTGCCATCAACAACAGTGTATCTTGCCTCTGTTGAAGAACCCTCTGGAACAGATCCGCTTGGAATGCAAACCCTTCCCTTAACCAATAAATTAGATGTACTATAACTAAATGGCCCGATATCCACATACCCTTCATCACAAGAATCAGGCTGGATATTCTCTCCTACCAAAGCAAGAGCTGCCTTTGCTTTTGCACCAGGTGAGCGCGTGCAAATATCAAAATGATAGCTTGGCCTAAACGGCGCATTGTCTTGGCCAAGCATTGATTGCGGATGCCTGTAAAAAACATAATATGTTCCATCCCAATAATCTGACAAAGCAGAATATGTTCCCGCAGGACAGGCAGATTTAAAAACTTGCTGAAAACCAGTTGTTTTGCCAGAAGACTTGCAATTGATAGGAACACCGCTATCTGACACAGTGCTGTAGCCAGGACAGCCCAACAATTCATAAACAGCACCAACCTCTTTAAGAGGCGCAAACTGCCATTTTCCACCAAGAGTCTCGCCACACTGGGCCTTTGCATCTGCATCATATGAACAATTAATGGCATTACCAATAAGGCCATAACTTAACATATCCTCAACATCAGGACCGCAACAAATACCATCTGGATATTCCGCAGTCTGATACCAGTCACCACCAGCATCCTCAACACACTGCACCCTGCCGCCATTAAGGTAATCACAAATCTTATCATGATTATAATCAGCACAAAAATTAATAAAATCATAATAATCAATTGTCTCTCTCTTCAAGGGATCTGTTGGCTCGCTTCCAGCAGGACCAAACCAAAACAGGACATCCTCAAACTGCTTTGTAAAAACACCCAAATAAATAGTCTCATTATCACCATCTGGCTGAAGCGCCTTTGGAATCAAGTCATTAACAGGGCCAATATACTTGATTTCCTCATGAGGAAAAACATTAGCAAAACCAGTTGAGACAATAGGCGCGTACAAAAACTCCCAAGAAAGCCTGTCTTGGCAGCGCTGACTTTGTGACCGTGTATGACACGCGGTATTGCTGTATGAGTTAAACATGTTTACTTGATCAGCTATACCATAAAAATCTGCTTCAAGGGATACATCTGCAACATAATCTTCTTCATACCACCTATGGTCATTAAATGAAAAAAGCATAAGAAGACGCTGCTGGCAACCTTCACTGCGCGTGCCACCACACCTATACCTCGTATTATACCTGCCTAATGTCTTAATCAGTATAAAAGGAAGGTCATGAATAATACCAGAACCCCTATTACCATACCCGCAAGTATCCCCCCAAATAGTATAACTTCCATCTTTTTGAATATTAAGGTAATTTCTGCCAAGACAGGTCCAGGTGCCAGGGGGGTCATCCTCTAGTTTTTTCTCAGGATAACCAAGCGCCCACTGAAAACCAATAGCATGAACACTAGAAGACAACAAGACAAAAACTAAAATAACTAGGCATACTTGTCTGATTCCCATATAAACCCTCTTTTATAGACAATATCGAGTATTTCATATATAAACCTTTTGGAGAGTAAGCTTTAAATAGTTGAAAACAGAAAAACAACAAAAAAAGAGGAAAATGGAAGAAAAGAAAAAGAAAATCACAATAATCATTCTTGTTCTAATTGCAATCATAATAATCGGAGGAATAACCTGGGCAGTATACTCTGCAGTAACACCAAAATACAAGAAATATTTCAAAGACAATTATGAATACTGCATAGCAGAAAGAAGCGACATATACTATCTTTTAATGGCAGAAAGAACAGGAGATGAAAGCTACTGCAAAAAACTAGAAGACCCAGAAGGATGCCTTGCAAGATTAAGAAAAGATGCAACAGTCTGCGACACAGCAGACCTACCAGAAGATGAAAAAAGAATGTGCAGGGCTTTCACACTAAAAGACAGCGCACTATGCCCTCAAAATGCAAGCTTCTGCATGGCATACACCACAGGCGACCCAAGCCACTGCGACAACATGACTGCCCCGCAAGAAGGAGAAATAGAAGACTGCAAAGCATATGCAACACTAAACGCAGAACACTTCCTAGACCCAAACATAGAACAAAACTGCAGGGACGAAGCATATTTTTATTCTGTCATAAAAGCAAAAGAAAAACAATACTGCGATAAGATAGTTGATATAGAACTGCGCGATCAATGCAGGAAATTAGCAGACTAAAAAGTATTCAATGAATCCTTTGCCTCTTTCTGATGCATGCCAATCTGCGTAAAAAAAGCAAGCAAATCCTTTGGGGAACGCATTTCATAAGGATCCTTGGCAAAAGAGGCAATGACTGTCTTGCACTTGAATTTCCTGCAGAGCAGAATATTCTGCTGCATCCTGCCTATTATCTGCGCACGGGACATTGCGCTTGAATTAAGAATTGAATTAAAAGAAAAGCCAATCTTGACACTGTTTTCCTTGGCAAACCTGCACATAATATGATTCAAACCAGAACCTCTTTGATGCATGAAATCCCTTGGCTGAGCCTCTTCAACAGCAAAAACCAAATCAGGCCTTGACTTTTCAAAAGCAAAACGATTATCCTCAACAGCCTTGACAAAAACAAGCTTTGACTTCGCCTTGGCTGACTGAACTTTTTTTTGAGGCGCCAGCAATGCAGTCTTAAGTTTTAGTTTTGTCTTGAACTTAGATATGTCAGGAACAGTTCCTTTATTATCATAAACAAACATAAGACCAAAGTATCCCAGTTTTTCAGCTAGCTCAATAAAATCTTTCTCATTCTTATCTGGAAACACGATATCAATCATAAACATACATTAATCAGATAATTATTTAAATCTTCTGTTAGTAAGCGAAGCTATGGAAGAAAGATTACAAAAAATACTTGCAGCTGCAGGTGTTGCATCAAGACGGAAATGCGAAGAGTTTATAGAGCAGGGAAGAGTCAAGGTAAATGGCAAAAGAATAAAACTAGGTGACAAGGCAGATGCAGAACTTGACGTAATAACACTAGATGGAGAGATACTGCAGCCAGAAAAAAAAGTGTATTATGCATTTAACAAGCCAACAGGATATGTTACTTCTTTAAAACAAAAAGGCAAGAAAGTCATAATGGACCTAATCAATACAGAAGAAAAAGTCTTCCCAGTAGGAAGACTTGATGAAAATGCAGAAGGATTATTGCTTTTAACAAATGACGGAGAACTGGCAAATAAAATAATGCATCCAAGATACCAGACATACAAAACATATCATGTTGTTTTAGACAAAAAATTCAAGGACTACAACAAACTAACAAGAATAATACTAGACGGCAAGAAAATAAAACTAAAAAGCTACAGAAAATTGCCAAAAGGGGTTGAGATTATAATACATGAAGGCAAAAAACACATTGTAAAAAGAATATTTGCAAAACTAGGCTACAAAGTACAGGAACTAAAAAGAACACAAGTAGCAAACATAAGACTAGGAAACCTAAGAAAAGGAAAAATACGACACTTGACAAGAAAAGAACTAAGAGAATTAAAGAGCCTTCTGAAGATGAGATAAAATCTGGCAGGTCCTGCAGATCTTCTCCTTTGCAGGCTCACCACACTTCTTGCAAACATTAACTTTTTTACTTGTAGCAAACTTTTTCTTAAGCATAGGCAATTCTTTCAAGAAATGCTTGACAATATTCAAATGAACATCTGGATTAATCTTCTTATAATCATTCAAGAATGTCCTTATGTAATTCCTGTAAGCATCAAAAGCAAAAGGGCACCTGCCATATTTCACAGGAAAATTCATTATCTTAGAATATTTTTCAACTTCGTCTTCTGTAATCAAGTACAGAGGCTTAATCCTAGGAACAAAAAGCTTGGATCTTATCAAACCAGGCATCGGGCCAAGCCGCGCATTCATCTCCTGCTTATTCTTAAACAAGTTCATCAAATAAACCTGTGCCTCATCAGAAGCATTATGCCCTGTAACAACCTTGGTAGCAGTAGTCTTTCTCACAAACTTATTGATTAAGTATCTTCGAAGAACACCACACACTGCACAAGACCGCATATTAATTCCCTTTTTTTTAAGCAACAAAGGAATTTTAGCAATAGAACAATTAAATTCTCCTTCAAAAAACAACTTATGAAGAAGTATATCCTTTTCTGAACAAAACTTTTCAATATTGCTTAAATTAATTTCAGAAAAATCACCAGCACCAACATCAACTGTAACAGCCTCAACATCATAACCCAACTTTTTCAACAAATACAGCGCTGCTGTTGAATCCTTGCCGCCTGAAACAGCAACCAACAACTTATCCTTAGGACTAATCAAATCAAACTTCTTTATCGTGTTCTTGACCTTCTGCTCAAACTTCTTAACAAACTCTTTGTCTGAAACCATTCAACTCTTCCTCAATCTCTTTAGGCTCATAAGCAACCAACGGCCTGAAAACAGGAACCTCAACAGGATACTCTTTCATTGTGTCCAGCAAGTCACTAACAACAATAGCCTTTGCCTTAAGCTCTTTAGCAATAGTGTCAATCTCTGAAATATCCTTGATAATCTTTAATGAAATCTTCTGGCCAAAAGCATATTTCTCAAGCAAACTGGTGTCTGCCTGTTTTAAAGCTACTGGAATAATCCTGCAGCCACGCTTCATCATCAGCAAGCCAGCCAATAAAGAGTATTCATCATCTAAAAGAACAAGAACATTACCCTCCACACCAATTGGCAAGCCACCAAGACCAGGAGTTTTCTCTGTAAACAAATAAACAAAATTATCAATTATCTCTGCCTGAAGATTCAAATCAAAACCTTTCATCTTCACTTTAGCCTTAGTATTCTCCTGAACAAAAGCACCAAGCTCTATGTCAAATTGCTGAGAAGTCAAAGGAAATCTTTTATCCAATCTTTGACAAGTTATTCTGAAAGATTTCTTAGGATTCAAATCTTTTGCCAGCTCAAG
>JAHWHY010000012.1 GCA_019323015.1 Candidatus Woesearchaeota archaeon
AGGCAATCTGGCTGTTTAAAGTAATATCATTACTGACGCCGTCAAATTCATAAGCACCCCAGCCATCATAACCTCCTGTTGAATTCCATGATGCTCCTGAAACAGAACCATTATTGCCAAAACCAGAATAATCCTTTGTCCAAGATGAATTACTGCCACCCTCAAAAGGCATATTCAAGACAGCAACAGAAGTACCATTCAAATACCAATTGGTAAGGTTCTTGACAGGTTGCCCGTCTGGATCAGAAACATTCTGAGCATAAACAGTCAGGTTCTCATCAGTTGTGTTTGTTCCTAAAGTTGAATTTAATATAGGCGTGTCTTGAGTAGGAGGAGCATTCTGTATTGTGATATTATTACTGCATTTCTCCACACCATCCAGAATACCATCATTAGGAGTGAGGCAGGCCTGCCAAGTATCATTGATTGCTGTTTCCTCAGAGACAATAGTGTCTGTAAAATTCTTGTAAATCGCAGCAATCTGCTCAGGCGTTAATCCTTTGTTGAAAATCTGGACTTGGTCAATAGTTCCATTAAAAGAACCGTCATTCGCAGGGCAGGCATTTCCATTAGGATGGCTGATATACAAAGGATCTGTATTGTTAGGATCAATAGGGCTGCTGGTTCCATTACTAATATAAGAACCGCCAGTATCCTCTGTATCATTAAAGAAAATCCTCACATCACCCTTGCCAGTGTCATACTCAAAACCAAGGAACTGCCATTTCCCAATCGGAACCTTAAAGCTTGAGATATACCTATCCTTATTCACACCATCACCAACACTGAAAGTTACTCGCCTATCCCCTTCCAGCAACACGTTATAACCTGAAGTAATGGCAGACGTGGCATCAGATTTTCTCACCATCATCCTCCAGTTAGCATTGCCGTCACAATCAGGGTCTGCAGCAAGATTAGCCCACATAGTGATTGTAATATTGCCTGTTGACGGGTTGAGGCTGGAATCATTGCCCGCATTAACATAAGAATCAATACCGTCAAAATAATACGCTCCGCCAATATAGCCAGAACTTGTCCAGACAGCATCAGTGATATTACCGTCGTTATGATAAGGAGAATAATCAATAGTGTAATTAGCCTGGTCTAATCCTTTCTTGTAATCATACCTTATCTCGTCAGCAGTCAAGGAACGATTATAGATATGAACTTCATCGATTGTGCCGTTGAAATATTCACGCCAATCATTATTCGGGCATATGTTAGGAAACGCACCAATACCCAAATTTCCTGGGTCTACACCCAAAGTTCCTATTGCAGACATTTGTTGGTCAAACTCGCCATTAACATAAACCACCAAATTAGATGACGGGTCATAAGTCATTGCAAGATGATACCATCTATTGTAATTCAAAGTATGTGTTGTTCCAGTAGATGCTGCATAAAGCAGATTGCCTGTGCTGTTCCTGATAAACGCCTCAACACCAGTGCCTGTTGCATTAAGTCTTAAAGCATAACCTCCTGTAGCACCGCACATCTTACGGACAGCTTCCTGAGCAACGCCAGACGGGCCTGCAGGTTTTACCCAGGCAGTAATACTCACTGCATTTGTAGGATTCAAGCTGGCATCATCTGCCACAACCAAATAATCACTGCTTCCATCATAATCATAAGCCTGCCCAACAAAACCATTTGTCAAAGCAGGACAATTACTGCAGCTGCCGTGATTATTTAAGCCGGAGAAATCCTTGTAATTATCCTCAAAATACATTGCAAGTACGCTGCTTGAGCCTGGAGCAGAATGCATGCCAAGCAGGCCCTCAAAAGGCATGTTCAAAATGCCGATACTTGTTCCATTCAGGAACCAATTCGTAATGTTATACACCGCATCATTATCAACGTCCTGCAGATTAATCGGATGAACTGTTATGTTCTCGCTTGTTGAATTTTGTCCGCTAGTTGAATTAAGTATAGGAGTGTCCTGCGTCGGAGCACTGCCGACCTGCAAACCATTAGACATTTTTGCAATACCATCTGCAATGCCGTCATTAGGAGTCAGTTCAGCAGACCATATTTCACCTTTGGTGGTTTCCTGAGAAACAATAGTCTGATAATTTGGAGAGCCTGAATTGTATTGCGCTGCAATCTGCTGAGGAGTCATGACAAAATCATAAAACCGAACTTCATCAATAGACCCATTAAAATAATTTGTATTAGGTGTAGCCTGCTCTCCCCTTCCGATATTCGCCTGCACAGTAGTTGAAGTAAGATTACCTGCACGATTAGAAGTAGCCTTATGTGTTCCATTGATATAAATCTTTAATTGAGACTTGTCCCAAGTAACTGTAACAAAGAACCATTTATTTAATGTTGAAGCAACACCGCTGTTAACTCTTGGCTCAACAGAAGCAGGAAATTTGACAAAAGCCTCTAAAGGCTGATTAGCATTCTCCCCAGGAGGCTGGGTTCTCAAGAAAAACTGATTATTGTTGAATACTTCCTGCGCAGTTCCAGTACTGCCCTCTCTTCGAACCCAAGCACTAAAAGTAAATCCTGCAGTTAAATTAGGCTGTGCACTCAAATTAATAAAATCATTAGTTCCATCAAAATCATAAGCGCCGCCAGAAATTCCAGAGCTTATCCAGGTTGCTCCGAAATCAGTCCCATTGTTCTCCGAAGGAGTGTAATCCCTTACATTAGAACTGCTGTTGGTGTCAAAAGGCATGTTAAGAACAGTCCAGGACCTGCCATTCTTGTACCAGTTTGTTATGTTAGTTATAGTTCCTCCTGTATTAGCAGGAGAATAAACTGTAAGATTCTCGTTTGTTGTATTAGTTCCATCTGTGGAATTAAGAACAGGAGTTCCTGTATAATTGACCTGGTTAAAAGCATAATCAACATCACTGCCGAACCTGAACTCTAAAACGTGCTTGCCGTCTGTCAAGACCTTGCTAGTCTCATAACCAAGAGAATCACAACTATAATTTGCAATGAAAACAGAATCATTAATCCAGGAATAATCAAGAGTCTGGTTGCCACACCTTACTTCAAGGAACTTCAAATCATAACCAGAATCTGCATAATCAGTCCAAGTAGTTCCATTAACTGCAGTTATGGCCAAGTCAGCTTTTCCTGTTGTATTAAACCTTACAGTCCAGTTGCCCTGCAAGGTAGGATAACTCTGCACATCAATGACCTCAATATTACCGCCGCCATAACCAGAGAAGTGATCAACTGTGAAATTAATGTGCGTATCTGTCTTTGTGAAAGGAATATCTGTAACAATCCAGTCACCTGGACAGGATTCTGAACTCAAGTTAAAGTCAGGACACTCAACTATTGCAGTAACTTCATCTGTCCTTGGAAGAGTAATGACCGCCTCCTCCATGTCAATAGGGTCTGCAGCAAACACCTCTGTTGTTAAAACAGTGCTTGAGACCCACCTGAAAACACCTCTTATGTCTGAAGCATTCACGCCTTTTATGTAAACAGTCGCGTTATATTTTGTAATCCTTATGTTGACCAAATCATCATCACGGTCAATAATCTCATAACCAGTCTGGTTCCTGAGCCATCTCCTGAATCCCTTGCCAAACTTCTTCTTCAGGTTGTCAAGCATCTTCTTCCTGAACTTCTTTATCTTCTTTCCTTTCAACCAGACAGCAGGAATCTTCTTTCCAAACTTGAACTTCTCAGAATTATTGCCTACATGCAGTTCAAACTCAGGGACAATGCCATCATCCAATACAACAGAAAGATTCACATCTTCAAATGCTTCTGAAGAATTTGCACTCAAAGTATAATTGACTTCACCTTCAACATAAACCTTCTCAGACTTGTTAGAATCATGATAGAATATTATCTCAATTGTCTCATTATCCTGCACAATGCTCTTGAAAAACACCTCAAATTCAGGCTCATCCTCAATCTTCTCACCATACTTTTTTGAGCCCACTTTTATCTCTTCTTTTTTAGAAACAGCCTTGAGTTCTTTTGAAGCGTTCTTTGGCTTTTCTTTCAGTTCTTCCCCTGGTTCCGTGTCTTCAGCCAAAACCTTAACCAAGAAATCATGCTCTTCAAGCTCATCACCAATAGAACTAACTGTAATCTCTTCCTGGCCAACAAAACCAGGATAAGGCTCAATAGCCATCAAGTCAGATTCAATATCCACAATCAAGTCAATATCACCAGTAGCAACATAAGGGCCTGTTGTCTCAAAATAATTGCTCAAGTTGACATGCAGTTTCTGCTCTCCAGAAATATACAACGTGTTGCTTGGAGTGATATTCTCAGGCTCTGGCTCTGGCTCTGGTTCAGGCTCTGGCTCAGGAGGAGGAATGTAAATCCTTTCTTTTTTCTGCTTATACTCTTCCTTAATCTTTTCCATGATAGGATTCTTCTTGTCAACAACCTCAACCCTGAAAACCATCTCCTGGATCTCTTGGTCAGCAATAAAGACCTTCAAAATCCTCTCTCCTGTAAAGCCCTTGTCAGGTGTGAGTACCAATAAAGTTTCTTTTATCTTAACATCAATATTGCTTGGGCTTGTTGCAAGATATGTTCTCTCAACACCAGGCACATATGTAGACAAGTTAATGGCAGTAATCTTGTTTTTCTCAATAGTCACTAGATTTTCCTGTCCTGCTGTGGCAAAGCCAGTCAATTTGCTTATCTGCGGCAGGAAAACAACACCAGCAAGCATAGCCACAACTATCAAAATGAATACCCACTCTATCCTGCCTTGTGCTTTCTTCAAGTTACTACCTCTCTGAGTGTAAAGAGGCCAGGAAGACAGCTTAAGCTGTGAGCTATTACACACCCTTTAGAGGGGAGTGAAGAATCAGCAAAAGCGTCTAACCCCCCGGCCCCATAAAATAAAAAAGGAATAGTAAAAATGTAATTAAAGACAAGAATATTAACTAGAATAGTAGTACATAGCTTCCCCCTTTTAGTACTTAAAATAATATCCACCCCTCTTGATACAAATGTAATAGCTCAGTATATATACAGCAACAGTTCATTTATAAATTTTTCGGTGATTAATCTGTAGTTAGTAGTCATTTGTGCGGCAACTACTTACTAAATACCACCAACCACACACCACAAATACTGTGACAAAAAAATCATAATCTTTAAATAACAGAAGACTTTGAAATTAGTTAATGACATCAAAAGAAGCTTTAGAAGAAGTTGTAGAGAAACGAGTGAAGCCAATGGTTGACAAGGCCATGCACAAATGGCTTGGCGTAACTGTATCTGAAATCAAGGCAGACATATCAGACAGAATCAAAAGATCACCATTGCTTGAGTATGAGATAAGCACAAAAACACCATTCAAGAAAGCAAAAAAACTCTTCAAGAAACTGTATCTTTCTAAATTATTAAGCACATTCTCAGGAAACATAACAGATGTTGCAAAAGCAGCAGGCTTAGACAGGAGAAGCGTGCACAGATTGATGGATGAACTCAAGCTTGACCCAGATGAATTCAGGGGAACAATAGCAAAAACACAGTATGTGAAACAAGAAGCTGTCAAGAGCATCATACAGACAAGCGCAGAATCATACAAAAGCTCCCTAAGCCCGACAAAATTCAAGGATTTCTACGAGCATGTTCCGGAATTATCAAGAGATATTGTAAAAGAGCTTCCAGCAACACCATTAACACTAAAACAAGCTGAAAAAGAATTTGAAAAAGAATATTTAAGGAAAGCACTGCAAGAAAATGATAATAATATATCAAAAACAGCAAAAAAAATAGGAATCAGGTTTGAAACACTGCACAGAAAACTAAAAGCTTTAAAACTGATATAGATTCTTTCTTGAAAATGAAGATAATATCTGACTTACACATACACAGCAGGTACTCAAGAGCATGCTCCAAACAGATAAGCATTGCAAATCTCGAGAAATACGCAAAAATAAAAGGGCTGGGATTACTTGGAACAGGAGATTTCCAGCACCCTGAATGGCAGAAAGAACTAAAACAAGAATTAACAGATGACGGAACAGGAATTGCAAAAACAAAAAACGGATTTTCTTTTGTTTACTCAACTGAAGTCTCATTGATGTACACAGACGGCAGAGGAAGAAGGGTTCACTTAGTTGCACTTGCACCAAACATGGAAATAGTCTCACAGGTGACAGAAGCTCTAGGAAAAAGAGGAAGGCTGGATTATGACGGCAGGCCAATATTCAAGATACCTTGCCCAGAATTTGTAGAAATTATGCGGGAAATAAGCCCAGACATTGAAGTAATACCAGCACACATCTGGACACCCTGGTTTGGACTCTTTGGCTCAATGTCTGGATTTGACTCAATGATAGAGGCATTCAAAGACCAGGCAAAACACATTCATGCAATCGAGACAGGCTTAAGTTCTGACCCGCCAATGAACTGGAGGCTTTCCCAACTGGAAAACAGGCAGATAGTAAGCTTCAGCGACAGTCATTCCTTTTGGCCCTGGAGACTGGGAAGAGAATCAACAATACTTGACCTAAAGAAACTCACGTATCCTGCTGTCCTGAAAGCAATAAGAACAGGAGAAGGACTAAAAGAAACAATAGAATTCTTCCCAGAAGAAGGAAAATACCATTATGACGGGCACAGAAACTGCAATGTCTGTTTGTCACCACAAGAAGCTAAAAAGTTGAATAACATCTGCCCTGTATGCAAAAAGCCTTTGACAATTGGTGTCGTGCACAGAGTAGATGAGCTGGCTGACAAGCCAGAAGGATACAAGCCAAAAAATGCAAAACCATTCAGGCACCTAATCCCATTATCAGAACTCATATCCGCGGGAGTAGGGTCAGGAATAGCAACACAAAAAGTATGGAAAGTATATCATGAACTCATAAAAGAATTCGGCAATGAAATGACTATCGTGCTTGAAGCAGATGAAGAAAAACTGAAAAAAATAGTTCCTGACAAAATAGTTGACTTGATACTGCGGAATCGGGAGCAGAAGATAGAATTTCAGCCAGGCTATGACGGGGAATATGGAAAACCCATATTTGAAGGCAAGAAAAAAGAAATAACGCCAATAAAGCCAGCACAAAAAGGGCTGAGTGATTTCTGTTAACGCTGCAATTTCAACGCAGCCCAAAGTAATTCATAAACTTTAAATACTACAAAACACAATATTCAACTCAATGCAAAAAAGAAAAGTTCAGCTAATAATAGGAATAGTCCTGCTAATTATAGTGGCAATACTATTATACCATCAATTAATACGTTCTGAACAAAAAACGCCAAACCAAAAAATCAACGACTGGATTAAAACAAAACCTCTTGTAATTAATGAAGAAGGCGAAGAAGTAAGAGCAACTGCGGCAGAATGGATAGAAACAATCCGGCAATACCTGCTTAAAGACAACAAAGAGAAAAAAATAGGGTATTTAACAGAAGAAAAAATACTGGCTGCACTCGAATCAAAAACAAAACCAAAAACAAGCAAAACACCTGCACCAACACCATTTGCATCACATCATACACCCGCAGTAGTGCCTGTACCTGTACCAATGCCCATGCCAGCTCCTGCAAAAACACCAACACCTATTCCAACTCCTACACCAACACCAGCACTAACTCCGCCTGCTCCTACTCCTGCACCACCAAGCACCACACCAGCTCCTGCGCCAGCAACACCTACTCCTCCTCCCACTCCAATACCATCCGCGCCTGTCTGCGGAAACGGACTGGTTGAAACAGGAGAACAATGCGAGCCACCAAACACAGCAACATGCAATGCAAACTGCCAAATCATAATCACACCGCCGCAACCAGCACACTGCACAAATGGACAATGGGACGGCGATGAATCAGACCTAGACTGCGGAGGAAGCTGCCTCGGGTGCCCGCCGCCAGGAAATCCCACATACTTATCCTGCTGGACAAACTCAGACTGCCAGACAAGAAACTGCGATATGAGCGCTGCAAAACCATTGCCTGCATTAGATATTAACACAGGAAACATATACACAACAGTAACACAACTGCAATCACTAGCAGGACAGAACTGGACAATACCTTATCAAGGAAGATGCAAATAGAATCCTGAAAATCAAAAGATTTATAGATTATTCACTTTTTAAGTTCAGTATGAAAGAGAAAGTCAAGACAATACAAAAAAGAATAAAACAATTAGCCAAAGATGATTCTGAAGTCCCTGTAAGATCCTTTTTTACACAATTTGCAGAACTGTCAAACAAGGAATATGTTCAGGAAATACTCGCAAAAATACTTGAAAAACGCCCGGATGTAACAGGAGAACATCTTGCTTATCTGCTGTACATAGCACTTCAATACCTGACTGAATTTGATTACGACCAACCTGTTGAAAAAAATAAACTAGAGAAAGACCTGAAAAAATACTCAGACAAAATAATAGAATTATGCCAAACAAAAAACATCTCTACAAATGTAATAGAGAGATACGCATTGCTGCAAGTCATTATTTCTATGCTTGACAAGCCTGTTGTCGTGATTGATGTAGGCACAAGCATAGGACTCGGATTGATGGCATTGAACACAGATAGCTTTTCTCATATCGATATAGATAAAGAACTTCTGCCATATGTCCAACAAAAAGTTGAAATAACAGAGGCAATTGGAATTGACATGCAAAAACCTGACTTGAAATGGCAGCTAGCGTGCTGCTTTCCAGACAAAAAAGAAGACCGGCCGGTGCTGAAAAAAACATATGAGAAATTAAAGAAAGAGGGAACTAAGATAAAATTCATACAAGGCAGTGCACTAGAGCTGGATAGATTGAATCTTCCTAAAGCAGATATCGTTTGGACAAGCAATTTCTTCTATGAAATAGAGGGTGATATCAATAAAGTGATAAATGATATCAAAAACCTCTTGAATGAAAAAGGAATCTGGATTGACGCAGACTTCAGACACTCAGACAAGCAGTTTGCAACAAAAGACAATCCTTATCTTGCAAAAGTCAGAAGAAAAGAGGATTGGGACACGACACTTGAAGTCCTGGAATCATCTATTGACTGGGTAAGAGACCTAAAACCAGGGAAAGATTTCAAGAAGTTCAAAGGAATTCTAAAAAAATAAATTAAAAATAAGAAAAAAATTAAGTCGTGATATCATCACAAGCACTGCAGGTCCACTGACCTATGCCATCGCCGTGAGGACAGCAAGGATCACCTGCATTGCACAAGATGTCACCACAGCACTGCTTGCCATAGAATGAAGCAGGAACACCGCAATTACCATCTTCCTGGCAGACACCACTCATACAATCAAGGCCTGCATCACAATGCGTTCCTCTTGTTGAACTACCGTCATCACAATAACCTTCTGAACTGCACCTTGTTTCACAAGGACCGTCTGTTGCACACAAATTACCGGCAGTAGAAGAATCTGGAAGACACTCTGTTCCCTGACAGGTTGAACAACCATTGCCGCCGCAAACCTTGCCTTGCGCAACTGGATCTGCAACACAAGCAGCCTCTCCATTCTCTTCACCACAAGCCTGGCAAGTTCCGCACTCATCAAGGCTTCCTGAAAACTGCGCGCTATAACCACAATCACCTGTCACGCAAACCTCACAAATATCGCAATCAGTATCCTTAAAGCCGTCATCTGCCTGAACACAAGCACCATTTTCACAAATCTGGCAAGCTCCTGCGCCACACTGATCACCATCCTCCTCAACATCCGGCATGCAAGCAGGCAGGCCATTCACCAAACCACAAGTCTGGCAGTCCCCACACAAACTTGAATCAATCTCTGAAAAATCCTCTGGAATCTTGTCACAAACAGCATCAGCACTGCAGACATAACAAGGCACTGAACAGGCATAATCCTCTGCCAAACCGCCTTCTCCAAGAATACAAGCCTCAACACCCATGTTCACTCCATCACACACCATGCAATCACCAGGACAGTCATCAGGCATGCCCTGCGGAGCAGGCAAGGTGCACGCTCCTGCATCATCACAAATCATGCAAACATCCTCTCCGCAAGAAGTGCCCATAAGAACAGGGATGCAAATCCAGCCATCACCATCCATTGCACACATCTGGCACTCAGGACACTCAATAGGACAAAAAATATCCCCTTCAACACCCATGTGCTTGTTGTGCACTAACAAATTGTCTGCAAAAAAATTATTGTAAAAATCAACCTGCTTCAGGTTATACGTCTGCACTGCACCAGGAACATACACCATGCTCTCTACCTCTGCCCAGGAATTACCTGAAGTAAACAAGAAATCACCAATCTCCAATCCAAGAATAGGCTCATTTATTTCAGAATCCTCTTTAGCATGCTCCTTGTCAATAGCAGCCCAGGCAACAGTACCGTCTTTTTTCCTTGCCCTGAAAGGATGCTCATCAGTCACTTCAACCAAACCGTCATTAATCACATAAACACCCTCCCTGACAGGAGACTCAATCTCTGAAACCCTTGAGACAACCTGCCTGTCATTCTCTAAATCATAAGCAATCACTACCTGGCCAACCTCAACATCCTCAATGTTCACCTCACCACCAGGAGTCAGGACCTTTGTTCCTGCAGGAAAACAAGAGCTTCCTCCGCCTCCACCGCAGATAAAGGAATTCTCATCATTGCCATTAACCTTTGTCAATGAAGGAGTAGGACAGTCCATCCTCACACTAACCCGAAGGCCAACCTCTCCTGTAAAAGGCTTTAATCCATCAGGAGACTCAATAGAAACACTTGGGTCTGAACAAGAATAAGTCAACAACAAGCCAAGCTTCTTGTTCAAGGCAAACTCCTCAACATGAAACAACTCAAACATCACATTGCTCGTGCACGTTCCATCCTCAAACTCAACAGACTCTGTCTCATCAACATCAACATCAAGATTAATCCTCTGCTCCCTGTACGTTGCATCAATCTCAGGATCTGTAGTAGGGCACCCGCCTAATTCATCCTGCCCAGGATTTGGCAATGTAAAATCATCATACCAAATCTTGTATTCGTAATTATACAAGACCTGGTCCCAATCCAGGGTGTCTGTCTTTCCCTGGTCCAAGTAAGAATCTGCTGCATAAGAATAATCAATCTTTTCCTCATTCTCAATATGATACTTCTCAATCCTATACTCGCAGGTTATGCCAGTGCCCTCAAACTTTGCATTAAGCTCTTCCAAAGACTTGTCAAGAGCAGGATAAACATCCTCAATCTCAAGCTTCATCTCATCAATTGTTGCGTTCTTGATAAACCTTCCATTCTCGCTCCCAGGACAATCACAATCAGTGCTTATAGCCTGGCACGCCTTGTTCTCAAAAACCTCTGTGTAAATATTCTCTGTCAAGTGACCTGCATTATCCCTCATCCAATCATAAAAATTATTATACATCAGCCAAACCTTAAACGGGTTAGTGTAACGGCTGCTGATATCCTGTTTCTCTGTGAATTCATCAGACTCAACACCAACAATATAATTACTTACATCATAAGAAATACTGTCCATATTCAAGCCAGTTATCTCCAGGCCCGCAACATCATTCTTTATGTCAGGCATGTTAACAAACTTTCCCTGCTCTCTCAAAGCCTGAATATAATTCCTTATCCTTTCATTAACAAACCAGTCAACACTCTCATTAGCCTCATCAGTATAAGGAGGCAAAGGATAGTTGCAATACCAATACTTATTGTTCTTTGAAAAACCATTCAAGGCAAAATCATTGATACCAAGACTAATCGCCCTTGACAAAGTTATAGCAGCCTCTGTACTAATCTCATTCTGCCTGCTCCTGTCAACCTCAAACTTATCATAGCTGTGCAGGGTGAACAAAGCACCTGCAACAACAGCCAACAAAGACACCAAAACAAGGGCAGCGGCACTGGCTTTAACATTCATTTTTTTTCTCATTTTAAGCCACCTCGTTCTTGTTTGGGTAAATAAATAGTTTAGCGTCAGTCATTAACTTATTAGGGAGTGGAAGGCTTCTCTCTGAAACAAACCGCGCAGCATAATCATACTCTTGCCCCAGCCTGAACTTATACTCCTCAATATTATCGTCAATAGCAGTGCTGATATCATACACAAGATTCTGGATATCCTCCAGGTTGATGACTTTTCCAAAAGTCTCATCAGCAACATGATTCATCTGCTCAAGAATAACAGACTCACAGTCAGGATGAAAGCACACGCCATTGTTAACAGAACACCCACCGCAAGCCGCCTCTGAACAGACATTACTTGTTGAGCGGCTGTTAACAATCTCAAAATAAGTATTAAACATAGGCTTGTAATCATAATCACAAGTAAAAGAATAAATCGGATTCACAATATGGCCATTAGCCTTTGCAACCTGAAGCGCTTTTTCAACAGAAGCAGAGGAACGCTCAGCAGGACAGCCTGTATTGCACAAGTCACACATCTTCTGCCTTGGAATATCACTAATGTGAAAACAAGCATCTGGAATAGAGCTCGTGGACAACTCATCACTCACAGGAAACAATACAACAAGCCTGGCCATTCCCTTGTTATGAGCAGAAGCATAAGCAACACCAGCACCCCAGTCAGCCTCATAATAATCCTTCTCACCTGCCTTCCTTATATTCCTCACATAATCAACATCAGAATAAGGAGGAGTCACATTAAACTCAACCTTGTACTGGTCCTTGCTGTTAACATCATAAGTCTCATTATTAAAATCATCAGGAGCAGCATACAACTCCTCTGCACCAATAACATAACAGGTAATGTCAGCGCGGTCAGTATTATAGATATCACACTTCTGCCTGTCTTTCAAGTCATACTTATTGCCAAGAATGTAAACATTAGCAACAACAATCTCCTCACCAGTCTCATAAATCTTTTTCTTCACACCCTCAATAATACTCGGCAATTCCTCTGCAAGCTGCTCTCTTTCATCCTGCAGAGAATTAGAGCCGTCAATCACAAAATTCAGACTCACTTCAATAATCTTAGGCTTAATCTCCATGTAATACCTGCCTTTTCCGATTGCAGCATCAAGAGTTGAAGTAAAAAACTCTCTTGTGTTTATGGTGGTGTTGCCAAAAGTCAAGTTATCCTGCCTATAGTACAAAGCATCTGTGAGCAAATCTGAAAAAGAACGCATAGTAGTAGGCTCTGTGGCCTGAAGCAAGGCATTAAAATCAGAAGAGTAAGCCTCTTCAAGATACTTGTTCTTTGTGAGCTCCATCTTGTCAACAGTGTGCCCTGTAAGATTATGAATCACGATAGCACCAGCTATCAAAAAAATAAACATAACAATTACACCGCCCATCACGTTCTCTGTAACACTCATAGGAAAATCTTTAACCTCCCCAAGCAGATTCTCTTGTCCTCCTGAATCGGAACAACATAAACAAAACTCTGGTCATAACGCGAGTTATTCAAAAAATCATGAAAAGACTCATTACACTGGTTAATGCCAAGCTTTTCAATAGTGTAGCCCTGAATCATTGAAACATTGCAGGACTCATTCAACTTGTTCTCATCAATAGTCTTGCCATAACAGCTGAACAAGACATTTTTTGCATCAGTGACAACAGAGTACTCATTAGCATCCTTTTCAATGCTTCTCTCAAAAGTCACAAGCATGTTCTGGTAAAACAAAACACCAATCGTAGCAACAAGGGCAACAATTATGAAAAAAAAGCTAGTCAAAACCGCGTATACACCGCGCCTATCACTCTGGGTAGAGCTGAACAGTTTCATTTTTCTCAATCACCAAATAAGTAATGTTTGAAAGGTCAAGCGAGATATTGAAATCATCCTCACAAATGAACTCCTTGCACTCAAAATAAGTTGAATTGATGCAGACCTGATTATCCATTACAGTAAGGATTCCTTGCTCAATCATTGGATTGAACTTGGCCCTGTAATAATAACTGTTGCAGGCATTATTGATATTAGTTTGCACCTTTGTAAGATCCTGATGAATCACCTCAACAATCAACTGGCCAGGCTTGACCTGCGCTGCAACAAAACTAACGCAAATCAGGACAGCAAGCAGCAATCCAATCCAGGCAATTATGTTGCTTGCTGAATCCCCTTTCTTTCCCTTAATCCTCAAGTGAAATCTTTCTGATACCATCATCCAAGGCACTCCATCCTGACACCAGGGTCAAGCTTTTCAAAAAAACAATCATAATAATGAACCTTGAACCTCTCAGCCAAAGTCGTGTTAAGCGATAGCTCATAAGGCTCAAGCTCGCAATTGCACTGCACACAGTAACTCAACTCATCAGACAATTCACCGCAGATATTCTGCTTATAAGTGAAAATCCTTGCTTTAGTGGGAAGCTCTGCCCTTGCAGACAAAAAAGTCTCCTCACCAGCAGCACAAACAAAATTACACTGCCCCTCAAGCTTGTCAAGACTCTGCCTCAAGCCCCGCATAACAGAGTCCTCCTCATTAAGATAAACAACATGAATGATTATTCCAAGGCCTATCAAAACCGCAACAATGCCGAAGAATAACCACACAGGCTGCTCCATCTTTAACAGTGCAAGTCCTCTTTAAGCACAGTGAACCAGTGATACTCATCATTACTGTCTGCACAGGTTCCAGGCTGAACCAATTCCTTAAGCCTTGCTGTGGCCTGCTCTGCACTAAAGCCAGACTTTACAAATGAATTGCAGAGTAAAGGAATACAGTCCTTCATTGTCCTTATAGGACCGCACTGGGTCACATGAGGGCAATAAATCGCATCTTCACAAGCAACCATTCCTGGAAGCAGGTTTGTCACACTGTCATCCAATAACTCATTGTTGTTAAGGTCAACACCAATACCATCAATATCACTGGTTACCTGCCTCATGCAGAACCTTGCCCTGTCTGTCAAAGAATCCCCTCTTGAACAAAGCATGTCACACTTTTCCTTTGCCTTTGTAGTCAATTCATCAAGCTTTCTCTCTGCTTCAAGGTCTTTTAATTCCTTTGTTTTGTCAGATATCTGGCCCTGGAACATCTTCAGCAATACCAAGGCAACTGCAAGGATAACGAACAAGGCTATAAAAATCTCTATCGGCTTTTCACTTCCTTTTTTACTCAATGCCAGTTTTGTGTCAAATACTCTATACATTTTTCTCGCCTCCTAACCTTTTACCTTAATCTTATTATCAACAAAATCATAACCAATCCTCACTGCATTCTTTGCATTTGAAAGGTCAACATCAATTGAATCCTCACTGTAAGGATATGCTGCAACAACCTCTGACTCTGAAGCAGAAACATCTCCTAACACAACAAAGCACACAGCAGACTCTGCCTCCTGATTATAGTACTTCTTGTAGCACTCTGCAGCAAGATTCGCCACACTTGTGCTCAAGACAGAGTCAAGCTCAATAATCTTCTCATCATCAACATCCTCATCATTCCAGGCATCAAGCTTGGACTTTGAGTCAGTAATCATGTCACTTGCAAGATTGATTATCACAACACCAACTACAACAGCCACGAACAATGTTATTATCACAGTTATAGGCATCTCCATATTATCACCACACTATATTGACAATACCAGTTTCTCCTCCTGGCATCTGGCATTAATCACAGCAGGCAGGGCAATGTCATCCATCTCTAAATCCTCTCTCTCGCCGCACTCAAACTCAGCGCTCTGCAGAGACCTGCAGTAATTCAACTTCTTCAGCTCAGTGAAAATCTCTTCCTTGGTCAATTCCCCTTCCTCACTGACATAAAACGTGACAGACTTGTTCAGCATTCCAAAACCGCAGTCCTGCCATGCGTCATGCAATTCAGCCATGAAACCAAGCTTGTCAACTTTCTTGTAGCCAACCTCTGCATCATGCTCCTTGAAGACAATGCTTCTCACGTCTTCATAAGTCTGCTGAACATCCCAGTCAAGCAAAAACGTGATTATGAACCCGCCTACCAAAACCGCGATTCCAATGAAGACCACAATTTCCACAACCTCCATCTTAAACAAAACCTCCTGAATACAGGACATTTTTCACTATCATTATCATCACTGCAACAGCAGCAATAGTTATTACCACACCCACTATCTTAAACAAGGTCTTGTTCATGCCAAAACCCCCTGAAACACAAAGTTCCTGAATAATATGAAACCAACAAACAAGATGACGGTATAGATTGCAAAGCCCATCAAGTTAGACTTCATAGACTTAATTGTCTGATACTTGTCATTCCCAATCTTGATGTTAGAGGCAAAAATACTCAAGACAAGCATCATCTGAATCAAGTAAATACTCACAATCACCTCAATAACAGTTGGAGGAATAATCTTTGTAATGTCAACAAGACTCAAGGCAGTTCCCTGTGTAACGCCAAGAGAGTTTTGTATGATTTCAAGCTGTTGAGTGATAAACCTCAGGCTCATGACAATGGCAAGAGACATTATGACTGCAGCAGCACTCAATAAAGGAGCAAGCATTGTCACGGTTATGTTTATCAAGCTGACTGTCTCTGCAAGCAAAGACTTAATGTAATCATCCAGCTGAAAAATAGACAAGGTCTGCTTTCTCATCATCTTGGCAGCCCTTCCAGCACTAGCTTGCGAGATATCAGTAAAAGAAACAATCTGCGAAATATTATTACTGACCTTTTTAGAAGGACAAATCTTAGGAAGAACCCTGCGCGTAAGATTCTTAATAGACTGCTTTGTAGTCCTCAATTTCTGAAACAATTTCCTGAAAATACCAACAACAGGGTGATCCTTAAAGCCATGAGTCTCATAATCATCAACAACATCAGGCAAGATGCTCTCCAATGAACGATTCAGGTTCAAATAAGTGGAAAAAATCTGAAGCAGGTGAGGAAAATCCTGTTCAGTATCATAAACATCCTGCCATAACTTCTTGTACATCTTTGTGTGATAATAAGCATACAAATAAATTGCAAGAATTATTCCCAAAGCAATCAGCCAGCAGATGAAAACAGACTGAAGAGCATACTCTCTTGCAGCAGTCTCAAGAATACTCAAATTAATAGTCCTCAAATGCATCACAGTAGGTATTGCAAACAATCCAATAATCACAGCACCTGCCCCATAAAGCCACAAAGGAACCTGCTTGTACTCTGGAGCATCCTCAATCCTGATAGTATTAACCTGAATCCTTGAAGAGGCAAAATGAAGAGCCATGACCAATAGGATTGAAGGAAAAAACACATTATACACAAACGCGATAACAGGAGGCTGCACAATGTGCGGCATGAAAATAGAGAGCAACGGCAGAATCATCAGCGAGATTATCGGGAGCAGAACACCAACTGCAATCAATGTCTTTGCCTGTGAAGCCAGCTTTTCAGCAAAACGCTTTCCAGACTCGTGATAAGCAAGAATAATAGTCTCCAAAACCTCTTCAATGATATTATTTCTCTCTTTAGGAGGGCTCATTGAAGCTGTCTGCAAAAGCTTTAAAGCCTTTACAAACTCTGGATTGTTCTCATTCCAGACACCAATATAATCCTCAAGAGCATCACCAAGAGTTGTTTTCTCCTTGATGCGCAGTTTCTCAAAAATATCCTCAAACTGAAGCTTAAGAGTCCCTCTTAATTCATCCTTTGTATTAATCATTGCATACTCAAGGCTTGAATTCATTGAAATATAAGTTGAAATCTTCATTATCGCCCTGAGCATCTCTTCCTTGTAATCAATAATCTGCTTAGTATAGTGAATGCTTGTAGGGTAAATATACAATGCAATAGCTGCAATAATTCCCAAGAAGAAAAATGCATACAGGAAAAACTTGGTAATAAAAGAAAACACAAAAGCAAGAACCATTGAAGTAATCAAGACAGCAAGGCAGGTTGAGATAATCTCCTTTGAAGTGTATGGAAAAAGAATAAACTTTAGTTTTTCATCTGCCTTTTTCACGTGAAAACTCGGGATTCTCTTTCCAATTGAATAAATCTTAGTCCATTCCATCTTTTGACTTAAACCTTGACCACACACCCTTGAAATACTCAGCAAGATACTCAAGCCTGTCAACAATCCTGTCTGTAAAACCTCCTGAAGAAGCCTGCAGGCTTGTAATCTGAGCAAGAATACCAGTAGAGTCAGGAAGCCTGCCATCCTTCTGGCCTATGCCTCCTGTATAATCTGAAAGAGGCTTTTGAGAAATGCGCTTCTGCATCTCCTCTTCCTGCTTTTTCTTCTGCTTTTCCAGCTGCTCTCTTGCCTTTTTCTGTGCTTTTCTTAATTTCAGGTCAGCATCAAGCATTGCCTTAAGGTGCTTTTGAAACTTCAACATAAACTCTTTCTCATTCTTTTTAGACTCAAGAGGCTTAACCTGCTCGAAAAGCTTTGCAAACAAAACATTCGCCTTTGATATGTGCTGGGCCTCTAACTGCTCTGCATCATGAACAAGCTTGACATGAAGCTCTTTTGCCCAACCGCGCAGCCTTATGTCATTGATGATATCTTTATAGCCTTTATAGCCGCTTGTTCTTTCCATAATCTGCTTAAGCAAGATAGACTTGCCATTCAAAAGCTCTTTTGTAGGAACCAGCTCATCTTTCTTAGGGTCATAAACCATCAAGTCCTGAAACTTAGGCTCATCCTGCCAGTCTTTCAAGACCTCTGTGACCTGGATTACTCTTCTTTTTCTAGAGAGTCCTGTTGTAGATTTGATCTGGTTAACAATGATGATTAAATCAGTGACCTTGAAAGAACCTTTTGGAACATCCAGGTCATTTACAACCCTGTCATAAACACCATAAGGAGAATCAGAGTGCACTGTTCCAGCAACTACATTGCTCATAGCACCAACCCTCATAGCCTCATACAAGACCTTTGCCTCCTTGCTCCTGATCTCTCCAATAATCAAGCAAGAATCACCCAATCTCAAGCTGGTTCTCAGGCCAGTGTCAAAAGGAAGCTCCATGCCTTCTTTTAACAAAGCAGACCTGACTTTTAACGGCAAAAGATCATATCCTAGTTTTTTATATGCTGCAATCGGAAGCTCCTGTGTATCTTCAATTGTCAATATCCTGTATTTAGGCAGTATTTCTAATAGCAAAGAACCTAACAGGGATGTCTTACCAGAACCTCTCGGGCCTGCGCTCAGGAAAGTCCTGCCATGAGCAATACACAAAGACATCAATCCTGCAAACCAGGAATTAGCCATCTTATTGCTCATAAACAAAGGAAGAGTCCAGGGCCTTTCCCTGTGCTTTCTGATAGAATAGCCAGTGCCAAATACAGAAAAAGGATCTGCAATAGCAGCAACCCTTGCCTTAGTGCCTTTGCCAACAGCAATCTCACCGTCTAACTGCGGCTGGGCCTTGTTAAGAGGACGGCCTGTATTAATCTTTAATCTTGTTGCAAGATAATTCAGGAAATCCTCGCTTGGATAAATATTCGTGACACACTCATCATAATCAGCATGAACAATCCTCATAGGAGTCTTGTTGCCAGGAGGATTAATATTAATCTCAAGAACCTTTGGGTCTCTTAACAAATGCTCAAGTATTCCATAACCCAAAAACCATTTCTTAATGTACTCGTTTTCTGTTATGTTAGATTCCTTGAACTTGTCAAACTCTTTCTTGATATCCATCAATTCCTGAAAAGTGACATTAATCTCAGGAATCTTGATAAAATAAGCATATCCAACATTACTGCCTGACTCACAGATATCAACCTTTGCACCTGTTGTCAAAAAATAAGTCTCCCTTGGCTTCAAATCCTCAGGCCTGTGGTCAAACCTGACATCCATGAAAAAAGGAATGACTGCCAATAATCTTCTCTTCTTGTCATACTCTTTTGTAAACAAGTCATTCTTTAACCTTAAAATCTTGAATTTCCTGTTGCCAATACAATTAATACAATCATCTGACAGAGTGCTTGAACAGATCTTCTCACACTCTTCACAATCCTTTGTAATTATTTCCTCATGCTCTTCCAAGATAATCAATCCCCCTTACTTGACAACATAAAGCAGTGTAATGAAAAGAGCTGCCAGAGCAACAGTAGAGCTCAAAAGGCAGGTAAACACCATCATAATCAAGTTGTCTTTCTTTAGAGCGCGAAAAAGCCTTAGATAAATCCTTTTTGTAATCTCAGCCCTCTGGCCCTCTAAAATATGATGCATGTTCTGCGCAGCATTGTTCATGTCCTGGCTTAATGAGCTTGCCGCACTATTGAAAGAATTTATGTGATGGTTCAGGTTATTAAGCCAGTTCTTGTCCAAGCCGCCCATGTTCTGGGTAATCTGGTTTAATCTTGCAATCTCTGCCTGAAGCATCTCTTTCTGCTCTTTCATACCTTCTGGATTATTCTGATTTGTCTTTAATACATTTTTAACGTATTCCAGATTTTGCCCCAGCTCGTCAACCTTTTCTTTCAAGGCAGCTTCTGCAGGATTCAATGCTGCATCTGGATTTTGATTAAGTTTTTGATTCAATATCTCCAGATTTGTAGCCAGTATTCGTATCTGCTGCTGTATTTCCTTGTCTTTTGACTTTTCCCCCAAAAATTTATCAAACATAGTTCATCCCCTCACATACTTGTTTATGAATTCTTCATAGCTGATATCTTCCTCAACAATGCTCTTGATGTCTTTGTCTGACAATCTAACTGAGACACCATTTCTCACATCATTGAGGTAAGCCTGAACTTGAGACTGAATGTCTTTTGAGTGAAACTTTTTTACAAAGTCCTGGTCCATTTGACTGAGTTCTTTGTTTAGGAGTTCTGCATCACTTACTGAATCCACAGCATTATTGATTGCAGTATTTATCTCAGGGCTTGCCTTGCAGACAAGCACAACATTGCTCTCTGTTCTGTGCTGAGTACACTCATATTCTGATGCACTGAACACTAAAGTAGACATTAAAATCACTAAAATTACTGTTATTGCCAGCCTGTTCATTGCATTTCCCCCTTAACCATTGTATAGTGATGACTGTTTATAAAGATTCGTGTTTTTCTAATCGTTTGGTGGTTAATTTATCGTGTAAAACATTGCGTTTCCTGTAGTACCAAACCAAGAGGCCAACTAACAGCATTGCAAACATTGCAAATACTGTGATTTGCTTGAATCCCACGGTGTTTCTTAGGATATCAATCCTGTCTTTTATTCCCAGAGAAACTCTTTCTGAAATCCTTGGCGCCCTGCTGTTCTGCTGAAAGTCTGTTGCTGCTATGGACATTGTTGTGTTTTCCCACTCCAAGGTTTCATTGCTGTCTATGAATAAAGGTGGAGAGGCTGGCTCAACAGTGCCCTGAATCAAGAGTTCTGTTGAGTTGCCAGCAACTCTCCAAGCCAGTTCGCCGTCCTTAATTGCCATTGGGGGCCTATTGAAAGCGATCCTGTCAATCATACTTGTGAGCTTGTTCTCTGGGTCTTTTAATTCGTAAATAAAATAATCATCTGTCTTTGGTTTGGTCAGTTTTATACTAATAGTCAGTATGTTTCCTTCTAGTGGCAAAACCGAGAGGTCACTCTGGATTGTGATGTTTTCTTCAGTTAAATTGAAAGTCTCTGTGCTTGTGTATGTAGTGAATGTTATTGACTGCTCTGTTGTGTGTTCATCAAATACCAAATTAGGGCCTTCTTGTGCAGTTACTGTTGAGCACAAAAAAAGCATGAACACCAACAATGCAAATCCAATGATTATTCGCTTCATAACAGTTCAGTAGGATTGAACAATATATATAACAGGGATAGAACAAAAGTGAACAAATGCTGAAGTGTAAGAATTCCTATGTTTTAGATGTTCTACAGAATTAGATAGGCGCAAACATGGATGCAATGTAAAAAGCACCGATAATGCCTAGCAATGCACCTAATATCAACGGCAGCACAAGCCAGGCCAATAAAACCCTCCAGAACGACAATTCATGAAGCCTTTCCAGACCAGTAAACTGCAGAATCCAACCATAAAGCCCGGCAATGTAAGAAAGGCCAGGAACAGCAACAAAAATAATTGATGGAGCAGAGCCATACAAAACACTTTGATAAGTTCTCATCAAGCCCTTCCTGCCTCCGCAAATATAAACAAACAAATGACCAACCAATGCAGTCACATTTACCGAAATAAACAAAACGACAACTACAATGCCTGCTGAATAAAGACTTGGCAATACCATCCTATACTTGATAAAATCAAGGATAAAAGTCACAATAAGGGAAATAAACAAAGAAATAAACAAGAAAATAAAAGCAGGCGCATATGATTTTTCTTCTTTTATATGCGTAAAAAATGCTGTAGGCTCAAAGAGCATCTTAACCAATTTCTTAAAATATAGTGTTACTGACATCATATCTTCCTTGATTTTTTAAATTCCTTATACATAGGCATGCCAAAAACAGCCAAACTCCCAAAGAACATCATGGCACCTGCAAGCGAACTAACAAAACCACCGCCTATCACAAAAAAAATTCCTAATCCACAAAAAAAGATAAGAGCAACAATATAAAACAGCCATATTGCAACTTGTTTAGCTTCCATGCGTGTTTTTATAAATATGCCCTATATAAACTTTTCGGTCATAATTCAACAAACCACGGCTGCAGCTTAACAAAATGAGTTGTGTTATCCCTGTCAACTTCCACTAGTTTCTTGTTTTCTAATTGAGACAGTGTTGATGCCAGGCTGGATTTTGCTATTCTTGATTCTCTTTCTATCAAAGAACGCTTTGCTTCATTGTTGTTTTCTATAAGAATTTGAACTACTTTCTTTTCATTGCTTGACAATGTCTTTAAGACATTGTTTTTGTGTGAAGTTTTTACTTGCTTGACCTTCTTTGGTCTTTTTATCACAAAAAATAATCCTATAAGCAAGATTAAGAATAAAGCGGTGATAACAACATAGGTCACGATTGTCTCAAACTTATTTGTGTCCATGTTATCTAAGTAAGCTTGTAGGTTTACATTTTCTATTTGGTATGTAATTTCTGCAGAGCCTTCTGGAAATTCTATTGTCTTAACGTCTGTCTCCTTGACAAATTCCTGCGGATTTATTGATAGAATGTTTGCAGACAATGGTAAAGAAACCTTGGCAGGACCGTCCAAATTAATGCTTAATTTCCAGGCATTTTCTTTAAACGTGAAAGTGCTTGTCTGGTATGCTACAACTGCTTTTTCAGTAGAACCAACAGAGGCTGACAAAATATTTCCTTCCTGTAAGTACAATGCTCCCCTTACTTCTGGCTGGGCATCTACAGGCAATTCTATTGTGTGCAATCCCGCGCCTTCTAAAGTAGCTATAACTATAGAATTACCACTCTCCTGCACCAATATATTATAGCTGGCCCCCCAAACAGCTGGCAGCATTGCTAGAACTAGCAGCACGGCTGCCACTGGCTTAACTAAATTCATACGGGTTTGAAGAAGGCAGTTGTTTATAAAGGTGATGACAAATAATTACTGGAAAGTGATAAGAATAAAAGAAAGAAAAAAATTATTTAAATTTCCTATAGAACTGCGCCAATAGGAATCCAGAGCTGAACTGCATTGCAGGCAGTGTCCAAATCAATGTTATGATTGGAATTGAACACAGAAGCCAGAACAGTCCTGTAACAATGGTCTTAAGTATCATTACGATGTATGAACCAAAGTGACCGAAAACCATCTTTGTTGCAAGACCAATGTCAAAAAAAGCTCCAAACCTTCTCTTGACAGCATAGTTTATTGCCAGGATAGGAACTATCAATACAATATATAAGTAGATGATCCATCCAACAATAGGAATCCGGATAGCTATCTGGACAATAACACCGACGATAAGAGCAAATACGAGATAAAAGAATCCCTGACCAAACAAATTCCAGTAATTCTTGAATTTAGGCAGCTCTTTGTCAGCGCCCTTAACAATATTCTGCATAAAATCCAGCATGTAACCATACAATGGAAACCAGCCGAATATCGGTATTAACATAAGCCAGAACCAGAATGCCCTCTGCATCTTGGCCCAAGGATATTTAATAGCATCCTTAATAGAGTCATTAATTCCGCCCCTCATAGGAGCTGCTCTTTTCACGGTTTTCTTCTTAGCTTTCTTTTTAGCCATTATGACATCACCAACGAGGAAAATGTGAAATCCACTATATAAACTTTTCTTTAATATTATTATGACATTTTTGTCCCACTATCTTTATATACGCAAAACACCTATACTGGCCCATGTGACAAAAAAGTCATATGTGGGTGAAAATCATGGAACAAGAAAATGCTTTGGAAAAAATGCTTGACGCATATCAGAAAATAGCAACAACAGAAGAACTGCCTGCAGAGGTAAGCTTAGCATTATACGGAATGCTTGCAGAACAGCTTCCAGAAGACCAGAGAAGCGGGCTTTACGCAGGACTGGCAGTTGGATATGCAAAGCTGGCAGAAGAGCTGAGCGGAGAGGCAAAGGAAACTGCAATGGGAGCAGCACAGATGTACATGGCAGTTGCAGCAAGCCAATACGAAAGCATAGTGCAGTCAAAGCAGAAATACGCATCACCTGAACAAGTTCTGAATTACAAAGCTGCCAGACCAAACGCAGCATAAAAGGAGGACCTAAAATGGCAAAAAAATCAGCAAAAGCAGAAGGAAGTGAAGAAGAACAAATAGGCTTTCACAAAGGAGCACTTACAACACTTGCAAAAGAAAGACAGGAATTGATGAGAATGCTCGGAATTGTAGAACAATTAATGCAGATGCACATCAAAGCACTGAAAGACCTAGGAATCGACCTAGAAGCAGAGGCTAAAAAAGCCTCAAAGAAAAAACCTTTAGAAGCAGAACTAAAGTAGAATGAGCTATAAAAAAGAAATCAAATATGAGAAACCAGTAAAATACGAAGACAAAAAAGAGGCGCCAATACAACACACCCAAAAACAAGACACGCCTGCAAAAGAAAACTTTCAGTTTTCCAGATACGGCGCAATAGGGAGGCCAACAACTCACAAAGACTATGTCCAGCCAGAAGCAATAACAGTGAATGCAATCTACATGATGCTTGACCCAAGAACAATGTACATGCATTCTGACCCTGCACTGGCAATGAGAAACTACGCAGCACCATCGATGAAAAATTATTCAAAAATGCCTTCTTCAGGCAATTACAAAGGAGGAAAAAAAGCAGCATAAAAATGTACGGCAGAAGCTCAGGCGGATATGGAAGCAATTCTTCAGGCAGTTATGGCAGAAGCATGACTGCAATCTACGGAGGATCACCGCAAAGCATGTACTCCTCAGGACCATCAACAAACACATATGGCGGAGCAAGCTATGGCTTTGCAGAAGGAAAAGCAACAACACACAAAGACTATGTACAGCCAAGCATGCTTGAGACAGAACTAGAGAATGTAAAGCCAATGAAGACATCTGCAAACTACATGTCAGGAAAAGACAAGATACAATTATACTTAAGCAACAAAAACAAATACGTGTCACCAGAAGTGTTCCTGTCACCAACAAGACCAACAACACCAGTGATTGAGAACACAGCAGAGGTAATGCAATACATAAGAGAGGCATTTGAAAGAGTCACAGGAGAAACATTCCCAGAAGACAGCCTGAAAATCCACGTGCTTGATGACAAGGCATTTGAGAAAGCACACGGAGGCGGAAGATACGGCCCAGGAATCCAGGGCTTTGCATTAAACAGGCAGGGAAAAGGAATCAATGAAGTGTTTGTTAGAAAAAATCACCTAGACAGGATGATGCTCACAATCGGACACGAGATAGGACACGTGATGAGCCCGACACTGCCAGATGACAGGGATGAAGAGGCAAAAGCATTTGCATTCTCAATAGCATGGATGGATGCAATAAAAGAGCACAACATTGCAGGAATAGGAAATGCAGTGCTTCCCAACCCAGCAAGAAACGGGCTGCACGACGTAGCGTATGAATACCTGCTGGAATTAATACAAAAAGGAAAGCAAGACGCGCTAAAGCTGTTCAAGGAAATAGCAAGCGGAGCAGTATCCATAACAAAGAGACTTGAGGTGATTCACTTATGAAAGTGGAATACAAAATCAGGAAAGAGACAGCAACAGCAAGTTACGATCCCAAAATAGCATATGTAATATAGGAGGTCATAATCAAAATGGCAAAGAAAAAAACAACAAAAAAAGAAAAGAAAAAAATCAAGAAAGAAGCAAAAGAAGAGAAAAAACCAAAAGAAGAATTACCAAAAGAACTGGCAGACAAACTCCCGCCAGACGTAAAGAAAAGACTCATACAAGTAAAGCAGAAGCTCGATAAATTCAAGAAACAAACACTTGAAAAGTTTGACAAATACATAATGGGAATGGCACTGCTTCCTCCACCAAAACCAAAAGCAGGAGAAGAAGTAAAGCCAGAAGACAAAGACAAACTCAATGTCCTCATTCTTATTGATGACTCAGAACCGCACAAGATGTCAAAAGCAGAGCTAAAAGACAAGCTCACTGCAATAATGGAAAATACTGCTAAAGAGATTGACAAGAACATTGTGCCAGACACAATCCTTATATCTGAACTATGGCAGAACTGCTATGATGGAAAATATGACATGCTTCAGCTGTTTGCAATGGCAGCACCTATCCATGACACAGGAATGCTTGCAGCAATCAAGATAGCAGAAGTGCACAAAAACATGGTTCTCAAGAAATTTGAGAAATACATTGTAGCATATGTTCTGGCAGGAAGCCTTGTACAAGGAAGAGCAACACCTGAATCAGACATTGACGTCTTCCTGATAATCGATGACACAGATGTCAAGAAAATGACAAGAGCAGAATTAAAGGATAAGTTACGTGCGATTATAGTCGGCATGGGCCTGGAAGCAGGAGAGATAACCGGCATAAGAAACAAGATAAACATACAAGTCTACATCTTGACAGACTTCTGGGACAGCATGAGAGAGGCAAACCCAGTTATCTTCACGTTCTTGCGTGATGGAGTGCCTTTCTATGACAGAGGAATCTTCATGCCATGGAAACAATTGCTGAAGATGGGCAAGATAAAACCAAGCCCAGAAGCAATAGACATGTACATGAGCTCTGGAGAACAGATGCTCGGCAGAGTCAAAGATAAATTAAAAAATATTGGCACAGAAGACTTCTTCTGGAGCACATTCACACCAAGCCAGGCAGCACTCATGCTGTACGGAGTAGCACCTCCAGCACCAAAAGAGACTGCTGAAATGATGAGAGAGGTCTTTGTGAAGAAAGAAAAACTGCTTGAAGAGAAGGATATTAAAGTTTTAGAGAAAGTTCTTCAGGTAAGAAAAGATTCAGAGCACGGCACCAAGAAAACAATCTCTGGCAAAGAGATTGACGAACTAGTTGATGCATGCGACAAGTACCTGAAAAGGCTGCGAAGACTTTTCACACAGATAGAAAAAATCAGGCAGGAAGAATCAGTGCTTCACATGTATGAGACAATCATCACCATTGTGAGAGATATCCTGACAATGGAGGGCGAGACAAAGATCTCAGAAACAAACTTAACAAAACTGTTTGAGACAGCATGCGTAGAGCCTGCAAAAATACCTGCAAAATACTGCAGGATGCTGCAGGAAGTCATCAAGGCAAAGAAAGAATATGATGCAGGCAAGCTGGGAAAGACAGATGTAGAGAAAGTAAAGAAAACAGGAAGAGAGCTTATCAAGTATCTTGTAGAATACATGCAGAGAAAACGCGGAAAAGAGCTTGAGAAAGCAAAGATAAAGATAAAGCACGGCGAAAAGTATGGTGAATTAACATTGCTGGGAGACAAGGCATTCATGATAAAGAACCTTGACACTCCTGAAAGAGTGATTGAGAAAGCAAAAATCAACCCAGACGGTTCACTAGGACCTATGCAAAAATCCAACATCGAAGAGATGGAAAAAGCAATTGCAGAAGTCAAGATGCCGCAAAGAGTCTTTATCAAAGAGCCTGTATTTGAGAGCCTAAGAAAGATCTTTGGAAAAGACGTAGAAGTTCTAGTGCAAAACTAGAACAACTTTTATATTTCAAAAGGTTTAAATACTTGCAGAACACATAAATATTCATGGCAAGCAATAATGGGGTGTTCATTACAGATCATTTGAAGCATATGATTAGAAAATATGCTGCAAACCCAGATGCTTTTTTCTTAAATGGAGATGGAAACATCAATCTAGCGCATATAGACAGATTAATAGGACAGTTCATCGATACAAACCCGAAAAGCAATGTTCGCAGCGGACAGGCAAGAATAAGAGGCACAAGAAGAACGGTCTGCGACATAATCGTGGACACCTGGTTCCAGGCAGAAATTCCTGAAGGAGGAGTTCCAAAAGCATATCTTCTAGGGCAGCAATACCCAGACCTGCCGCCAGAAGCAATAGATGCGGCTTATGCATTCTTGATGCGCAACCATGACAGAATTGCAAGAGAGTGCGAAACAAGCTTTGGCCATGCACTTCCGAAAGATTTGTATTAAACTGATTTTCTGTTTCTTTCATGGATACACAAGTATTCTTTTTACTTGAATACAATCTTCAGCCGCTGCAGATGCTTCTAAGAGGCTTTAGGTGCAGCTGCTTTCTTCCAACTGACCAAGAGATAGGCCTGTCAAACGATGCAGAAGACCCAGATATAATTGCCAGAGTGTCGCAGCAAAAAATAGACCTGGGAATTGACAGGATAATAATCACGCGCGACAAGAGCTTTACTACACATCTGGGAAACAACAAGATAAAAGTGATCATCTTGAATGATAAAACAAAAAAACATCTTTTTTATAATATGCGCATGAAATCACTTGCAAAAGAAATTGTAGCAACTGCACAGAATATGCTGCAGAAATCACAGGGCGAACAAGCAATTGCATTATTGAATGCTCTAAATTCTATAAATAACTAGAACAAATATCTTTTTTCTTTTATTTCTTTATCACACCTGCGGATTATTTCCACTGCCTCAAGAGCATACTTGTAGGTACTGTGTCCTCTTTCTTCAAGCTCTATGAAAGTATCCAGTAAATCCCTTTTCAAGTGCCTTTTTTTGGCCTGACTGCAGAAAGAATCATCAGAAGGATACATATTCTCAAACCTGCTCAGTGCAGTCCTTGCAATAGCAACATCATCTTCTACAACAATTCGCTCAAAAGCCCTGCTCGTGCGCGTTTCTACATTATCTGTTTCTGTATTCATCTTCACTCACAAGCCTGGATTTTTTGCACTTGTTTAAATACTTTTTGGTACTTGTTTTCACCACCCAAAAGTTCAAAAGAATGTTTATAAGCTGGAATATGCTCCTGCTTAATGGGGTGATTAAATGGAAACAGGCTATAAAGTCGGTGATGCAATAACAAAAAATCCAGTAACAATCAAAGCAAGCGCTTCATTAAAGCAGTGCGCTGACTTGATGGCAAAAAAACACATTGGTTCTGTGCTTGTTGAAGAAAAAGGAACTATTGTAGGCATTCTTTCTGAACAGGATATTGTGCGGAAAGCTGTTGCAAAAGGAACAGCTGGCAAGAAAAAAGTAAAAGACCTAATGGAAAAGAATCTTGTGACAATCACTCCAGACAAAGACCTTTTTGAGGCAATACGCGTCATGCGGGATCATAATATCCGGCATCTTCCAGTGCTGTACAAAGGCAAATTCTTAGGACTGGTAACAATGAAAGACATACTGAAAATAGAGCCAGACCTCTTTGATTTGCTGGTAGAGAAGTTTGAGGTAAGAGAAGAGAGAAAAATAGTGCAGGCAGAGACAGAGGAAGGCGTGTGCGAATTATGCGGAGAGTACACAAAAGAGATAAAAAACATCGACGGAATAAATGTCTGCCCAAATTGCGAAGACGAATTATGAAACAAATGCATCTGATTATCCATGGACAGGTCCAGGGAGTTTTCTTTCGAGATTTTATCTGTAAATCAGCAGCAGGATTAACTGGCTGGGTACGGAATAATTCTAATGGAACAGTAGAGGTTATTGCAGAAGGTGATGAAGAAAAGCTGAAGAAACTTTTAGAGAGCTGCAAGCAAGGACCCTCTGCATCAAAAGTGGAAAATATTGATGTGAAGTGGGAAAAGGCAACAGGAGAGTTCAGTGAATTTAAGACAATATTTATATAGTAGAAAAAAAGTCAATATGCAAAGAGGTGCTTAAGATAGACTACCATAAAAAACTGCATTACTTGATTCTTGGAGGAATATTATTAGTTGCAATAATAGGCGCTGTTGTCTCACATGACCAGACACCAACAGGAATGACACCGATGGCTATTGAAGTTCCTTATTATGCGCAAAAAGAAAACGGATACTTTCAGCAGGAGCTTGTAAAACAAATGCCAACATACCCTGAAAAAGGGCCTGCACAAGCGCACAAGATAGAAGTCATGGACTATGTAAGGCATTTCTTTGGAACAGCAACATTCTTTTATCCAGAAGATCCCTGCGCAAATGTTATACGAGAACAGCTCAACCACGTAAATCTCCTAGAGACCTCCAGGCTTGAGACATTCAGCGGAGGAGACGGAGGATTAACAGATAAGTACAGAACACTCTTGTTTGAGGGAGAAAAAATGGTTGGTGCAATCACGCTGGTGCAGGGCTTTGGCGACCCAAACAAAGTAAGACTGCATTACGAGATATCAAAAGCAATAGTAAGCATCAATGCGTGGCAGGAAACAATGACATTAAATATAGAGATAGAAGGAATTCATGAAGGAGAAGACATATTCTTTACACACGGAAGCCTTGAAGTATTTGATTTCAAGTGTAGTTTTTAAAGAAAGCTTTTTAAACAAACTAACTTCTTAATTCTTTACCAGGCACAGCATATTTGCTTCGCTCATGCGGGGGTAGCAAAGCCTGGTCAAATGCGCAGGAGAGCAACAGCTCTGCGAAACTTAAGACCAGCAGATGGTAAGCCTGCACCAATCGCTGAGATTGGATATCCTGTCGGTTAGTCCGTCCGTGGGTTCAAATGTGTTCGAGGGGATTCAACTCCCTTCGGTCGTTGAAAGTCCCACCCCCCGCACTATTTTTTTATTTTCAGCCACTGGACAGATGCGCGCAAGATATATAAACTATTTCTGACGACAAATAGATAAGAAAGAGGATGTAAAATGAAAGACTGCACAAGAAAAAATTCAGATTTACCGCTTGATTTGGCAGAGTTTCTTGGTTGGCATGTTGGCGATGGATGCATCAGCATAAACGAAAGATATTCAGAATATAGTCTTACAGGAGATATCACAGAAGAATATCCTTTTTACAAGAGCATTATTACTCCAACGTTTAATACGCTCTTTAAACACAATCTTAAAAAGCCCATCAAATTAAAGAAATATGCTTCTGTTGGTGTGTGCGGAATATATGTATTTGATAAGAAGTTTGTATCTAACCTGCAAAAAAAATTCAGTCTCATAAGTGGAAAGAAAATTAACATTCAGATTCCGGCCAATCTAAATACCAAAAATCAGAAGAAACGGTTTCTCCGCGGTTTATTCGATACAGACGGCAGTATTTATTTTTGCAGAAGTAATGCAAAAACAAAGAAGAGATCACTATGCAATATATTTCATTACAAGCCAAAGATTAAATTGGCAACTATTTCCCAAATTCTCATTAATCAAGTACATAAAATGTTAGCTGATCTGGGCTTCTCGCCACGACTTTATACACCCCGAAAACAAAGAAAAAATGAAAATTTCATGTACGCAGTAGTATTAGATACCAAAAAAGATACCACAAAATGGATTAAAGAAATTGGCTTTCGAAATAGGAAACACTGGACAAAAATCAAGATATGGCAAAAATTTGGATTTTGCCCGCCATATACTACTTTACAAGAACGGAACAAAATATTGAAAAGCGAATTAAATCCCGTCTCATTTTACCAATCTTGCCAGCAGCTTACATTAAACCAGATAAAGAGCAGATTACCACAATAAATACTAAACTATTATTTCAACAAATTCTTAGAAAGCATTTCCATGGCTTCGCCATATTTTTCCTCATACAATTCCCAAGCAGGAAGAAATAATTCAATCACAATCGGCCCCTTGAACTGCTTTATCTCCTCAATTATCTTTGACTTAAGCAAGTCTCCTGTAAAAGGAACAAGATGATCCTGGCCATCCTTGAAATCATGCAGATGAATCACTTTTATCTTTTCCTTATATCTCTTGTAGAGTTCATACGGGTCTACACCTATCTTGTAAGCATGGCCAGTGTCAAGACAAAACATTGCCTCTGGAAAAATCTTCAGGACCTCATCAATCTTCTCAATGCTTGTGCAGACTGCTGAAAAACCCTCCCAAACAAACTCGTTTTCAATACAGAAAAAGATATTGTTATCTTTTAATATTTTTATTAAATTGTTCATCTCATCCTTATGCTTTATCATGTCCTCTGTAATGTGCTGAACATAATAATTGACATCTGCCAAACGCATCATCTCAAGCACGTCATTGAAACGCTCATTAAAAGTCTTGAAATCAAGTGCATAGCAGTGAAACTCCTCAATGCTCATGCCTGCTTTCTTAACAATCTCAAAATCTCTCTTGAAAATTTCCAAACAAGTTCCTTCTCTCACCATCTTATAGATAGTCGTATTAGGGTCATAACGAATCATCTTATAGCCAAGCTTCTTCAGAATACGAATATTATTCTTCATGCCAATAACTGGCCAAGGTTTAGCGCATATAATCATACGTAGATAGAATAATTCAAGATATAAAAAACTTTACTTTGCCTTTGCTTTTGCATGGCCTGCAAATCTGCAAATGCAAAAGCAGAGGCTCATAAACTTTGCCTATTGTCCTATAAACAAACAAAGTTTATTTTGCAATGATCATTGTGGACGTTAATTTAACACCAGGCAAAGAGCGTATCTTTTCCATGACAAAAGTTCCCAAAGCTTCAGGAGCAGTCAACTCAAGTTTTGCTATGATATCCCACTCTCCAAACAAAATGTGCACTTCTTTCACTTCTGGCAAAGCCTTCAAAGCCTCGTAAATATCACTCTCTTTTGCATCATCCAATCCTATCTGCACATAAGCATGCATTATTTCACCCCCTGTGGAAAATTAGTAAGCAAGTCTGCTATATAAATTTTTTGACCAAAACAACAGTCCTTCGGACAGACGGACTCGCAATGCCCGCATTTTATATAATCAGCACTATGCAATTGTATCTGTGCAAAGCACCCAAACTATTAGAAAAACTTTAAATACCACTCACAAAACTTAAGCTATATCTATGCCTCCGTAGCAGAGATAGCTAACCTTTAAGAAAGGTTAGGATCCAAACAAGTGCTACGCAAGGCAGCACAGGCGAAAGTGCAGTAAGAACCGAAATTCGCAATCATTTATTATGCCTCCGTAGCATAGTAGCCATTGCGCAGCCTTGGTAAGCACTACACAAAAAGGCTGAGGTCGCGGGTGCAGATCCCGCCGGAGGCTTTTTTATTGCCTGCAAACAGAAAAATATAAAACATAGCTGATTCTACACCAATAAAAAAAGAGGAAAATGGCAAAAAAACAATACAGTGCAATAGCAATAATTGTCCTTATGCTATTTTTAGGAGTAGCTGCAATGATACTGTATATGCCTTCTGATTCTGGGAAAGCCATGCAGATGCCCCCTATTGAAGACAAGTTCAGGATGTACTTTCTTGCATCTGCGCTCGTGAACCACCAGGCAAACCAGGGAATACACCAGGCAGAACTGGACATCGCGAAACACGGCAAGCTGCAAAAAACACCGCAGCAGTACTTCGGATGCCCTGCAATGCTCTCAAACATAAAGGCAATGAGAGAGGCAAGAGAAGTTGTAATGGATGATTTCAGCCACCTTGCAGAGATGAACTGCTTTTACGCAGTATCAGACGCAGACCAAAAGAAATTCAGGCTTTTGGAAGAGCAGTGCAGCAGCAAAGAATTTAACACAGAACTGCCTGCAGAACTGCAAAAAATATATGATTACCAGAAAAAATCATTGAACAAAGGATGCATGAAGCATTCAGGACTGCAGGAACTGCTCAGGACAACAAAAGTTCTTGTAACAGAAAAAAACGGAATGACAAGAATACAAATACAAAAATGAAAAAAGCAAATAACAAGACGTTCATACGGTTTCTTCGCACAAAAAAATACAAGATAGGGGACTTTATAGAGCCTTTGCTGGTGCTTCCTTTTGCATACGGCATGCTGTTGCTGCCAGGCGGGCTTGACAAGATGGAACTAATAACCTGGCTCGCGCTTGCATTTGTCTACGCACCAATCGCCTATTTCATAATAACAAGGAGGAGAGAATGAAGCCTGCAGTGCTGTTCCTTATGCTTGTCTTGTTAGCAAGCGCTGTGAGTGCAGCAGACTGCATTGACGCACTAGATGGCATGCGAATAACAAATGACACAACATTCTGCTCAGACAGCTATGACGTGCCAAACGGAATATACATCATGGAAGACAATTTGACACTAGACTGCGGAACAGCAGTGCTCAGGGGAAACATGCAGGAAGGAAAAGGAATAATAATAGAAGGAAGAAAAAACGTGGTTGTCACAAGATGCAACATAATCACGTTTGACATAGGAATATTCCTGCAAAACTCATCATTCATAACACTTGAAGACAATGCACTGCTCAAGAACAGGATAGGAATACGAATGATGAATGCATATGAGAACACAATCATAAAAACAGCAGACAAGAGCACACAGACGCCGCTAAGCATGGTGATGTCAAAATTCAACAGGTTTGACATAAACAAGCCAATAGACGAAGAGTATTGTGCTGACAACCTTTGCAATGAAGAAAAAGACATCAACCCCTGTGTTAATGACGACTTTTACTGCAGCCCAAGATGCAATGAAGAAAATGACAATGACTGCATAAAAAAAGAAATAATAAAATATGAAAAGCCTAAAGATAATAAAACAGAAGAGAAAAAAGTTGAAGAGAAAGTAGAGCCACAGCCAGAGAAGATGACAATCACGCCAAAAAAAAGAGGCAAAGGCTGGCTGCTTTACCCAATATTTTACATACTCGTGTTTTTGCTTATACAATTTTACGAACACGTGAAAAAAGACTAAAAAAAAGAGGTGTACACTTGAAAAAAAGCTGGTGGATATTGTTAGTTTTAGTTTTGTGTCCTGCAGTGCTTGCATGCAGCGACCCAATGGACGGAAAAACATATACTTCTGACCAAGAATTCTGCAACAAGAATTATTACCTGCCTGACGGGATTGCAATCGGTGCAGATAATTTAGTCATAGACTGCAATAATGCAGTATTAAGGGGAGATTTCAAAGGAACAGGAATACTAATAGAAAACAGGAAAAATATTGAAGTCAAGAACTGCAACATCGTCAATTACAACAACGGATTCTCTCTAGTGAATGCAGAAGGATCAGACATACACGACCATAATCTGCTCAGGAACTATGTGGGCATAAGGCTGGAGAACTCTGCAAAGAACCATTTCTATGAAATAAGAGACGTAAGCATACAGAGAGAGATAAGAAGCATATTCTCAACAGAGAACCACATCAAATACACCAACAAGAATCTTGAAGGCGAATTCTGCAGGCACAACAGCTGCAATGAAAGAACAGAGAAAGAAGTGCCGTCATTTCCGCTCATGACATTCTACCAGGCAACACTGGAACAAATACTAAAAGAAGCAATAAGACAGTGGATCAGCAGGGATTCACATTCTCAACAATGATTCCCTTATCTGTGCAGGGAGTCAAGGAACCTGCCCTAAGAATCATCGGCGTAATCTTGACCTGCCTTATCTGGCCCACAGGCTCAAACCGGAACATCACTTTCTCAGCATCTGCAGGCATCAACGGCTCTGACAATACAGAATCACGCACTGCAATACCATCTGTTCCAACAATCCGCGCATGAAGGTCATAAATCTCAGTAGAAGGGCCGTTCTCAACAAAAACCTCAAGAACATCATTTCTCACACAAATCTGCGGAACACCGCTAATCTGAATAACCTTGATAAATGCAGCATCACAGCCAGCAACAGTCTCTTGAGTGCCTTTAACAAACTCTGCCTTCTCCTCAATATAAGCCTCTCCCCAGCTCATCACAACAGCGCCAAGCGCTATAGAGAAAACAATTAGCAGAATTGTAGCTATAAGTGGTGAGACAGCTTTTTTACTGCGAAACATCATTTATCACCTTTTTTTTAATACTATATAAATACTTATTTATAAGCTTTTTCATTTTTATACTGGTTTGTGGTTCGTAGTATTTGGTTAGTGTTTGCGGCACTACAAACTGCTTACTAAACAGAGGGCAAAATTTTTATAGTCCCAGCAAATAGGAGAAAATAATGAATCCAGAGAACATGACACCAGAGCAGATGGCTGCAATGGCAAAACAGCAATGCATATTCTGCCAGATAGCATCTGGTGCAGTAGCTTCAAGGAAAATATATGAAGATGACAAAGTAGTCGGTGTTCTTGACATAAATCCAGCAAATCCAGGGCATGTCTTGCTGATAACTAAAGAACATTATGTAGTCATGCCCCAGATACCAGATGATGTAGTTGCACACATAGGAATGGTAGCAAAAGGAATTTCTCATGCTTTACTACGTACTTTAAAGGCTCAAGGGACAACAATATTTGCAGCAAACGGGGTTGCAGCAGGACAGAGAGCACAGCACTTCATGCTTCACATAATACCACGAATGGAAAACGACGGCATAGGAATAGAGATTCCTGAACACCAAATAAGTGACTCTGATTACAAGAAAATCCTGAAAGCACTAAAACCAGGAATAGCAAAAGCATTTGGACAGGAAGTTGAAGAAGAGGCGCCAGAGGAAGAGCCTGAAAAGGAAGAAGAAGTAGAGGAAGCAGAAGATGAAGTGACTGAAAAAGAGGAAGAAACAGAAGCAGAAGTTGAAAAAGAAGCTGAAGAAGAGGAAGTAGAAGAAGAGCCAAAAGTAGTGGAAGCAGAAGAAATACCTGAAGAAGAGGAAGTTGAGGAAGAAGAACCAAAAGAGAAAGTCACGCTTGAAGAAGCTGCAAAAGGAAAGAAAAAAGCAAAAAAGCAAAAGAAAGCCAAAAAAAAGAAAACCAAGAAAAAAAAGGAAGAAGAACCAGAAGAAGAGGAAGTTGATGAAGAAAGACAGAAGCTTGACCAGATAGCAGGCATGATGATGGGACAATAAAATGGGGAAAAAATGCGAGATTTGTGAAATAATCAAATCAAAAAAAGGAAAAGTGTATGAAGACGACAAGGTATTCGCATTCCTAGCCCAGAAACCAGCATCAACAGGACATGTCATCATTACATCCAAAGAACATTATCCCATACTAGAACAAATACCAGACTTTGTAGTTGGGGAATTATTTACAAAAGCAAACAAGATATCAATGGCTGCATTTGAAACCATCGGTGCAGAAGGAACAAACATAATAATGCAGAACGGGGTTGCAGCAGGCCAAAAACACAATCACGCAATACTTCACATAATCCCGCGCAGGGAAAATGACGGCTTGAATTTGACATGGAAGCCAAGACAGCTTGACGAAGAGGAAATGAGCACAATAGAATTAAAAGTCAAGAAAGAAACAGAAGGAATAGGAGCATTTGAACAGGAAGAGGAAACACCTGTAGAGGTAAAAGGACCTGAAAAGATAGAGACAGGGCCTGAAGAAGATTATTTACTTAAACAATTGGAGAGATTGCCGTAAACCAGCAATTTTAAAAGGCAATGCTTTTTCTAGAAAAAAAATGGAAGACATATCAGGAATAATAATGATGCCTGCAGTGATGCGCGAAGCATGGCGGGAACCTGACACAATAGAGGATGCAGAGGCCTGCCTAGAGACCTGCACAGCATACAGCGCAGAACTAGAAAGATTTGCATATTCAGAAGCAGAAAGAGACAAGGAATTCTATGAAAGCTTCAGGAGCATGCTAAACAGATATTACATGATATTTCAAAAAGACTATGCATTAGTTGAATTCATAAAAAATGAACAGATAGACTACGCACTTGCACAAGTAAAAAAAGCAAGACAAGCACAATTAGATGAAAAACTTAAGAATATGGCAAAAACTAAGCAACATTCTGCAGGACAGGCTGTTTCTCGCAAAACTTCAGAATAGCATGAGCATATGCCTTTAATTTCTTAACATGCATTGCCTTGATAGAATTAGGAAGATAAGCATATTCTGCAGGAGCCATGTGTTCCTGCTTAAAACCTTCTGCAAGGAGTTCTAGGGCCTCTTTGTCAGGACCGCAGTATGCATCAACAACCATATCAATAATAGGAGTAAAACCGCCATTAAGATGCACAAAATTACCCTGCTTCAAGGCATTTCCAAGAACAGCATAATCCCAGAACTTTCTGCCATGCAGGGCAAGCAGTTCCTGTATCCAGGGTTTTCTTTCATGCTCATGATCCGCAAAATCATCAATAATATATGGTAAACACAGGAATCTCTTGAATTCACTCAAATGCCAGCCCATATCTTTACTGAACAAGGATTCATCAACCTCTGGAACAGAAGAATACTCAGAAGAAATTATCTTTGCTATATGCGGGTCATTAGCTACCACATCTGCAATATTACCAGCCATAAAGAAAAATAAAGAAAGAAAGTATAAAAAGCTAGTGACTTATTTATGCAAGCCATGCTCTGCAACAAAGCTGTCTACCCTAGAAACAGGAAAAATCTCATAAACATGATGCTCTTTCAGAGTCTCTGCTTCTTCGTAAACATTTCCTGCCTTGTCAAACTGCAATTCCTGAATATACATCGCGCCTGTGGCCTTTTTCAGGTATTCTACTCCTGCACCTGCTGGAACCTCAACAGGATGCCATTCTCTGCCGTCTGAAACACAGAACTTTATTGTCTTTTCAGCAGCCTTTTCAGCAGCCTCTGGCAAAACAGGAGCCTCAACCACTGCAACTGCATCAATGCAATCTGCTGTAATCATTCTTTCAGTCATCTTCAACTCACCTTTATGCACGAAAAAAAAGGGGTTCATTTAAAAAGCTAACGCTTTTTAGCCCAGAAATCAGACAGCCTGTTAAGCCTGAAAAGTCTTGGAATTCTCGAGACAAGTCTCGCAAACCTCGGCATCCTTGACAAAATCCTTGTTGTCTTTGTGGCACTTTCAGCCTTGGCAAGCGCCCCAATATTTGCGGCACGCGCAACCTTTGGAGTATCACCACCAACATGAACCAACAATTGCGCCTCACCAGCCTCTGAAACACGAAACAATGCACCCAAAGGAGCAACTGCAATAATGTCAAGTATAGAGGTCTTTACAAAGCTCTCAAAAGTGGCTTTCTTGAAAAAATTAAAATACAAGTCAATGCAGAAAAAAGCAACAACAAACTGGTCAAAGGTGTGCACAGCCCCTGCATGATGATGAAAGAATTCTGAGATGCTGTCAACCCAGTGCCAGTGGAACACATTAATATAATGTATATATTCCCCTATCAAGACCAGCAGGAGAACCAGCACAAGCCAGGGAATTAACAGTTCAACAAAATTCTCAAGCCACCCAAGATATTTCTCATTAAAATGATTCCACTTAGCCTTCCACTTTGGAAGCTTTTCCTTTTTCTTTCTTAACCTGTGAAGCTTTTTAACAGCCTTTCTAAGCGCCATTATAAAACAAGTTAAATCACAAGTATATAATATTTTCCCAGCAAAAAAAATTCAACAGTTTTATAAACTCCCAACAATTAATACTTTTTGATGAAAAAAATACTGGTTTTAGCAATGATGCTGATTCTGCTTACTTCATGTATTGTGGTTGAAGAGGCTCCTTCAGAAGAAGAGCCTGTAAAAGAAGTTGTTGTAAAAGAAGTTGTAAAAGAGGCAGAAAAAGAGCCTGAAGTAAAACAGGTAATCAAGATTGAGAAGAACCTGCCTCTGGAAAATCCTATTCCTGCATTTTTAGATGCTTTACCAGAAGGATACTGGTATTATACAGTGAATAACAAAATAGAAGCAAAAGTGTTTAATGACTGGAGAGCAAGCATGTGGAGAGAGGTCAGCAGGAAATGGGACCTTGCCAAATGGAATCCTGAAACAAAAGAAGTCTATGTATTATTTGGGGAAATATCTGATTATGGGTTATCTAAAGTTCGCGGTAATGGAACAGGAAGTATAGATGAAACACACATGGCTTATATGAAGATACCAATGGAAGCATATCCTTATAGTCCTGTAGATTGGATGGAGATGTTTTCAAACGGAGTTCCTGCTAAGAAAGATACAGCTGAACAAGTACTGCATGTTGAAGACAGATATTATAGTTCAAATTTATCATTAATATTTGAGAAAGAAAACGGTGAAGGAGTGATTCTAAGGTTTGATAACAAGTACAGAGTTCCTGTAGTGGTTGAAAGAACATTTGAGGGAGCCACAGTAGAGAGAATACAATATAAGTTTGACACAGTTGTTTATGATGACCTGAACAAAAGAACAAAACAGATTACAAAAGAAATGGTTGAGATGCCTGAAGAATTCATAGTGTTTACTGAAGAAGAAGCCAGAGCTTATGTAAAAGGAGAGTATTTCAGAGATCCTTTGCAGGTGAATCCGATTATAGTTCTTGAACAAGTAAAACAAGTGTTTGCTTATAGAGAAGGAATGCCTAAGGCAACATACTGAAAATTTACTAAACACTTATAAAGCAAGAACCATTATTAACAAATATCAGAGAATTTCTGTGTTTTAAAATGGTAGAATACAACGTGGTGAAGTACTGCAGGATGTGCAAGAAGAGATTCCTAGTTGGCAAATCAGAAGCAAAAAAGAATTTTTGTGATGCGTGCCAGAAAATATATGATAAAGGCAAGGAGAACTAATAATCAACAAGCCCTTCAATATCCGGAGGGTGCTCCATGAAATCTGTCCGGTCCTTTGTTGTTCTTCTGTATTCAGCTTCTTTGCCGAATACGATGATACTGTCTTCACAGGTCCTTTCTAGAATCTGCGGCATATAAACTCCATCCTTGAATACGATAATGTCTAAAAGCTCTGGATTGCCTGGCCATTTTCCTGGTTCTATACCAACCCATCTTGCCAAGTCAATCATCTTATGGCCTTCACTGCCCCATAAAGCAGCAATCATGAAATCAACGCGCTTGAAAAGATGAGGATTTCCAGACAAAGTCTTTATCAAATGCTCTTTTGCAACTTTCTCCACAGAATGAGCACCATCAGTATATGCCTCGCCAAAACCAGCCCTATGAAAATAAGCCCTTACTGGCGGAAGCTGCTCAGAAGCATAAGTTAATCTCGCGCGGAAATCAGGAGTGTGTTCTCCTTCTTTTCTTAGATGCTCTAGTCTTTCAAATCTCATGAGTATCACTAAATAAAGATTATTTAAAAAGATTATGCCTCTTCAGACAATCTAGCATTGATATCGTCTGCTGTTACTTTTTTGTCAAACATCGGCATTATAAACTCTGGAATCGTGTAAAACGGAGTGTTCATATAACCGCCGCCAAATCTTTCAAGCAGGTGTTCTGCTAATGGTTTTAGCTCTTTTCTTCCTCTTTTAGAACGCTCATCATAATGCCAGAAACCAATTTCTTGATGCGCTCTTGCTCTCAGAATATAATTGTCTGCATGATTAAATATGAATTCAAGATGCACATCATCATTGTCATCCAAACTAGCGCTGAAACGATTTCCTGGCTTATACCCTGCTATGTACCACTTTCGCTTCAGTGCTTTTTTCACTAGTTTTCCAAGATTAATCGGCGCCATATTTTCAATTAGAAGAAGTAGGTTTTTAAAGCTGGTGATTGTAATCCCTGCAGATAAAAAAATTTAAATAGTTGCCAAGCATAATACACCAAAACTTCGGTTGGGAGGGATAAGATGGAAAATGTTCTTACTGCAAAAAGAAAGGCTCTAGATGTGCTTGTAAATGCAATTGATGCAAAGATAAAGCCAATAGGCATGATGGAAAGAGTCGCGCACCTGGATAATCAAAGCGCAAAAGAAAACTATCACGAAGAGCACGTCTTTTGCTATACAGGCGAGTACTTCAACCTTGCATCAAAACTAAGATTTGAAGTTGATAAAACAAGCGAATTCATAACTGTAGAATGGAACAGAGAATTCACTTTTGAGCAAAGCCATGCTGCAGTCGACATTGTTGACACTGGAAAACGAGACAAAATTCAAAAAAGCCTAAGCCAAATGTTTGAGTCTGCAGAAGAACTGCAAAACTTTCTCTACGGGCTTTCCAGAAATCCAAAACTATCCGCAGGAAACACCTGGCACTATGACATCGGATTTTACAGGCTTGTGGGCATGGCTGAAGAGAAGAAAAAAGCTTCATAAAGCTATTTTTTTTAATATTATTAACTGTAATCCAGGCAGAAGATTTCCGGGAATTCTTTGTAAAGGCATATAAAGAATGCTTTCTTTAATATAGTTTAATTAATAGTTTAACCAAAAGTTTTATATAGTTGGGTGTCTTAAATTGAAAATAATCAATATTGAAATGCATGCCTTTTTCAGGATGATTGAAAGAGGGCAGAGATACGGGCTGGATTATATTGAGACAAAAGAAAGGGCGTTTAATACAGTTCGTTCAGGGAGATTTGCTGCAAGAAAGCATCTTTCAAAAAAGCACAAAACATATTGCTCGTATTTTAGCGATAATCTGTCCTTTTTTGTGGTATGCCTGGAGAGAGATGATAAAATATTGATAAAAACAGTCATAATTGAGGAAGGAAAAGAATGAAATGCGTCAATTGCAATGTTGGGATGAAGAAGGTGTTTATCAATTACAAAGGAATGAAGCTTGAAGCCAGGCAGTGCCCTAAATGCAAGGAAAAGATATTTACAGAAGAACTGACTATGAAGGCCATCTCTAAACTAGAAGCTGAACGGCTCAAAAAAGAGTATGTGAAGAAACCAATACAGATAGGACACAGCATCGGAATGACATTCCCAAAGGAAATTACTGACGCATTTGACTTGAAAAGAAAGAAACTTGTAATACACCCAGACATTATCAATAAAAAAATAGAGATATCAGTTGATTAGTTCTTTGATGCTGTTGATTGTAATCCAGGCAGGCTTACTCTAAAGCTTTAATGCATCTATCCAGAATTGGGGCGCCTATCCTGTAAAGACTTCTTGCAGCTGACTCACTTAATGGCTTGTCAAGGACTATTTTCTTGTCATCTTCTTTTGTTGTCAAGGTGTTTGATTCTATATTGCCGTCTTTGTCGTAAATTATCTTTATATGAATATATCTGCCCCAGCTTTTTGGCCTTTCTGATTGCTGCGGAATCCAGCCTCTGAATTCTGTTTTTTTATTAGGCATTCTTATGAAGTAAGCATCGTGGATATCTCCAAGAAAATGATGCAGGTATAAGATGTGGTCTTGTTCAAGAGTGTAAAAATTGGCCCTGAAATTATAATTATTGAAAAACCTCTGGATTTCAAGGTCTAACTCGCTTGAATCTCTTCCTAAGCAGACTGCTTGAGTCAATCTTGGATTTAAGTTATGAGTGTGAAGCCTGAAATTCTCTTCAGGTGATTTTTTATAATTACCTGCCCAGTGGCGGCCTTCATACAAAGCAAGTATACCACACGCAGTATAACCCTCTGCCTTGACAACAGCATCTGTCTGGCTCAGGAACTGCTCTGGGTTGATACTTAGTAAAATATCTTCTATAGATTGTTGTTTCCTTAAATTGCTTAAGGATTCTTGATTAATCCTATCTGTTATTAAAAGATTAAAATCATCCTGATCCCCTCTACTGAACACGCCCAGCACAGAATCACGAGTCCAGATGTCGACATTATCTCCTTTTTTCCTGATTACAAAATCTAAAGGATTTGAAGATTCCTGGTTTTCCTCCCTTAACAAAGAACCGCAAAGCTTTACGATTCCATCTTCTTCAGACATAGTAAGATTCACGAACCTTGTTGAACCAGTCAAATCCGCAGATTCATACTCATCTAATCTTAAGTAAGTTATAGCATGAGGTGTCAGTTCTTTCTTTACCTGGCTGACAATTTGAGTCTCTTGAGCAAGAACAGAAATAGGGGTCAGAGTAGCATAAGTAATTATTAATCCAGCCAAGATGTCTTTGAGTCCCATTGTAATATCCGAATTGGAAATAGTTTTTAAAGTTTTCTTATTTTATTAATATTCGGGAGAGTAATCCAGGCAGATCTGATCGAAATATTTGCGGGAATTCTTAATAAAAACATATAAAGAATAAAAAACAAAAATACTGCATGGGCATCTACACAATAAGACCTGTCAGAGAACTTGATGAGCTGGAACTAAAAGAGCTGCTGAGAAATAAAAGCATAACAATCTCAACACATGCTTTTGACCACCTCGGAACAGGGCAGCGAAAACTATTTAAAGAAACTGAACTAATAAACACAATACAGAGAGAAAGCCCAAGAAGAATATTTTTGCAGGAAAACAGCAGATATGCGCTGTATTACAGGAAAAAAGAAGGGTATCTCAAGTTAATCCTTGAAATCGAGAAAAATAAGGCTGTGATTGTCTCGTTCATGAACACCCTGGAAATACCAAGATGAAAAAGAAAAAAATCACTGGAAAAGGAGAATTTATCTATGACTACAAGCATGATATACTTACGTTTAAAATGAAAGACCGGAACTACAAGAAATCAATAGAGATACAAAACTTTGCAATAGACATTGATGATAAAAATCTAATTACAGGAATAAGGGTCTTTGACGCCTCAAAAGTCTTTGGTGTTGACAAATACGTACTGAAAAACATTGTTCATGGTGAGTTTAAGGCAGATGTGGAAAAGAAAATAGTGACAATCACACTGAAATTCGTCGGCATGCAACGGAATAGACTTATGTCATTACTAAGCAAAAAACAGAATTTTATACATCAGATAACAGCACCAATAAAGAATGTTTCTGATTCTATTGTTGAATGTGCTGTTTGATGTTACTGTAATCCAGGCAGACAAGATTTGAGCAAATATTTATAAATCTTCCACATATATTGCTTATTATGATAAAATCAAAATGTTGCGGAAGTATAATAATTAGGGAAGGAAAGTATCTTCTAGTAAAGCATGGAGACGGAGGACACTGGGATTTCCCAAAAGGACACACTGAACAGGGAGAATCTGAGGAAGAAACAGCTCTTAGGGAAATATATGAAGAAACTGGCTTGAAAGTTGAGATTATTCCAGGCTTTAAGGAAAGTATAAATTATATTGATGAAATAAATAAAGAAGACAAGACTGTAGTGTTTTTCTTGTGTAAAGCGAGTTCATCAGAGATAAAACACATAACAGATGATGTTGTGGATTCTGTATGGCTGGATTATGAAGAAGCCCTTAATAAAATAACATTTGATAGTGCAAAAGAGTTACTTAAGAAGGCAGATGCTTTTTTGAGGAAGTAGTTCTTTTATGTTAGGAAGAGTAATCCAGGCAGACATAAGCCTGATTTGTTGATATTGGGGTTTTTTAGGAAGATGCAGTACTTAACTTATTTCTTATGATTGAGCTTCTTAATTTTTTCAGGCGTTTCAAGACTTTTTATTGACCTGTTTTTTATCAAAATTTTCATCTGTGATATCGCGATTTCATTAAGCTTGATTAATCTGTTATGCTGATTCATTCCTTCTTTAATGAACAAAGCATTCAGATTTTCAAGATTAGACAAGCAGACTAATTGAGACACGTTTGCATAATCTCTGATATTTCCTTTTTTATTATTTTTTTCTCTCCATTCTTTAGCAGTCATTCCAAATAAAGCCACGTTTAAAACATCTGCCGCATTAGCATAAATTTGGTTTGCCTGTTCTTTGGTAATCTCTTTAGGTATGAGGTTCTCTTTTATTGCATCTGTGTGGATTGCATAATTGATTTTTGCCAGATTTCTCTTAATATCCCAGCCTAATTGTTTTTGCTCTTGATCTTTTAGCCTTTGAAATTCTTTGATTAAATAAATCTTAAATTCTGCACTAATCCACATTCCAAACTCAAAAGCTAAATCTTTATGAGCGTATGTACCCCCATATCTGCCTGCAGTTGCTCTTATCCCTATAGCATTTGTTTTAGAAACCCAGTCTTTTACACTTAGTTTATAATTGTGCAATCCTGCCTTGCTTCTAATTGTAGCGAATTCGCCATAATTAAAATCAGGATTATGCAATTTTTCCCAAATTCCCAAGAATTCAACTGTATTCCTGTTTCTAAGCCAATCTGAAATAAAAAAATCACCATCTTTTGCTTTAAGCATATCAGTCAAAGAAATAAAATCTTCTTCATTTTTAGTATAAATCGAGATTTCAGTTCCTAAAACACTAATTTTTGTCATGCAGTTTAGAAAGCAATAATCATTTATAACTTCTGTGCATAGCTGTCCAGTGGCTAGTGACGATATTTCCGAAAGATTTTCGGATTTTTCTTGAGAAGAAGTTAAACAAGCTTCTTAATCACAACAAATTCCTTATTGTTTTCCTTTGTTGTGTATGCGATATTTCCGTTATAGTAAACAGGATTCTTGATGTTCTCTATGTTGAATTCACAGTCTTTGTAATAAAGTGTGTAATAGCCCAGGTCTATGTAATTCTCTTGCTGCTTTACAAGATACGCAAGCTCGCCATTGAAATCATATAATTGGGGCTGACTGTTATAAGGACCAAATTTTTCATCATCAAAATAAATGTAATAATACATACCATCCACTCTTTCAATCAAGGCAATCTTATCGCCGATTGATACAAACCGACTAGCCCACTCATAAGGGCCAGATATTTCGGGGCCGTTGATGAGATAGGACTTATTGCCTTTTGACGCAGTGTAGACAAGCCTGTTGTTAACACTGTCTAGAGCGGTAATATGATCATAATCCGTGTCCAAAGGCACTCCATCAATGTATATCCTGCTTCCATCTGAGAAAACAATCTGGTTATTTATTTCCACAGGCCACTCAACGTATTTATAAGGGCCATACTTGTTATTCTTGAATATCATATAAGATTCATTGCCTGTAATGGAATATGCCAAACTTGCTTTGGCAAACTGAATTCCCTTAGCATTAACAGGCGTTTCAACACCATCCTCAACTATCACATAAGTGCCAGAACAATCTCTATGCGTGCATTTAAGGTCTTTTGAAGCGATGAATACTAATTTACCACCTATTTCTCTTACACCCTGTATGGAATTGTAAGTGGCTATCTTGTCCTTGTTTATGTATAATGACTGACCTTTATCATTCACTTTATATGCAACCTTATTATTTAAATCCCAAAGAATATTCACAGACTTGTTTAATTCTTTGATTATTTCATTATTTAAGTATACTTTAGAATCTGATGAACAAACAGTATTTACGTACTCACCAGTGCAAGTCTGATTATCAACAGTTGTGTAAGCTAAATCATTGTTTATTAACGTTAGGAAGTTGACCTGATCATGCGGCTCAAAAGAAGTGATTGTAGTTAGAGAACAAGTGCCAGAATCAGTTGTTTCCAGAGTGCTAACTTTAGCGCAAGAGCAGAGTATCAGTAATATTAGGCACAGATAGTACTTCATGAAGAGCAATAAAGAAGAAGTGTTTAAAAAGGTAGTGGGTGTTCGGATAGAGATACAAAAGTTTTTAAAAACAAAGCACTTCTTTCTTATTATGAGGCTGTGGGGATTGATACTACTTATTATACTGGCAGGATGCACCAGTGAAACAGTTATGCAGGAAGCACCTGCTAATGACACAATTTCTGATATCTCTGAAGCAACAATACATTGCAGTTATATGCGTTCTTTCAACATATCTGAAAATGCCACAGATGATGAATTGACTGAAACAGCACGAAAGAACGTAATTAATCCAGTAGGGCTGGATTATGACTATGTAAACCAATTCAGGTATCTCAACTGCACATCAACAGACATTGTCTGCGCACATAAATCCATGCTTGACTGCTGGTGGAAAGATGGAGAATTTGTTGAGCTTGACTGCGGCCCTTTTCCAAACGGAACAATAACTGCCAAGAAGAACTCAAGCGGCAAAACAATCCTAAGAAAAGTCATGAACAACCTATTTGATTCAGGATTCTATGAATATCTAAGCAACATAACCACACCAGGATGCGCCCTCAATCAAACCTGCGAAGCATTTTCTTTTGAATGCATCAGCGAAGACATAGTGTATACATGTGAACGCCTTGCAAAAGGCGGGTTTGAGTGTGAATGATTAGGGTCCTGCGGACAGATAGTAGCCAGGGGCAAGGTATTTATATATGCGTTACAATATCATCAAAATATGTTAACTGCGTGGGGTGGTTTAAAGATAATGTTTTGGTTCGTAGTATTGTGCACATTGTTTCCTGCTACTTTTGCATTATCTTGTGACTATACCGACATTGAAGTATGCCCAGAAAAGGAGCTTGCATTATGTCCAGAATATACCAGCATTAAAATAGGAAATCCTTTAGAACTTTCTGATTTTACAAAAGGAGAAATTGCTACGTTTACAATAACAAATCCCAATAATTTCGAGGTTTTTGCTGTTTTTAATTATAAAGTAATCGGGCATTCTAAAGGCAAGCATTCAAAAGGACTGAAAATCGGATCATTAAATTATAGCACATTTAAACACTATTGTTTTGATGGCAAAACAATGGGGGAATGTTCAATAAATGAGAATGTGTCTTATTATATTTCTAAACCGCAGATATTATATCCTAAAGAAGTGCTTGTTGAAAAGAACAAAACTATCTGCAAAATTTGCCCAAATGGAAAAGAGTGTCTAAATAATGGTACAAAATGTAAATCAGACAAAGAATGTGGCTGTGGATACTGCAATTTTGCAGGATATTGTGGACCCTTCACACGTTGCCCAAAAGATTTGAAGAACTGTAAAAATGAAAGCTGTTTGAAGCCTTCTATTAAGAAAGCAGGAGAAACATATTCTTGCGAATGGGAATGTGAATCAAACAAAGGGGATGGCGGTATTTGTAAGGATAAACCAGAGAATATCTTTACTAAATGGCGAGATTTACTTATAATAAGCGGCGTCATATGTTTTATTGTGATTATTTCTTTGGTATATTTGTACGAAAAAGAAATAAAACCAAAATTGCATATTTGGCGTGCGCTTAATAAATACAAAAAAAGATATCATAACCTTTTCTATGATAAAAAAACAGGATATCTCCGTTTTGAAAATGGAAAAAAAGAATTTTTACATAGGTACATTTACAGAGAAAAATTTAAGTTACGTTCGGGGCATGTTGTTCATCATATAGATGTAGACAAACTTAACAATGAAGATTTTAATTTGATTGACATCCCCTATGACAAGCACAAATATACGCTAAAACATATAAAAATCAAAAAAGGAAAGTGGAGACAAGGATTAAAAGAATTGATGAAACAGTTAAACATGACCGAAAAGGATCTTCCAAAACATGTTTTAGATCATTTGAAAAAGTAAAAAAATAAGACAACTTATTTATATCTATGCCTGCTAACTTGCAATTATGGCGCTTAAAGTTTATTGCGATACCAATATTTTTATTGATTATTTGGATGAAAGAGAAGATAATATTAGACCGTTACAAGAGTTTGCATTCATATTCTTTTCTAGAGGTTGGAATTGTGCTTTTAAACTAATCATATCTGATTGGTTGCTTGATGAATTACGGCGCCATCTTACAGAAGAGCAAATCAACAGAGTATTAAATAATTTCAAAGAAAAAGATAAGTTAATTTTCATCAAGGAAGCTCTAGGAGATAGGCAAAAAGCAAGGAATATTTCTAAACATTGGGATGATGCATTACATGCAATTTTAGCAAACAAGGCAAATGCAGATTATCTTGCAACAAGGAATTTAAAACATTATGAGAATTGTCATAATCTTGTAAATA
>JAHWHY010000013.1 GCA_019323015.1 Candidatus Woesearchaeota archaeon
GCTTGTTGTGTTAATCAGTGCTCCTGTTCCGTTGTATAGGTAGACGGTTATCGCGTCTATTCCTGCGAGATTGTCTGTTGCTGTTACGTTTGCAAATATCCATGTTTGTGAGTGGTTTCCTGTTGTTGTTGTTGGCGGCACGAACTGCACGCCTGGTTTTGTGAAGTCTATTGTTATGTTTCTTGTCTCTGTGCTGTTTTGGTGTCCTAGTGTGTCATTTGCTGTTGCATTGTAATAGTATATTCCTTCTGATAGGTTGCATATTGTTATGTATGTGTTGTTGACTGTGGAGTTTCCTATTGAGTAGGTTGGTTCTGGGTATGTGAATTTTCTTGCCTGTACCAGTCCGCACATGTTTTCTTCGTCATTTGATGAGGCTGTCTCGTACATTCCATAAATTATTCTTCCTGGATTGGTGTAGAATGTTGTTCCTGCTGGTATGTTTGTGAACCTGTATTTTCCTGGGAAACTGCTGTTTTTTGTTGGTGTGCAGGATGCATATCCCATGAGGTCTCCTGTTGAATTGTATTGATAGATTATTGTTCCTGGCACAGGACACACTGCTACCACATATTCTGCTGCAAGTGGTGTTCCCATGCAGTTGCCGAGTGAGTCTCTTGACCATCCTGCTGTTAGTTCTACTCCGTCTCCGTCTGCCTGCTGGTGTCCTCCGACTGGCTTGTTGCACAGGACTCTTACGACTGTTCCCTGTCCTTGGGCTTGCGCGCCGTGGTTGAAGTTGAATCTCTCTCCTCTTATGAAGCTGTGTGTTGCTGTTATGTTGTCACTGTAGTATGCTGTGCAGTTTGTTCCATTCTCTATTGCAGATACGTAGAACTGGTTTGAGACCACGCCGAATATCTCTGTTGATACTGGCTGCATCACCATGCTGTCTGCCCAGCTGCCGGACCTGTTTGCGACGTATGTGACCATTACTGGTATGTCTGATTCTATTATTGCTGTTCTTGCTGTGGTAAAGTCATATGAGTAATTCATGTTTTTCACTATGCTGACATTTGTTTTTGAAACAAGTGCTCCTGCTGCTGTGTAGAGTGAGATGTTCACTAGGCCGCTGCCGTAGATTGACATGAAGTCTATTCTTGGATTGTCTCTTGTGAAGTGGTATGAGAACCTCTTGCCTGAGAATGACACTGGAACTAGGGTGTCTGTTGCCTGCGTGGCGTTGAATGAGGCGCAGAAGGGCTTGTTGCTGCTGAATCCTGTTGTTGCATTTAATGTTGCTGCATTGAATACGTGTATCTGTCCCATGTTTAGTGTCACGTTCTCGCCGGAATCATCATTTTTTATTGTTGTGTTTGGAAGTCCTGCCTGTGTTATTAAATCTGACTGCGCGCTTATTGCGCTCACGACATATCTGTTTGTCACAAGCTCGTCAGAGGAGAATGTCTGCGTGCAGTCACTTGTGCATGATTCATAGTCTTCTCCAGAATAGTGCATCCATATTGTTGTGTTGCTGTTTGCCGGTATCTTGTCCACTTTTACCCATACTGTCAGCGGATCTGCCACTTCAAGTACGCAATGGTTCAGCAATTTTGTCTGGTTGTGGTTCGTGAATTTTACGCCGGTGCATGCTTGGCAGAATTCTGGGTATTTTGGTACTGTTAACAGCATCTGGTAGTCTGTGAGTGTTTCATTGTTCTGCGTGTTGTCTATCGTGATTTCTCTCCTGAATTTTCCGAACAATAAGTATCTTGTTGAGCTGTTCCAGTTCAGTGTTGTCGTGTCAAGTGTAGGGTCTGATACTGATATGTTTATTGTTACGCAGGTCTCGTTTTGTGCTGTTCCGCTTGCCGGCGTGTTGTTAAGGAAGTATATTGATGGGTTGTGTGTGTCTATTATGAAGTCTCTTGTCTCTGATGTTTGTATGTTGTTGTTTGCATCCCAGCAGGTTATTGACCAATTGTGGTCTCCTTCTGCAAAGCCTGATACTGTGTAGTTTGTCGGCGTGCCGTTGTTTGCTGATATGTTTGACTGGTTCACTGCCCCGTCTATTGAGAGGTTGCAGTGTATTGGCAGTAGTCTTTGTTCTGATGCTGTCCAGTTGAAGTTGATTGTTGTTATGTTTGTTACATAATTATCTGCGGGATTGTTCAAGGTTACTGTAGGTCCTGTGTTGTCTATGAATATGAGTTCTGTGCTTTGTCCGCAGTATAAGTCTGCTGTTTCATTTTCACAGCTCTGAACTGTGAGGTTCCAGTAGCCGTCTGCGACGCTGCTTGAGTCCCAAGTATAATTAGATGCTGTGTGTGGAAGATTGGATGCGATTACTGTGGTGCTTGCTCCGCTGCTTATTGTTATGTTTGTGAGGTACTTGTCTCCTTGCTCGTCTGTTGTTGTCCAGTTGATGTTAAGCATGCCTGTTATGTTGTCTCCTTCATCTGGGTGCAGTATGGCCACTAATGGCGCTATATTTTTTGTGGTGATGTCAAATGGTGTTGTTTCAAATCCGCTCAGGCCTTCGTCAAGGACCTGCACTGTCTCTCCTGCAGGCACTGTTAGCCAGAGGCTGAAGTTGTATGTGTTTCCTGGTGTCAGTCCGCTGCATATGTAGTAGATGAACACGTTTCCTACGTCATTGTTGTCGCTCAGGTATCTTTCTTTCTTTGTGTAACAGCTGCCTGCAGGCACTGTTGTTGAATTGATGAATATTGTTGGTGTCTGTGCTCCTGTTGTTGACTTGAATGATGCTGTGGCTGACAAGAACACAGATGTTCCGTTTTGCATTGCAAGACTGCCGTTTACTAAGGTGTGTGTTCCTGCATTGTAGGACTTTGTTGTGGTGTAATTTGTTTGGTTGTTCATTGCTTCAAAGTTATTCACAAAGTTGTAGCTGTTGTCTCTTAGCTCAAAGTCTATTATTGTTCCTGTTATGTCTACTGCTGCTCCTGTTGATGACAGGCACTCCAGCGTCAGGTTGTGTGTTCCGCTCTCGCAGGTCTTGATTGCATTCAGTCCAACGCTTCCCACGTCTGCTGCTCCTGAGAGGTATCTTACAAAGAATGGTGATGACGCGTTTACAGACGGGCAGAAGAACCTGCACGCAACTGTTGTTGCCGCGCTTGCATTCATGGTGAACTTGCTTCCTATGTATGATGGTGATACTACTGTTTTGTTTATCTGCACGCGGTATACTTCTGCAAGTGCTGCATTTGAGAAGCTTGCGCTCATGTCAGTCAGTTGTCCTGATACATTCTTTTTCTGTGTTGTCTCAAACTCTCCTATGCTCATGTCTATGTCGTTAACATTTATTGCCCCGAATCCTGTTCTCCTGAAATGCACTGTGAGGTTGTGTTCTCCGTTGCTTACATTGAACATTACCGGCCTTGTTCCTGTTGAGGTCTCATCTGTTATTATTCCAAAGAATCCTGTGACTGTGGTCAGTCTTTCTTCAAGTATCTGCCTGCCGTCCACTGTCAGGTTGACCCATATCTCGCTTGTTCCAATGCCTGACTGCTTGTAGACATTCATTGATGACATGAATTCAAGGTTGAGGTTTTGTTCTGATGTGTTAAAGCCTACCTCTATTCCTTTTACATATGTCGCGCTTGAGAAGCTGAAGTCTGATTCATTCAGCTTTACTCCGTAGAATGATGTGTTGTATACTTCGTTTATGATTATGCTTCTGTTGCTGTCTGCCCAGTCCTGGTTGCCTGCCTTGTCTTTTGCAAGGCAGTTCCATGTGTAATTTCCTGCTTTTAGTTCTAGTGTCCATTGTGCTGACGCGCTGGTTCCTGACACTGTTGTTGTCTGGTTTCTGCTGAATGCCTGGTTGCTTGAGTTTGTTATGTATAGCGAGATGTTTGAAAGGTTCATGTTGTCTGTTGCAGAGCAGTTGAATGTTACGTTTATTGGCGGCAGTGAGTCGTTAACGTAGTTTGGTGCCGGCTTGTTGAGTGTTGCATTTGGTGGTATTGTGTCTGTGAAGTAAACAAATGTGCTTGTTGATGTCGTGCTTTGTCCTGCCGTGTCGTATGCTATGACTCTCCAGTACCATTTTGTTAAATCTGTCCATGCTGCTGTCACCTGGTATGATGAGTTTGTTATTGTGTTGTATGTTGCGTATGTGTAGTTGATGTGCGCGAAGTTTGCCACGTCTGATACCTGTATTGTGTAGTTTGCGAAGTTTGCCTCTACTGTGTCCTGCCAGTCAAGCAGCGGTGTCCTGTCTGATGAGTATGTTCCGTCTGCAGGTGATACCAGGTCGAATGGTGTTGGCGGCTGCACGTCTTGCAGGAATATCATCATTGATGTCTTGTTTGCCATGTCTTGTATTTTGTACCAGCTTGAGTTGGATTTCAAGAGTCCGCCTGTTGAATTGTACCAGTCTGCATTAAAGCCTAGGTCCAGTGTGACGTTTGTTATGTTCCTGTCATATGTGCTTGCCACAAGGCAGCTTGTGTTTCCTAGTGAAGTGGTGCAGTTTACTTTTACATATTGCCAGTCTGTAAGGCAGTCTGAGCAGTATCCTGTTCTTTTCTCGTCATACTTGAGTGTTGTCCAGTTTCCTCCTCCTGCTCCTATGTCAAATGCGTAGACATACCAGTCGTCTGCTGTGAATGACAGTATTCCATCTGCTACTGCTGGTGCGCTAAAGCTTCCTGCTCCGAGCTGGTATTCCCATAGTGGTGTTCCGCTTGAGAGGTTGAACAAGTATACCCTGTCAAGATTGTTTGTTGTGAGTATTGCTCCTAATTCATTGTTGTTTTGGTCCTTTACTATTGCAGTTGAGCCGTAGTTGCTTCCGCTTCCTCCTACTGCAACATCATATGTGTAGATGTCATTTCCTGTTGTCGCGTTCTTTATATAGAACCGGTGTTGGTTTGCGTTGCTCATTCCAAAGAACAGCAGATCATCGTAATATGCTGGTGACCTGTATACTGCTCCTATGACAGACTTGTACCATTTTGCTCCGCCTGTTGAAAGGTTTCTGGAGTATAATCTGCTGCCAGTGGTTCCTATATAGAACACTTCTTTGTCATCTGCAATCACTGGCGAGCTGTCCCAGATAGTCTGTAGTGCTCCTGTGTCAAACAAGGCTGCTCCTGTTGTTGCGTTCTTGACATAAACCCTGCTGTTCTGATAATTTGGTATGTATACCTTGTCGTCATAGTATGATAATGATGAGCCTGGCGTGCACCATCCGCTTGAGATTGTCACGTTCCAAATCGGTGTGCAGTCTGTTGCATTGAGAGCCCATGCTTTTGAGTTTGTTCCATACAGTTCTGAGAAGTATAGTCTTCCGTCTGCTACTAGTGGTGAGTTTGCTGCTCCGTCATATGTTGCTGTGCCTTCAAATGTGTAGTTGCATATTTGCGCTCCTGTTGTTGCGTTGTAGATGAATGCTGTGCTGAATCCGTTGTATGTTAAATGATAGACTCTCTCGCCTTTTACTGCTGGTGTGGCGTCGCTGTTTCCGTATGTCTGGTTCCATATCATTGCTCCTGTTGTGTGGTTCAGGCACGCAATCCATTGGTGGCCGTGTTGTCCTGGTCCTGGTGTTGGCCATCCTTGTTTTGATGTTATGAACAGCCTGCCATCCAGGACAACTGGCCCTCCGAACTCATCGTATGTTCCTGTCGCGTTTGTCTTCCATAACAGGTAGTGGCCGTATGTTGTTCCTGCGGTATTGAGGTCTATCAGAACACTTGGAGGGTCAAGGTTCACTAGGTTGAATGCATGGTCAGTGGCTCCTCCAAAGTCAAACCTTAGCACGTGCTTGCCTGGTGTTTTAACTTGGGATATCTCGTGGCTTGTGTAGTTGTCGCATGAATAGTTTGCATATGTTACCTTGTTGTTTGCATATGTTGCATTGAGCACAGTATCTCCGCATCTTAGCTCTAGGAATTCAAGGTCTCTTCCAAACAATGTTCCCTGAACTGCTGTTATTGTGAGGTCTGCTGTTCCGTTTGTGGTGAACCTGACTGTCCAGTTGCCGTTCAGTGTAGGATAGCTTTGCACGTTTAAGACAGTGAGTTGTGCAGCACACCATGCGGAGAATTCATCAACGCTGAATGTGACTGTTCCATTTTCCTGCTTGAATGGTATGCTTGTCTTTTCCCATCCTGGGCATGTTCCGTTTTCTTCATTAAAGTCCGGGCAGTGCAGTATTGTGTCTACTGGTCCTGTCACAGGCAGTGTTATTGTTGCATTCTCAAACTCAAGACTTTCATTAACAGCAAATACAGGAGTCTTTATTTCTGCATGCACAGACCTTGCAACTAGTCTATCTCTCTGCAGTTCGATTTTTTCTTCAGGTATCCTGTCTGAGAATAGTTCTATGTCTTTTAGTTCTTTTATGCCTGTTATTTTTGCTTCTACGTGTTTGTCTTTTATTTTTGCAATCTTGTCTTTTATCTCAAGGTCGTGCTTGATTCCTCTTTGCTTGATTGTGTAATCAAGTGCTTCTGTCTCTCCGATATAATGTCGTGTTTTTGTTCTTTCTATCTTTTCCTTTATTTCAAGCCTCATTCCCTGTCTTGGCTTGTATGCTTTTGGTTCTGGCGCTGTTATCTTTGCTCCTCTTCTTACTGGCTCGCTTGGTGATTTTCTTCTTGGTTTTGCTTTTGTTTTTTCTGGTTTCTTGTGGTCCTGCAGTTTGCCTGCAAGCATTCCTGCAAGGCCTTCTGCTGGTTCTTGTTCTGCAGGGATTTCAACAGTTTGCTCTGTTTCCTGGCTTGTCTGGTTTTCTGGGATTTGGTCTTTTAGTTGTGATGCAAGGCTTGAGAATAAGTCTTCTTGAGGGTCTGGGGTTTCTTCTTGTGTATCTGTCAGCTGTTCTGGCAGGGCTGGTTTTGTTTCTGGCTCTTGTGAAACTGTTTCTTCAGGTGGTTCAGTGTTTTCATCTGCAGGTGCGTCTGTGAGCATTCCTGCTATGTCTGTCTCAAAGTTGCTGTCTGATAATTGTCCTGCAAGGTCGAATTCATCTGTGCTTGTATCTGTTGTGCTGGTGTCTGTTGCTTCGGCTGGACTGCTTTCTAATTGTGATGTGATATCCACTAAAGGTTCTTGCGAAGTGTCTGGCACTGTTTCAATTATTTGTTCAGGAGTGTTATCTGCAAGCAGGTCTGTGAAGTCAAAGCCGATTGATGATTGTTCTGTTGCAGTTTGTTGTGCTGGAACTGCCTGTTGTGCTTGAGATGGTGTGCTGTCCTGCAGTCCTGAGAGGTTCATCTCAAATGCAGCAGCAAAGCTAGTCAAGAGGACAATGATCAGCAGTATTGCTAGCTTATTCTTCATTGCCTTTCCTCCTGGCTCTTTTATAGACTGTCCAGATTGTGCTCTTGCTTTTGTCTAGCATCTCGCAGATCTGTTTGACAGAGAGTTTTTGGTTGTCTTTCAGGTAAACGACTAGTTTTTCTAGAATTGGATAATCACGGTCTTGGAAGATTTCAATTGGAATGAGAAGTTCAGAAGGATGGACTTGGAATGAGCTGGTTTGTTTTTTTGTGGCTCTGTCATATGCTCCCCATATTCCTCTTTGGTCTCTATTCAATAACTTGCCAATTTCACTGTAAGTCAGGTGTTCATAATCTTTCAAATACTTGACAAGGGCTTCTGCAGGGCTTAGTTCTGTGCCAAATATCTCTACTGGAACCTGGATAGAACTAGTTGAAACTGTGTTTTTCTTGTCAAACCCCTTTTTCATCCAAACCCTCTTTTACTTTGTATGTAGTACTTCAAATAATCAAAAATACTTTGTATGTAATATTATTTAAAACTATGCAGGCAAAATAATTCAACAGGTACTCTGTATGTAACAAACATGACGCAACAAAAAGACAAGTTACTTCGTATGTAATACTAAAAGGTACTTTTTTGTTTTTGTGCATCACTTCAACTCCTTTTTTGCAAATTTTTATTTTGCAAATACTTGAAATCTCACAATACTTTGTATGTAATGCGAATTATTAACATTACATCTACCTAAAGACTTCGCCCCCTCGATATTGCAGTTTAAGCTAATCTGCAAGTAGGTTGATGTCTTTTCTTATTCCTTCCCCCGAAAATATTATTTTGATGTTACATCTAAAGTATTTATATACTTTTGTTGTCCTACATAAGAAGTGAAAGAAATGAATAACTCTACATATAGAGTATTCAAATCAAAATTAGGATTATTTCCTGAAAACACAACTTTTTGTCATGCACTTTATCCAGTTCCAGTGCAGAATAAGATGCAATAGCACAAAAGCAGCCAATACGATTCCTGCCCAGTCATGCAATAGCATGTAGTCTCTTGTTCTTCCTCCTAGTGCAGGAAATTTCAAGATGCCTGTAACTGCAACTATCGCAAAAGACACTGCCATGCCGAGATCAACAAAATAATTTAGTATCGCTTTATTCATTTTACAGCTAAAGGCAATAAGTGTTATTTATTGTTTTCTATCAGTAACATTTTTATACTACTTAATTAAGATTGGAACTATGGTATATCCAGCTTGGTTTTATGATCCTTATGTTCGCGCAGGTACCATTCTACTTGGCTCTTTTATTATTGCTTATCTTGTTCATTTTGTCCTGAAAAAATACCTGCTGATGCTTACAGCAAAGACAAAGAGCAAGCTTGATGACATTGCTGTCAAAAGAATTACTGCTCCTGTGGCTGTTTTTGTAATATTTCTTGGTATTTATTCTGCCTTGAAATACCTGTCTTATCTTTCAAGATATCAACCCTGGGTTCATGGCACTTTTTTTGTCGTGATTGCCTTGCTGGTTTCCTGGTTTGTTGCAGGATTGCTTAGTGCTTTTATCGGAAAATGGCTTCAGGTTCACAAGAGATATCAAAAAACTCCGCAATTGCTTAACAAGGTTGTTATTATTGTTGTTTACTTGATTGCTTTGATAATAATTCTGAGTTATTTTGATATTGAGATCACTCCTTTGATAACTGCTTTGGGTGTTGGCGGTTTGGCAGTTGGTCTTGCACTCCAAAATACTTTAACAAACTTTTTTGCAGGCCTGCATATTATTTCAGACCAGCCGATTAAGGTCGGTGATTTCATACACTTGACTGATGCAGATCTTTCTGGTTATGTTGAGGATATTGGCTGGAGGTCTACTAGAATCAGGACACTGCCAAACACTTTTGTAATAGTACCTAATGCAAAGCTTGCAGAGAGTACTCTTGTGAATAATTCAATGCCTGTGCAAGAGATGGGTTTTGTTGTTCCAGTAGGTGTCGCTTATGAGTCTGATTTAGAAAAAGTTGAGAAAGTAACGATTGATGTTGCTAAAAAGATACAGAAAAAAGTAAAAGGCGCTGTCAAGGATTTTGAGCCTTTCATTCGATATAATGAGTTTGCTGATTCTAATATCAATTTCTCTGTAATTCTGAGGATTGAGAACTATGTTGACAAGTATCTTGTGCAGCATGAGTTCATCAAGGCTTTGAAGAAAAGATATGACAAAGAGAATATCGAGATTGCCTGGCCTGTAAGGAAAAATTATTTTGCAGACAGCAAAGGAAAATTAAAAAATAAATTATAATAATGGCCATAATACTTTTCCTAAGGCAAATAATCCTAATGCAACTGTTGCCACACCTATTATGATTTTAAGCTTGCTTGTGTTCATCTTCTTGACGCATATTGCTGACAATGGCACAGATAATACTGCTCCGATTATCAGGTAAGGCGCTAGTTTCCAGTCAGCAGCCCCTCCTGTTATGAAAAACACGATCACGCCTACGACACAAGTCAGCCCTTCTGCAAGTGAGGTTATTCCTATTGCGTTCTTGCCGTCTACTCCTGATAATAACTGTCCTCCTGTAACAACTGGTCCATACCCGCCTCCGCTCATGCCTTTGTTAAAGGCAGCTATCGTGCCGAGGGCAGTAATTTTTTTCCAGGAAAATCCATAGTGCTTGTGCATTGTTGCTAATATCACTACTCCTATCACAAGTATTAGCATCCCGATATAGAGTGACAGATAGAACTTTGGTATGTTTACTGCAATAAGCACTGCTGCGACTGTTCCTACGACGCTGCATAATGCAAGCAAAAGAGCGACTTTCAATGGAAGTGGTATTCCTATCTTCCAGGATTCTTGTATTCCATATATTCTCAGTCCTGTTATTATCCTGAATATGTTCATTGTCTTTGGCCTGAAATTGACATTGCCCAGGGAATGATGCGTGAAGCCTGCTAATAATCCTGTTATCAGTTCAGATAGAAGCACTGCAGGAACTATCTGCAATGGTTCAAACCCAAATATCATAAGCACTGGAGTGAGTGTTGTTCCATATCCCATGCCTAGTGTCGAGTCTATGAATTCCCCGAAAAATGCAAGTATTGCCACTATTATTCCTGTAGCTAACGCTAGTTCAAATATTGCCATGATTTTTCACCTCTATATTATATACTTTCTCTATGGTTTTACTATACAAATAATGACAAAAAAAATATTATTTCTTTATCAGGTCTGCAAATGTAGTGTTCTCCAGCTTTTTTGATATGTAATCCCTTATTTCCTTGAAGACTCTTATCAGCTGCTTGTTCTTTGATATTGGTGTCGGCTCGTAAAAGTATTTGCTCACAGATTCTACAGGAGCAAGCGCGCCGTCCATCAGCCGTACAATCTCTGCAACAGATATTTTTGCAGGATGCTTTGATAGCCTGTACCCTCCTTCTGATCCTCTCTTGCTCTTTAGATACCCTGATGTTTTCAGCAGAAGCAGTATTTGTTCAAGATATTTCTTTGGTATGTGCTGCCTTTTTGCTATCTCCTCGATCTTGACCAGCCCTTTGTCATACTGCTTTGACAGGTCGACCAGCGCAAGGCAGGCATATTCTGATTTTGTTGAAAGTCTCGTCTTAAATCACCTTTCTCTAGTAAGTTACTAGGGAATAGAAATAACTGTTATATAAATGTTGTGAAACAGAATTCATGCTACAAAAGCATAAATCACATTACTTAAGATTATTACTAACACAACAGCACTTACAGTGTGCCATACTCTTGTTGCGTGCTTGCTGTGCATTACTTTTTCAAGAACTGTCTGGAGCATTCTGCCTCCGTCTATTGGCCCGATTGGCACGAGATTGAACAAGCCGACTCCTAAGTTCAATAAGAACAGCCAGTAAAACAAGTCAGTTACCCACACAATAAAATAAGAGAACAGGTTTTCTTTTTTCATTGTTTTTTCTGTCTCTACCCACACCCCAAGAAATGCGTCTTTTTCTGCAGGGTCTTGTTCAAGCAGGACAGAATATGAATTTTCTCTTGTTTTTATCTCTGCCACTTCGCCTGGCTTTGCTCCTTCTATTGATGCAAGAAAGTCCTCTGTGTTTTTTATCTCTTGGTCATTTATTTGTGTTATGATTTCTCCTGCTGCCATGCCGCTGATTTCTGCAGGGCTCTCTACTCCCATGAAGTCTTTTACCTGCACCCCTTCATAATCGTATATGGATGCTGTTAATGGATTCAGCACAAGTAAAAATAATCCTAGGCAGGCAAATCCAAAGACTATGTTTGCAAATGGTCCTGCTGCATACACGCTTAATTGCTTGAATCGTGATGCTTTTCTTAGTTGTTTTTCGTCTGGTTCTACAAATGCAGCTGGAATAAGAGGAATAATCACTCCTAAGAATGCGACCCCTGAGCTTCGCACTTTTATCTTATGCAATCTTGCTATCAAGCCGTGTGAAAACTCGTGTATCACGACGATGACCGCAATTGCGATTATCCAATACAAGAAAGGAACATAAAACACTCCTTTAGCTTCAACAGGAAGCACCAATCCAACTGATAATGTGCTTGTTCCTGTAAGTATTTGATACCCTGATTTTATCAAGTCAAATACCACGACAACCATTCCTATGAAGCCGATTCCGATTGCTAGATAGCATAATCTCGTCAATATTCTTGGGTATTTACTTGACCATTTGTCCATCAGCTTTAGCCCTACTTTTGTCTTGTACATGCCAAAGTATATTATTTTTCCAAAGCTGTGGAAAACAAACTTTTTCCTGAAGATCAGGATTGTAAGACTTAGTGCTATCAAGAAGCCTATCATTAGAATATTGGATATGTTCATTGTTCCCCCACCAAGTCTTGCATAATTACTCTTGCTATTTATAGGTTCTTGTTTTTTAAGGACACTATATCATACATATTGAACAATATTATTTTGCATATTGAAAACAATAATCCAAATAATTATTTTACATATTCTAAAAATTAAGCTTATCGTCTAAAACACTATTTTATCATTCCCTAGTGACAAAAACCAAAACATTTATATACTAGAAGATACATATTTAGCAATAACAGTGACAACTTGGGGGTAACAACAAAATGAAGATAACAAAAAAATTGGTTGCAGTGATGTTGATGGTTGTTTTTGCTCTCGGCGCAGCAGCCGGTGCAATTGGAGCTAACTTTACTGCACCTGTGCAGGACAATGTTCCGGTTCCTGTTCCAGGAGATAGTGCATCACTTGCAGATGTTACAGTTGATGAGACACCTGTAGACAATACACCGCAGATTGACGAAGATAATGAGCCTGTTTGCCCAACGGTTCCTGTTTGTCCAGAACCAGAGCCGCAGACAGTCCCAGATTATAGAGAGATTAGTATGTCAGAACTTCAAGGCATAGACTTTAGTGTATTTGGTCCAGAATACAGTAAGTTCCCAGAAGTTATTCCAGAGAGAGACTCTCCTGGTGACTATATTAAAGAATACCAGATTCACGTCTATCCAGACAAGGTTATTATAGATGTTCAGAGCCCGATTTTGGCAGCTTTTGCTGACACAAACTCCATGGACCCTGTGTTTGACGCACAGCACAACGCCATTGAGATAGTTCCTAAGAGCACAGCAGATGTCAGGGTTGGCGACATTGTTTCCTACAAGTCTGATTATGGAAACATAATCCACAGAGTCAAGGAAATTGGCCAGGACGAAAATGGCTGGTACGCTATTTTCCAAGGTGACAATAATCCAGTTCCAGACCCTGGAAGAATCAGGTTTGAACAGATTCAGAGGAAAGCTATTGCTTTCATCTACTAAAATTTTTATTTTTTTCTTTTAATAAAAAGAGACAAAAATGTCATCCATCAATATCATTATACAAATCATTGAATTTGTTGTTAGATTTCTTTAGATCAAAATGTCAACAAAAACATTAGTGGGAGTTCTGCATGACGATTCAAATAGAGACGAGATGCGGCAGGTTCTAGATTTAATAAACGATACAAATGCAGCTACAATCGGGCTAGAGATTACTAACAAAGATTCAGAACTAAGAGACTGCGGCCCATTTTTTGACAGGCTGCACGATTATACAATTGCAAGAGGGGCGAGAGCAGTCCCTTTGGAGCACCAGCTTGCTCACGACAGATATGCTGTTATAAATGCAGCCATAACAGTTCTTGAAGGCACATTATGTAGGGAAAATCTTGAGTTTGTGGTGCAATACACGACAGACGAGTTAAAACAAAGGATTGCACTTAAACCACAACAAATTCGCAATTTTGAAGAGAGCAAAAAAACAGCAGTGCGAGCATTAAAACTTCTTGACAAGAATCTTTCGCAAGAAGAGATTACTAGGATGTATAATGAAGCAAATGCTGAAAGAGAAAAACACATGCTTAGCAGGATTCAAAGACATAAGCCAGACTTAGTTATTATTGGGGTGGCGCATGCTGAAGCAATAAGGGACAGTATTCCAGAATACCAGTTTGTTAGTCTTGCAAAACAAGACGCAGAAGGTATTTTTGAAGAATAAAATCAAACTCCAAAGAAGTCATCTAATGCTTTTCTTCCTTCAACTTCTCTTTGCTCCCAGTCTGCAAAGCCCTCAAAATGCTCGTCCTCTCCCTCAAATGCCTGAAGAAACTCTGCCACGCCTGAATTGATGAATTCTTTTGCAGCTTCTGGAAGCTCTTCAGCGCCTGTTTTTCCCTGCACATACGAAAGAAGTCTTTCTCTGTAAGGATAATCTATGTCTCTTGTGAGGCTGTGCATCTTTTTGCAGATTGAGTACACTCTTGGCCATTGTGATTCTGCACTTTCTATTTCACCGTCTATTATTGCCTGTGCAGCTTCAACTATACTCTCAAGATGATTTTCGAGAAAGGTTAAATCAAATTTTTTATGGTCCTGGCTGGTGTATTCTTCCCAAAACTTGCCAAATGCTTTGTCCTCCCTGCCCATCATCTGGAACATTGCGTAGAAGCCCATCTCCATCCCTCCTGCAGTGCACGCTTCATAAATCTCTGCTATCTCTTTGTATCTCTTTTGCTCACGCATCATGTTAAGGATGTTGTCCTGGCGTTCTCTATTGACTTCAGTAAAGTGCACAAATCTCTGAAAATATATTTTAAATGCAGGGTCTTTTTCAGCAAGCTCTGTGAATGGTGTTGCGTCTAGTGTTCCGTCAGGATGAGCAACTCCATAACTGTAGAAAGCGCATAGCTGTGCATACTCTTTTTTTTGCAGTCTTTCCCCAAGCATCTCTCTCTGTTCTGTAGGGGTTGCTTTCTTGTATCTGTCTATCTGCTCAAATAATCCCATGTTTCCTGCATAAATACTATTGCCTTAAAAAGCTTGCTTTAATCAGAACTTTTTTATATTGACAGCATATACCTTCTTTCATGAAAAAATTATTTTTTGTTTTGGCTCTTGTTTTGCTGGTTGGATGCACTTTGCAGGAGAATGAGCTTGACCAGGTTCTTCTGGAGATGGAGAACATGGCAGGCGAGCTCAGCCAGCTTGAGGGCCTTGCGAGTGTGCAGAATTTTGATGGTTTTAAGCACAGGGTTATATCTGCAAATGCCTCTCTTGAGAAGATTAATGCATGGGTAAGCAAGGCAGAGGAAAGAGGGGAGGATCCTGAAGTTATCAGCCGTGTCAGGAGTGATTCAGGTTTTCTTGAGGCAGAGTTCAGCACTCTTGTTCTTATGGCAGACTTGCTGAAGAAGCTTGAGGATTCCAGGCCTTTGATGGAGGCGCTTAAGCGCAAGGAGGTTGACAAGCTTGACCCTGCTATTGCTGCTGTTGATGAGATTCTTGGGTTGATTGACAAGATAAAGGAAAATATTGACAAGACAGATGCTGCTGCTGCCAAGGCAGTTGACAAGGATATTCTTGACACTAAAGGCGCGCTTGACAAGATGTATGCTTTTGAGAATGAGATTGACCTGCGCAGGAATGAGTTTGTTTCAGTAAAGGAGCAGCTGGAGCAGGTCAAGGAAAATATGGGAATGATGTGATCATCTTATATGAACAAGTCCTTTATCAGTTCTTTAATCACACTTTTTTCTAGCTCTCCAAGGACATAGTTTTTGCTTATTGCAAGATATTTGTTATCAATTTTGTAGTCGCAGGATTCCAAAGCAGAAGGAGGCAATATTTTCAATCCACCCTTATAGGAAACTGCAGTTTTTACTATATCTTTGTTTTGTTGAATACATGCATCCTTATCCAGATTTTCAAGATTAAGGCTTTTGAGCAGACAAGGATATATTAAATTCACTGCATTTTTCATGCAATAACCTGCTCCTAGACTGTCTGAATGGCAGGATATGCTTTTGAATGCAGGATGTTCTTGCAGGTACTTATCAAAAAGAGGGCTTATGTTGATAAAATATTTTGGTGAAATTTCTATCTTGCCTTTTTTGCTGTAAAGATCAAAGCAAGCTGTTGCAGTCCCAATATGTCCTGCAAAGGTTTGTTTTGATTCAAACGGTCCCTCTATCACAGATAAGGGGCCTTTTCTGCCGCCATGATCATATGTTTTTTCATATTTGTGTACCACTGTTAGGTCTTTTAGTAGTATTATGCTGTCATTGATTTCTGAATCAACACAGCATTTTGTTTCAGATCTCCAATGTTCATTATATGGCATCATTTTTTTATCCTCCTCTGATATTTGATGAATTGTCTTATGTCCAAGAAAAATTAATATTTAGCGACCAACATAGAACAAAATAAACAATATTGTTCCATTTAGAACATAACAGTAAATTTTATAAAGGAAGGGGTATTATCTGCTTATATGAAGAAATCAACCACTGAATTGACAGTCGATTATATCAAGGAGCATCCTTGCATAAAGAGCTGCCTGAAGAAAGGCCTGATCAATTACTCTTCTTTGGCAAGGCTTGTTGCAAAGGACCTGAACATCGAGAAAAAGACCTCTAAAGAGGCTATCTTGATAGCTGCAAGAAGGTTTCATGATAAATTAAAGAAAGAGGCAGGGCATGAGAAGAAGATAGAGAGTTTGCTCTCTAAGTCTGAATTAGAGATAAAGAATAAGATTGTTGTATTTATCCTTGAGAAGAACATAAATTTTGATATTGTAGAGCAGGTGCAGAAGCAGGTCAAGCATGAGAACGGTACTTTTTACTTGTTGGAGGGATCAAGAAGCTATACTCTGATAACCCAGGAGCGCTATGCAGGTATAATCGATAAGAAGTTCAAGCTCAAGATTGCTAAGAAAAATACAGGGCTTGCAATGGTTGACTTGAAATCACCAAAGGATATTGAGACTACTGTCGGTGTCTTGTCTTATCTTACTGCGTTGTTTGCTGAGAATGGCGTGAATATTGTTGAGTTCTTTTCCTGCTGGATTGACACACTGTTCATAATCCCGTCAAACGATGTCAGCAAGGTCATAAATTTTCTGAAGTTCTAGAATCTCTATTGCCAGAAAGAAAACAGCTTGTTTTATCTTGCTCTTACTTTTTCTTATATTTCTTTTAGTATTTTTTCCAGCCTTTCTTCTACTGTGCCTGCTGGTATCTTTATTATTTCGTATCCTAGCTCTTTGTAGACTTTCTCTAGTTTCTGGCCCAGTCTTTTTGCTTTACAAGCACGTCATCACCGGTGTTTGACCAAGCAAAATCAATTAAATTATTCATAATAAATTCCATTCTCCCCAACATGCCGCCAACAGAACTTTTTTCCTTCTGCATTTCACTACGCTTTTTCATTTTTTCATCTGCTATTGGCTGAAGAAATGATTTTACATCATCTGGAAGAAATTCTGATTCTTGCAACTGTGCATATTCATCAAAATCTGGCAATTCTTCTTCATCAGCCAAAGCCATATTTCCGAGAGTCTGTTTATCTGGATTTAAGCAGAAATATCCTTTTGCTTCTAATACAAGCTCTAGTTCTTTTTCAATATCTGTTTTATATTCCTCCCCCATAAAACACCTTAATCCTCTTGATTATTTAAAGATTATGCAAACTTAACTTTTGTGGCTCTTAAGTTTGGTTCTGAGCAAAAGTTAAGTTCGTAAAATTTTGCTATCTCTATATGATCTACAAAATTTTACCCAAACAAATATAAACCCCTTAATAATCTCAGTCTCTATGGAAGAAGATTCAGAAGAGCTTACAAAAGAAGATATTGAAAAGTGGAAAAAGGCTGGCAAGATTTCAGCAGAAGCTTTGGAATATGGCGGTTCTTTGATAAAGAAAGGCGCTTCTTTACTAGAAGTATCTGATTTAGTCGAGAAAAAGATAAAAGATTTGGGTGCGATTCCTGCTTTTCCTGTTCAAATCAGCTGCAACCACATTGCTGCGCATTATTGTGCAGATCCAGATGATGAAACAATATTCGAGAATCAAATTGCCTGCTTGGATGTAGGCGCTTGTGTTGATGGTGCTATTGGTGATAATGCTTTGACAGTTGATTTGAGCGGCAAGTATTCTGATTTAGTCAAGGCTTCTAGGGAAGCATTAAACAATGCAATAAAGATTGTGCAGATTGGCACTGAATTAAGGGAGATTGGCAAGACAATTCAGGAGACAATATCCAGTCATGGCTTTTCTCCTGTAAAGAATCTTAGCGGTCATGGCCTGGATTATTATGATATTCATACAGAGCCTTCTGTTCCTAATTTTGATAATGGCAATGATACTGAAATTGAACCTAACATGTGCATTGCTATTGAGCCTTTTGCAACAAATGGTGCAGGTATGATTTATGAGTCAGAGCGTGCAAATATTTTCATGTTAACTAATCCAAAGCCTGTTCGAAGTCCTTTTGCTAGGGAAATTCTTAAATTTGTTGGTGAAAACTACAAGACTCTTCCTTTCACTACAAGATGGCTTTCAAGAAAGTTTGGCTTAGGCAAGACTAATTTTGCTTTAAGAGAATTGTTAAAAAATGACATCATCAAGCAATTCCCTCCTTTAGTCGAGAAAAACAAGGGAATGGTTTCTCAGGCAGAGCATACGTTATTGATTACAGATAAAGTAGAAGTTATAACTAAGCTTTAGGGTAAGCTTTAAATATTTCTTTTTATTTTTTGCTTGTATAGGGGGTAGTAATAAAATGGAATTGGATTTTGAAGAAGTGCAGGATGTTGCAAGCAAAGGGCGCTGGTATGGCAGCAGCAGGCAGAAGGACAGGATTGGTATTTACCAGTATAATTTTCGCATGGACCTGGGAGGCAATGTCATGCTCAGCCTTAGCAAGGCAAAATCACGCAATTCAAGCACTCCGCTGTATTTGTTGAGAGTGTTTGTAGAAACACAGCATGTACAGACATTTAGCGGTCAGGAAGTCAAGGAATTTTATGACGCAGCTTTAAGAATGGAGCGTGGTGACAGCGCGTATTTAAACGCAGGAAAAAAAGATAGTTTGATCAGGAAAGTAAGGTCTGAAATCAGAAACGTGAGTGTAAGGGCAGGAATGGATTAAATCTTAACTCCTAGTTTTCTTAATCTTTCTTTCCACATAAGGCCTACTTTCATTAAATCATTAGAGAATTTAGTCGATATCTTGTATGTTTTCTTATATAAATCATAATCAATCAAGCCCATTGATTTCATTGGTGTCAATATTCTGTCGTAGAATTGTCTTTTGTTATAACTCAGTTTTGCTTTCTTGCCTTTGTGCATCCCAGAGTCTAAAACAGTTTCATACTTGCCATCATGTAATTGCGTTGCAAAATAACTCATCTGTGTTTTTGATATCTCGCCGTTATTCTCGACGATAAATTTTATCAGCTCTTTTGCTACAATCACTTGCTGTTCTGTAGAAAAGATTATTTCAAAGATGTCCGACGATAAATTAAACCTGTCAAATAAAATTACCATTCTCTCGCACCTTTCTCTATACCACTCCCCTAATTTCACAGAGAATAATATTTCCTATATAAATGTTGTGATTTCTATACTGTCATAGAAAATCCCGACATATAGTCAGAAGTATATAAATCTATAGAAACATTTATATATGAGTTGATAATTGTTTATATCAGTATACAAAAATATGATATTAGGATACTAAGATTGAGAAACGGTCATGATCATCAAAGGCTCTCCACTGTTTCTCTATGAGACCACCCCCCCCCAAACCCACAAACCCTGGAGAGCCTTTCCCTTTCATAAAAATAATCAAAGACTAAAGAGGAGGTTTTGAGTGAAAATGGATTTTATTGTGAAAAGCGCAATGGCGCAGGAACCAGCCCAGCAGGAGGCTGACTTTGGACAGGCAAATATTAAGGTTATTGGCGTCGGTGGTGCTGGTAACAACATGGTTTCTTGGCTGTATAAAAAAGGTATTCGCGGTGCAGAAATAGTCGCTGTGAATACAGACAAGCAGCATATTGATATTTCTTCAGCAGACCGAAAATTCTTGATAGGTCGCGATTTAACACGTGGACTGGGTTGTGGAGGATATCCACAGCGAGGAGCAGAAGCTGCTCAGGAAAGCATGCTGCAGATTAAGGAGTCTCTGAGAGCTACAGACATGGTTTTTGTCTGTGCAGGACAAGGAGGCGGAACAGGTACAGGTGCAGCACCAGTTATTGCTTCAGTAGCAAAAGAGATGGGCGCAATTGTTATTGGTACAGTAACAATGCCGTTTAATATTGAGAGAGCCAGGATTGATAAAGCTGAATTTGGATTGCAGCAGTTAAGAGAGGTTTGTGACACAGTTATTGTGATTGACAACAACAGGCTTGTATGCATTGCGGGTAACTTGCCAGTACAACAGGCATTTGCAGTGGCAAATGAGCTGATTTCAACAATGATCAAGGGAATTGTTGAGACAATTGCAGTTCCAAGCTTGGTTAACTTGGATTATGCAGACGTTAAGGCTATCATGACAAATGGAGGAGTTGCAGCTATTGGTGTTGGCAGCTCTGACACAAATAACAGGGTTGAAGAGGCTGTTAAAGGCGCATTGAGCAACCCGCTTTTAGACATTAGTTACAAAGGTGCAACAGGAGCTTTGATTCAGATATGCGGAGGTCCTGACTTAACTTTGGATGAGATAAACAGGGCAGGAGAAATGGTCACTGACAGTATGGATGATGACGCTAATGTTATCTGGGGAGCTAGAGTCTCAGAAGACATGAAAGGAAAGCTTTTGGTTATGACAATAGTCACAGGCGTCCAGTCACCATGGATACTTGGAAAAGCAGACCCAACCCAGTCCTCTCCTCAAGCAAAGCATTTCAATGAGGAGTTGGGCATAGAAACTCTTTAATTTTTTTTCTAATTCTTTTTTATTTTAATAGCATAAGTACTATTCTCAATCATCCTGTCTTTTTCTAGTGTTTTGACGTAAGCCACAGCATCTTCCACAACAGCCCTGTCAAGATCCTGTGTCCTGAATGCAAAAGGAAGGAGTAATTTGGTTATTCCTTCTGCATCTATCTTTTGCAGCTTATCAAGATCCATGAAATTAGAAAAAGGAACCGCATCATAAGAGATATTTTGCTTATTTAATTCTTCTATTACAGTTTCTGCAGTGTTTTCATCAAAAGAAACACCATGAACTCTATCCCAGAATTGTTTCTGCAGTTTTTTTAGCCCGCTTTTTTCTGAGTCCAGGAAAATCAGCATCTGCCCGTCATCTTGCAGTAATTTTGTATATTTGTTGAACAAGCCATTTATGTCTGCAGAGTAAAGGCAGTGTGAGAAGAGAATAAAGTCAAATGTGCCGGCGAGGAGGGGTCTTTTTGGAAGATTCTCTAATCGGTCTCGGACATATCCTACTCGCGCAGGTCTATTTTGTGCACGCAGGGATAATATATTTTCGGTATACCAGACTAATGCTTCTGCTGAAGTGTCATTTGCAATGATTTGCACCTGTGCATGCGGCACTCTTGTCAGTGCTTCCTTAACTTCATCACCCTGACCGCACCCAACATCTAACATATTTACTATTTCCCGGTCTATTTTGCTGAGCACATCCTCTAGCATTTTTACTTGATGTTCTCCTCTTGTGATTATCTTGTGCCAAAAGCCATATACTTCTGCCCAATCATTCTTGTAGAATTCCTCGTACCTGTCTGGCTTATTTTCTGATTTCATGCAGTATAAAATAAGCAGATCTCTTAAAAAATACTGGTATAAACTGTTTAAACAGAGTTAAAACTAACCAAAAATAAAAAAAATCAAAAAAATAAACTAATCAGAATTTGTATTAACTTATTCTTCTTTTTCTTCAGATTCTTCTTCTTCAGCAGGAGCTTCTTCTTCAGCTGTTTCTTCAGTAGCTTCTTCTGTAGCTTCTTCAGCACCAGCTTCGCCCACAGTAACATTAACTGCTTTTGGGCCTCTGTCTCCTTGCTCTACTTCAAAGACAACTGCGTCTCCTTCTTTCAGGGTAACGCCTTCTTTTAAGCCAGACTGATGAACAAAGTATTCTTTGCCATCTTCTCCAGCTATAAAGCCGAAGTTTTTGCCTTCGTTATAAAACTTTACTGTTCCTTTCATTTTTCTTATTAACCTCTTTACCAAGTAATTAATCTTGGTAATTTTGTGGATTAACTGGTTGCTCTTTATAAAGTCTTCCTTTTTAGCCCAAAAAGCTAATGTTTATAAACCCCTCCTGTTTCTCATAGTGTCAGATATAAGAGACTTAAGGTTTCTTATACACCGGAGGAAAAACAATGAGAGAAGATGGTGGCTTTCGCAGAAAGCGCGAAGGCGGATTTGGTAGAAGGCGCGAAGGCGGATTTAATGGAGGACGTGGAGGCGGCTTCCGAGGAGATCGAGGACCACGTGAAGAACATGAAGCAACATGCGCTGAGTGCGGCAAGAAATGCAAGGTTCCGTTTAAGCCAAGCGGAGACAGGCCTGTTTACTGCCAGGAATGCTTCAAGAAAAGAAGGCCTAGAAGAGACAGATTCTGATTCTATGGTAAATTAAGTATTTTGCAGCTTTTTTTTTCTTTTATTAATATTATTTTAAGTCGTTCACCTTACCTAACCGATATGTATTTATAAATAATGTTCTTTCCTGCTGTCATGAAATACCAAATTATTGTTCCATTGCTCATCTTAAGCATGCTCTTGCTTGGGTGCGCGCCTGAAATTGAGATTCCAACAACAGACGATACTGGTGCAACTGCTGAAGGTGTTGCAGAGCTTGTCAAGGCAAACAACCAGTTTGGCATTGATATTTATGATAACTTAAGCCAAACACCCGGCAATGTTTTCATTTCTCCTTGGAGCTTGGCTAGTGCTTTGTCAATGACTTATGAAGGTGCAAGGGGCCAGACAGCGGATGAGATGAAAGATGTCCTGCATCTTCCTGATGCAGAAGTTAGGCATTCTTCTTTTGCAAAATTATTCAATGATATAAACAAGAAAGACAAGGATTATCAATTATATACTGCGAATGCATTGTGGGCGCAGAAAGACTATCCTTTCTTGCCAGAATACATGAATCTTGTTGAGAAATATTACGCAGGCAAGGCAACTAATGTTGATTTTGCAGGCAATACAGAGCAGGCAAGACTTACAATCAATAAATGGGTTGAGGACCATACTAATAACAAGATTAAGGAATTGTTTGAGCCAGGCATCTTAAGTAGTATGACTCGGTTAGTTCTTACTAATGCTATTTATTTTAAGGGAAATTGGGCAAAGCAGTTTGATAAAAGCGCAACTCATGATGCTGATTTCAAGGTTGACAAAGACACGACTGTTCAGGTTGACATGATGAGCATGCATGATGAGGATTTCAATTATTATGAAGATGATACACTGCAGGTTTTAGAGATGCCTTATGAAGGTGATGAGTTGTCAATGATGGTTTTGCTTCCAAAAGAAGGGTTAGAAAAAATAGAAAGTACAATAAGCGCAGAAAACATTGATGCTTGGAGAAATTCCTTACATCAAGAGTCCTTGGATGTTTACATGCCTAAGTTCACTTTTGAGACAAAATATGGTCTTGTAGGTGTTTTGAAAAAATTGGGAATGCCAACTGCTTGCTCTATGGATGCTGATTTCTCTGGCATGGATGGCTCGCAAATACTATTCATCCATTCTGTGATTCATCAGGCTTTTGTTGAGGTGAATGAAGAAGGCACAGAAGCAGCTGCTGCAACAGGTGTTGAGATGGCTTTTAAGGCAATGCCTATGGTCAAGACTTTTCGCGCAGACCACCCATTCATTTTCCTGATTCAGGAGAGAAACAGTGGAAATATTTTATTTATGGGAAGGGTTGTTGACCCTTCTTGATTTTCGTATGCGCATAGCGCCTGCGAAGTTCTCCATAAGGGACTCTAGTTAACATAAATCTGGGAAACATTCAGTTAAAGAAGCGAAACGAAGCGCGCTATGCACACAATGATTTCAAAAGCTTTAAAAACAATACTGTATTATTTACCTTTCGGGTGAAGGTAATATGAATTATGTGGGAGCAAAATATTCATTAGCAAATGGAAAAAGTAAAGGCATAACTAATGACCATTTTGAGATACTTAAGCGTGCAACAACAGAAGACATACGATATGACGGCATGCTAAGGAAGGAGCATGACGCAGAAGCACCTTCTGGCTGGAGAGTTGAAGAATTTTGGTTTGAAAACTCAGGATTTACAGAGGCTTGCGAAGACGGTAGGAAAAAAGCAGAGGAAGAAAGTGTTGTATTGCTTCAGGCACAGCCAGGCCTTGCTGAAAGAACAGTTCTTTGGCACCCAGATAATTGGCAGCCAGAAGAAGAATAATTTATTTTTTAGTAACTTTTTTAAACCAAAACAAGTATTTCTACTCAATATGAAAAAGAAACTTGATACTAAGTTCAGCTTGGCTTTAGGCTTGGGCATTCTTGCTTTGGTTTTAGGGGTTGGCTTTCTTGCCTTAAAGTCAGCGTGGATTGCAGTCAGCATCATCATTTTAGGAATAATACTCCTACTTCTTGCAGTCTTTTTATATAAGCAGCAAGGGAAAAAACATGAAGTTGATTACAAGACTTTGTTCAATGTGGGCCTTATTTTCTTTGTAATAGGAATGTCTACAAAAAATCCTGGAATGTGGATTATTGGTATTGCATTTTTTGCAATAGGCCTGGCAAATAGAAAAAGATGGAAAAAACAGAAGAAATGGTCTAAGTTATCAAAGAAAGAACGCAGGTTTAGGATAATCCTGATTATTCTTCTTGGTATTTTAGTGCTTGCAGGCTTTGTGGTTTTCTTGCTGGTTAATTATAGAATCATTTAGTCTTCATCACCCACACACCGTCCCATTCTTTTGGAGGCGGGTTTTTCTTGAACTCTTTGCATCTTTTGATGAATTCTTTTGCTGCAAAGTCTTTTGCTTTTTCAAATTCTTTTATTGCTTTGTCCCATTTTTTATCAAGATACAGTTTCAAGCCTGTTTCATATGCTTTTATTTTGTCTGCATCATGCTCTTCTTTTGCTCTGCAGACCAATTCATATATTGTGATTGGTTTATTCTTGCCTTTAACCCTGACTAAATCCAGTTTCCTGAACACAAATCCTTTTGCTGCTTTTTTTGTGCTCTCGCTGGCAAGTATGTTGACTCCATATACTTTTGTCAATCCTTCAAGCCTAGAGCCTAAATTAATAGTATCTCCCATTGCAGTGTAGTCAAATCTTTCATATGAGCCCATGTTTCCTATTACTGCATGGCCTGTATTCAGCCCTATGCCGATTTTAATTTCTGGGAATTTTTCAGCAGCCCATTTTTTCTGCAGCTCACCTAATTTCTTTATCATGTCAACTGATGTTGAGCAGGCCATTTCAGCGTGGTTTGGTTGTTTCATTGGTGCTCCCCAAAATGCCATTATTGCATCGCCTATGTACTTGTCTACTACGCCTTCGTGTTTCATGACAATGTCTGTCATTGCAGTCAAATACTCGTTTAAGATATGAACAAGTTTCTCAGGAGAAAGCTTCTCAGATATGGTGGTAAATCCTCTTATGTCTGAGAAAAATACTGTTATCTCTTTTCTTGCCCCTCCTAGTTTTAGTTTTGAAGGATCTTTCATTAATTCATCCACAACAGCTGGAGAAACATATTTTGAGAATGCCCCCATTGTCTTTTCTCTCTCTTTTTTCTCTGCAGAATACAGATAAACAACTTCAAAAGTGTAGGTGGACACTATTGCCAAAGGAACAAAGACTAAATTCATTATAACCCCATACTCAAAGGCGTATATTGCCAAGAATAAGCAAGCAATCAATATGATTGGTACGATTATTGTTGTGATTTTTATCCTGAATTTATAGATTGCGAATGCAATAAGTAAAGAAATAATCAGCATCAATAAAACAACACTCCATTTTGGCTGTTCTTGCAGGAAATCCTTGTTTATCATTGTCTGGATTGTGTTTGCGTGTATTTCTACTCCTGGCATTGCTTTTCCTTTTGATGTTGGTACAAAGTAGTCATCGTGCATGTCAGGAGAGGTTGCTCCAATCAAGACTAGTTTGTTCTTGAATTCATCTGGGTCAGTTCTTCCGTTGTAAACATCTGTTAAAGAGTAATACTTGAAGCTTCCTGGCTCACCTACAAAGTTCACAAGGAATCTGCTGGATTTTTCAGGCAGTTCTTTTCCCCAGTAATGCTTGTAGACTGCTTGTGCAAAGTTCTCATGTTCATCACTGATGTCCATGTTTACAGCTCTTGTCACGCCGTCTTTATCTGTTACAATATTAACATATCCTGTCTGTGCCTTGTTTAATTCTGGCACTGGTTTTAGTATTCTTTTTCCGATTATTTTATCATTTTCTTTTGCAAAAGAAGTGAATTCTATTGGAATTATGATTTTTTCAGAAAGTACAGCGCCTAATGTTTCATCTTCTTCAGATTCCTCAAAAAAAGCAACATCTATTCCTATGGTCTTGCTGGAATTTATGTTTTGTATTGTTGTTGCAAATACTGTCCTGTTCCAGGGCCATCTTCCTATCTCTTGAAGGCTTTTGTCATCTATTGCAACTATTGTAATTGCATCCAGCGGAGCCTTACCGCCATAAAGATTATCACTTAATTTCAACTGTATGTTGGAAAAAAATCCTGCATACAATAATAATGTAAGAATAAAAGAACAAATAACTGCAATGTAGATGCAGTTTTTTAGTTTTATTATGTTCATTTCATCAAGTTGTTGAGTTTTATTATCTCTTCTGTGAATTCTCTGATTTTCTTGACTGATTCTATTTTTACAGGAGACATGCTTTCTACTTCATCAAGGTCAAACTCTCCTCTGTCTGCCCTGTCAAGATACTCGTTTATCTCTGCATCTGTGACACCATATTGTTTTTTCAGTCTTTTTGCTAAAAATGGGTGTTTTTCCACTTCTCTAATCCGTAATACCTTTAGTGTCTTGACTGTGTTTTGCCTGTTTCCATTGATTTTTGCCCAGTCTTCTTCAGTTAATTCTTCTATGACAAGCTCTCCGTCTTTTATAACTGCTTTCTTGCCTGAGGGTATGGTGTGTTTCTGTCCTTTGTATTCTACTTCTACTTCTCCTTCTCCTACAAGTATTTCATTCATTTCTACTCCAAAGTCTGTTCCTCGTACAGTTGCCACTGTTGTTGGTGTCTCAATGCTTAATCCTTCAACTCCTGCGAGTCCTGTGAATTTGTTCCATGTTGATCCGCTTGGCTGTTCTGCCTTTAGGTGTGTTTTTGCAAGGTCTTTTAGGAATATCTCTGTCTCTGCCTCCATGCTTATGATTGTGCTTTCATGAAGAACAATGGCAGCCTCTGAATTTGCTTCTGTCCTGACTTTATCTTTTAGTTCTAGGTCCATGCCGTCTGTTGCACCTACCCAGCCTTGGCCATGGTCTATTTTGACATCCCCTTGATAGATGTTCAAGAATGCCTCTACAGTTGGGCTTCCTGTTATCTTAAAATATCCAAAAACTAATATTAATATCAACACTGCAGCAATGCCTATTATTGCGTATTTTAGGTTGCTTTTTTGTTTTTTTGCCAAGCTCTTCACCCCTATTATTTATGCACTTCTGTATTCTTCTTTTATTTATAAATTATTCGCTTTTATAACAAATTGCAAAATTATGCTTTCTGACTGCAATTTGTTATTTAACAAATCTCACAAATGGATTATATTTACTGAGATTTGTTTTCAGAAATCTTTGCTGCAGTGTCTATGACTTTAGGATTAAATGCTTTCTTGATTCTGTGCTCCAGCGCACCATCCTTTGTTATCACTTGTACTTTTTCATGCAGCCTGCATCTTGAATAAGATATGGGCAATAGTTGAAGACTTACTCTCCAGATTCCATAGTCTCCCGAGCAGATGTGTTCTGCTTGTTTTTCATTTAATTGAACAAACACATCCTCTCCTTTATATGGTTTTTTCTTCGAAGCATCAAAATGCGCCATTACAACACTGAATGGCAGCAAATAAAGTGATTTAAGGGTAAGAGCAGTGTACAGCTTTCCTGTTGTGCAGTATTTTTTTTTCAGTCTTACTGCTATTGATATTTGATGAAAGGCAAATGCATAAAATCTTCTTTTGTTGACTTGTTCATCAAATCTTGCTAATTGTTTTCCCTTGATAATTCCTCCATTGTTATACGCAGATGTTTTAACCTCTACATAAAAAGAGCCGTCTTTTGATATTAAGTCTGGCAGTTCTTCGTTTTCTGTTGAAACAAGATTAAATGCTTCCCTGACTATTGCCTCTCCCCAATTGCCTACTGTTTTTCTTGGGTCATATGGTTTTGCTATCTTTTCATCAAGGGCATTCTGTATTGTTCTTTCTGCCCATTCCTGGCGTACTGTTCCAGGAATCAAGAAATACTTTCCATTTTTTGTCTCTACAGCGTTTTTCAGTCCTGCAATGCCCTCTTCAGAAAAATGCCCTTCTATGTCAGAGCGGAATATCTCTTTGTCTTTCTCTATTATTTCCTGCAAAGTCATTCCTTTTTTCCCGAACTTTGCAAGTATTGCCTTGAATGCTGTTCTCGCAAGTATGTCCCACATATGCATGCAGAAATCAAATCTGTTTTAAAAAGCTTTGCTCAAAACTTCTTTTTTTCTTCTTTTCCTGTTTTCATGTCTTTTACTGTGAATTCTTTTGCTTTGACTTCGTCTGGCCCGACCACAATCACTTTTTTGGCATTTATTGAATTAGCATACTCAAATTGTTTTTTTAGTTTCCTGCCCATTAGGTCAGTATCTACTTTGTATTTTTTCCTTAGTTTTTGCGCTAATTTTAGTGCATCTGGCCTTACATCATCACTAACTACAGCAATGAAATAGTCTGGCGCTAGTTCTGGTTCTGGCAGTTTGTTGCAGTCCTTTAAAACAAGTGTTGTGACTGCTTCTCCTATTGCAAATCCTGTTGCAGGGCATTTTTCTCCTCCAAAGAGTTCTACCATTTGGTCATACCTGCCTCCTCCTGCCATGCTCCTGAATTTTTCCTGCTTGTCAAATACCTCAAACACTGTTCCTGTGTAATATGCTAAACCGCGAGCTACAGAAAGGTCTAATACAACGTATCTTTCGTCTATTAGCTTGCATATGTTTTCCATTTCTGTTATTCCTGCTTTTGTTTCTTCTGGAACATCTGCAAAATGCTCTTTTATTTCTTTTAAGACCTTGCTTGGCTTGCCATTGAATTGTATTGCATGCCTGATACGTTCAATCTTGAAGTTATCTAAGCCTAAATCCAGTAATTCCTGCTCAAATTCCTCGTCTGTTAATTTGTTTTTCTTGTCTATCACTCTGGTGACTTCTTCTAATTGCTCTTTCTTGATTGCTGTCAGCAATATTCCTTCCAGTAGTTTTCTGTTGTTTATCTTGATAAAAAAGTCTTTGTCAGTTAGTCCTAATCCTTTCATTATGTCTATTATTAAATTGAGTAGTTCTGCATCTGCTTCTGGCTTGTCTGAGCCAAACATTTCAACACTTAATTGCGAGAATTCTCTTAATCTGCCTTTTTGCGGTGCTTCATACCTCCACATTGGGCCTATTGAGAACCATTTTACTGGTTTTGTCAGCTCTCTTTGTTTTGTGACAAATAATCGTGTAATTGGGACTGTGAGGTCGAATCTCAGGCCCATCTCTTCTGAGCCTCTTTTCTCTATCATGAATATCTGCTGTTTTATCTCTTCCCCTGATTTTGCAGACAACAGCTTGAAAGACTCCATTGCAGGGGAATCTACCTCTAGAAAGCCGTATCTTGTGGCTGCATCCTTGAATACCTTGAACAGTTTCTGCTGCACTGCTTTTTGTTCAGGATAATAATCTTCCATTCCTTTAGGTGCTTGATACATTTTAATTACCTCTTTCATGTTTTTCTTTATAAATGTTTCTTAGGAGTTCATAGTAGAACCTGCACCCTTCTTCTAATGCTTTGATGCTCACTTGCTCATTTTCAGAGTGCTCTGTCCCGCTTTTTCCAGGGCCAATCGTTACTGAAGGGCCTTTTTTTGCCCAAAAATACATTTCAGTGAAGCCCATGCCTCCTGTTGTTGATGTCTGCATCTTGAGCTGCTTGAAGACTTTCTTGATTTGTTCTATATCACCTTGAAATACATAAGGTTCAAAATCATTTATGATTTCAATCTCTAAATCTAGTCTCTTGATTCTATCTAACAGATCAACGTCTTCTGGCGCGACTCTTATGCACACTTTTGCCTCTGCATAGTCTGGAACCACATTTATTGCAGTTCCTCCTTTGATTAGTCCTATGTTTATCACTGTCTTTCCTTTGAGAGGGATGTTTTTGATTGCATTGATTGTTTTGATCAGTTTTGTTATTGCACACTGCCCTCTCTCTGGTTCTGCAGAGTGTGCTGATTTTCCTCTTGAAATTAATTTGAATTCCAGCAATCCGCTTTGTGAGGTTCTTATCTTCATGTCAGTTGCTTCGCATATCACTATGAGTTTTGCAGGCGCAACTTCTTTCATGAGTTCTTTCACTCCGCAAAAGTCTAGTTCTTCTCCTATGTCTAACATCAGTGCAAAATTTTTTATTCCTTCATCAGCTGCTTTTTCAGCTGCGATGATCAAAGCAGCTAAAGGCCCTTTTGCATCTAATGATCCTCTCCCATAAAGAGTATCTCCTTCTATCTTCACAGGCAGTTTGCCAGGAACAGTGTCAATGTGTATGTTAAATATGATTTCAGGATTTCCTTTTGTTGCTATTATATTGAATCTTTTGCCTTCTACATATTGTTTTTTGACATTGAATCTCTTCTTGAGTCTTTGATAGAGGAATTCCCCTATCTGGTCTTCTTGACCAGACGGGGAAGGTATCTCTACCATTTGCTTTGCTAGTTCAGCTACTTTCATACTATCACCCTCATGTATACCCTACTTGGAAATTCAGGGTCATAGATGCGCATTTCCCTGAAACCCAGTTTCCTAAACAAGGCTATTGACGCAGGGTTCCTCTCGTCAGTCCTTAGGGTTGCTTCCTCAAGGCTTTGTGCTTTGGCAGATTCTAAGAATGCCTGTCCTAGCCTTGTTCCAACTCCTCTCAGCCTTTTGTCTCCTCGCACAGCTATCTCATCTATGTAAAGCGTGCTTGGATTTATTTTTCCTTCGAGAAAAGGAAATTTCTCAAAAGGCAGCCTGTATCCCCAGGTAAAGCCTGCAATCCCATTGCTATTCTCTGCAACCAAGACTAATTGATTTGGTTGTGATAGCGCGAACTCTAGATCCTGAATTATCTCTTCAGAGCTCCAGAAATCCACTAACTCCAACGGAGAATCGCATTTTTTGCAAGCATTTCCTGCTCTCTCACTCTCTTTTATCCCATACTCAACTTCACATGCAGAACACTTCTTGAACTCATCCCAAGGCGGTTCTGCAAAAGCAGATTTATACACTGCTATTATTTGTTCTATGTCGTTCTTTCTATATGGTCGTATGAATACAACCAGCACTTTGTGCCTTAGCCTTTGTTTCTTCATTCATTTTTGTTTCCTCCTTGTTTATTTGAAGGGCGACAGGCGGGAATCGAACCCGCACCATAGGATCCACAGTCCTATATTCTACCACTAAACTACTGCCGCCATAGAAAATTTTAGAAATATAACTATTGATGATGAATACAATCACTTCGCATCATAGAGTTGGAATTAGCAAAATAAGAATTCAGTTTATCCACGATGAATACAACCAACTCGTTTCATTGTAAACACTAGAAAGTGCCGGTAGTATTTAAATGTTTTTATTTTGACACTCTAAAGTGGTTAAATTGCTAGTAGACTGCCTAAAACGCCATAATTTAGGGTGCGCCGAGGGCGGGAGTTTCGCCCGCATTCGAAATACGAGTTTCGAACCCGCGATGGCTTGGGGAGCCAAAGGGATCTTCAGTCCCCCGCAATACCAATTATGCGACCTCGGCATAAACTTTATATATAAGCAATACTTTATGTATGTTGCTTGGGGAGGCCGCATTATGCGACCTTGGTTTTTTTCTTTTTTTATTCTTTATGTGTATTTCTGAGAATTTTCCGGAAAGTTTTCATCTATTAAATATAAATACCACCAACCAGTAACAATAAACCATCAGCTTTATAAAGTATCATCTTCTCTATCCTCTATAATCACACTTACGGGGGAGATGACCAAATGAAGAGAAAACATGGATTTGTGAAAAAAGGCGTATTAGGATTAGCAGCATTAGCAGCACTTGTATTTGGAGGCTGCAATAAAAAAGACAAAAGCCCGCAGCTGGTTCAAGATGACCAGGGCAATTATGTTTCTACCTCAACAAGACAGGAATTAAATGAATCTTTGTTTGAGCATTATGGAACACTCACAAAAACACAACAACCTCATCTTTTGCAAGATACCACAATCACAGAGGCAGGAAACCAATCTCTTGTTGTTTCTCAGACACTTGATTTTGGAACACTTACCCCTAGATTTGCAAAAGATAACTTAGGAAACCTGGGTGTTTACCTGCATGCAGCGCATGATGATGTTCTTTACACAATGAATTGGGCTTTTGAAGATGGTTTTACATCTGCTGTTGATGGCAATGGAAACTTGATTGATCTTCTGCAGAAAGAATTGAATATTGGCGGAAAGAATTTCATTGTAACAAGAGCAAAGACCCAGTGGATGGGCGGCGATATTGATGAAGTTCAGCTTGATCTTATGACAGGCGGAGTCACTGCAGAAATTAATGTTGATGATTCAGTAACAATTGGTTTTGAAGGGATTGATTATGATATCAAATTAATAAGCACATCTGCTAATGGCGATGGCACATACAGTGCTAAATGGCAGGTTAATGGTGAGATTACAGATAATCTTGCTGCTGGAGCTCTTGATATTCTGGTAAATGGCCAGTTTATCGGTACTGCTAATGCATCAAGCACTAGTGCAAGATTCAGCATTGGAGCACAAACAATACGCATCAAGGATACAGATGTTAATGATAATGACTATTCTGGTACTGTCAGGGGAAATGGTGTTTTTGGATCATTCCTAGAAGACACAGATGCAAAAGCAAGGATTAGAGCAACAGTAAATGGCTCTGAAATAACAATTAACAGCCTTGCTTATCAATTGCTTGCCAACTCTGTAACAGATACAGATATCTTTGTTCCAGCTACAGAGAGATTATCAGATCACCTGGATAATCCAGGAGCTAATCTTGTTGAGGTTGGCTTTGATGGCTTGAGAACAAAGAAAGACGATGGCACAGGAACACTAGTGAATAGGGTTTATTCCTCAATGGACTTTACTTATGGAACAACTGCAAATGGCAGTTCCTACACTATGACTTTCACAAACAAGGAAAATATAACATATAATACTGTGGATTTCATAGAGAATGTTGGAACCTCTGCAACAGACAGGGTTTTAGAGAAAAAGCTTGTGATGACAGAAGCTTCATGTGATACAGACTATAATATCCACTCTGGTGATACTTTTGTATTGACTACAGCGCTGGGAAGAACATTTGTCTTGCAATACACAGGCCTTAGCGGTGATGATACAGAAGGTTATGACATATCTTTTATTGACAAGTCAGGCACCATTACACAGGAATTTTCTGTTGATCCTGCTACAGGAAAAGCAAATATCCTAAAAGGCGGAATTACTTTTGAAGCTTATGTAGACATGGCTACTGGCGACATTGCTGTTGATCAGAACGCAGATGGTGAGTTTGATGGTTCAGACATTCCGATTATTGACCAGTATGGTGCAAGAATAAGCATTGCAGATGCTCAGGACAGCCACATAACAGCTAATGTAAGCACTTCTGCTGACAAGATTGACGGCAGTTCTGTTGATGAAGTTGTGGACCTGACTTTTAATATGTCTGGAAGCGGAATGAATGTTGTTCTGCCTCAAAACCCTGGCATGTATCAAGGTGTTGGCAGATGGCAGGGCCAGACAAGGTATGGTGTCAGGACAACACGCAAAGATGATGGAGATATCGCATTGAATTATCCAGAAATCCAGGAAGAGCCAGTTGCAACACTTTCAGAGAGATGATTATATCTCTTTGAATGCTTTTTCAATTTGTTGAGAAGTCCAGCCTTGTGATAAAAGGTCTTCTTTTATTTCTTTTTGAGTTTCTCCATCATCTACACAGTGTGCTATGTATTCGTGGAGTGTTTTGGTAGGCTCTTTTTGCGCTTTTTTGTGGATTATCAGGCCAGTTACAAGAATCAGTAATATGCCGTTAAAGCCTAATAATGCAATTATGTAAGCCCCGAGGTTGCTGTTTTCTTTTACTTCTGGCTCTGCAATTGCTTGTGCATTTTTAATGTCGTGTATTGATTTTCTTAGTTCTGTCAATTCTCCATTGATTTCATTAAGTTGGATAGCATACCCTGTTGCTTTTGTTCCTTGCTGCATATTAGACTTCATCTGCTCTAAGTCCTCAATCTTATTCTGCATCTCAACTAGTTTCAAATCAAGTTCCTCTACCTGGACACCCATTTTCTCAGCAAGGTCTTCAATTAATAGTATATGCACATTATCTCCCATGAAGTTTGTCTGCCTCTCAATCTTTGGAAGATCTGTCACAGAATCAGTTCTTGGTATTGCATCTTCTGCATAGACAAAACTAGCAAGTAACACTGTTATCAGTATGATTAGCACCCTCTTTTTCATTATATCACGATTTTAGCAGAACTTATATTTAAACTTTACTTTGCTCTGACAAAAAAATTTATATACTGCACTATCTATTTCTTGCGTATGAAAATAAAATGGTTTGGCCATGCTAGTTTTGAGTTAAAGATAGGCAACAAAGTCCTGTATATTGATCCTTACAAAGGAGAACCAAGTGAATACAAAGATAAGGCAGATATTATTCTTGTCTCTAGATGGCACTACAGTAATTGTAGGCTGGAATTAATCAAAAAAGTCAGGCAGGAAGATACAGTTATTCTTGCACCAAGAGATGTAATCTCACAAACAGCAGGAATAACTGCAGAAGCAGGCAAGGCCTGGGATTTAAGTGAAGAAATAAGAGTCACTCCTGTTGATGCTTACACAATTAACAGGCTCCAGCCTATTCCTAAAGGTACTGCTTTTGGCTACTTGATTGAGGCTGAGAAAAAGACAATATACTACGCAGGCAATTCCAGCTTCACTCCAGAGATGGCTAAAGTAAAGGCAGACATAATCATCCTTCCTGTCGGAGGAACTTTTGTGATGGATGCTCGAGAAGCAGCAAAAGCAGCAGAGATAATCAATCCAAAACTGGCAATTCCTTCTCACTATGGTTCTTTGATGGGTTCTATTGATGATGCAAATTGGTTTAAGGAGATTTTAGAGGCGAAAAACATCAAGGTACTTATTCTAGAAGTAGGAAAAGAAAAAGAAATTTAATTCTGCGGTTCAAAACCCAGATCTTCTTCAAAAACTTTCTGGACTCTCTCCCCAAATTCACTATCAGATCGGATTCCAAGGCCATATAGTTTTGCTTCAAAAACAATAGACGAACTAACAGCAGCTTCTTCTGTATAACATTCTGGGCCGTAGATTTTGCTTGTTATTGCAACATAACCAGTATCAAATTCATACGCTTTGCCGCTGTCTTTTCCAGGCACATCGCCTGGCCATGCCATGTCATGACCTATTACAGGCAGCCCATTCATTGCTGTTCTAATTGTTCTCCAGAACTCCCGGTGTGCATAAAATCTCTTTTCGTTTTCTGATTCTATGGTTTTTTGATACTTCTTCATTTTAAATCCCTCTAAAGTCAAATAGTTATTCTTGATTTATAAAGCTGCGGTTTCTAGCCAATAATCTGAGTCTTTATGCGCAGTTACGAGAACCACTTAAAGAAGGTGAGTTGTAGTTCGAAATTTTTCCGGGTTTTTCTGCAAAAGACTTATAAAAAAATAAATCAGCAAAAAAGGCATGATTAAAGGGCATAGAATAGAAAAAGAGATTGCAGTACAAGAATTTTTAGATATCATCAGTAGTTATTCGCCTGATAAAATTAAATGTACAGGCCATACTTTTTTCAGGCTTAGTGAAGAGCAGAGAAAGTTTTTTAAATGCAAAGAACTTAAGGTATTTTTACTTGAAAAAGTGCCTGTTTTAGCTGGATTGCAGCATAACAAAAATCATGCAGTATTTTATGAATACAAAGAAAATACTGTTATCAGGTTGATATTAGACATTTCATTAACTGGAATTCAAATTGTTACATTTTACATAATAGGAAAAAAGAATATTCCGCGCATGCAAAAATGAAAAAGAAAATCTTGAAAGAAAAAGGAGAAATGGATTATGATTACGGGCAGGACATATTGTTCTTTAAAACAAAAGGAAGAGCGTATGCTAAATCAATGGAATTAAATAATATAGTGATAGACATTGATTCTAACAATTGCATCACAGGAATCCAGATATTTGAGGCATCAAAATTTCTCGGGCTTGATAAAAAAGACCTGATGAAGATTCCTCATTGGAGCTTTACAGCTAATGTCGGCGAAGGAAAGATAGAGATTCGCCTTGTTTTCCAGATACAGGTAAGGAACAAAATCATTGAAAAAAACCCCATAATAATCCAGACACTTAAAGAACAATTGCCTAGTTCTGAGTTGACTTGTACTGCTGTTTAAACTTTTATCAAGCCAAACATTTATAAATATCACATTCCAATGCAGTCTTATGAAACACATTGGCGGTCAGGCAGTGATTGAAGGGGTTATGATGAAGTCAGACTCTAAAGTGGCTGTTTCTGTTAGGAAAAAAGGTAAAATCATCACAGAAAGGATGCGTTACAAGCCTATCTCAAAGAAATTTAAGATATTGACAATCCCAATTGTGAGAGGTTTTGTTAACCTTATTGAGATGATGGTCTTGGGCATGAAAGCCTTGACTTGGTCTGCTAACCAGCAGGCTGACAAGAAAGAAGAGCAGATTTCTAAAAAAGAGCTTGGCTTGACTTTTTTTATTGCAACTGTTGCAACTGTTTTGATTTTTATTGTTGCTCCTTATTATATTGCAAAATTGTTCATCAAGCAGACAAATTTTCTTTTCAATTTAGTTGACGGTGTTTTCAGAATAATTATTTTCTTCCTGTACTTGATAATCATCGGCCGTATGGCTGATATGAAGGAGATTTTCAGGTATCATGGTGCAGAGCATAAATCAGTCAATTGCTATGAGGCAGGAGTTCCTTTAACTCCTAAGAATGCAAAAAAATACCCTAAAGAGCACATACGGTGCGGAACAAGTTTATTAGTTATTGTTATCGTTGTAAGCATTTTATTATTCTCCTTAATCAAGGACCCGAGATGGTATGTTAATATTCCAATCAGAATCCTGCTCATCCCTTTGATTGCAGGGGTTGGTTATGAGGCTGTTAAGATTGCGTATAGATTCAAGAATAATATTTTGACAAGAATAATCATTGCTCCAGGTATCTGGACGCAGAAACTCACTACAAAAGAGCCTTCTTTAAAACAGTTAGAGGTTGCCATTAAGGCTTTGAATGCAGTGAAATAAGGCGCCGCGGCCGGGATTTTCGCCCGTCGTAGGTGTCGAACCCGGATACCTTTTCAGGCCGAGGGTCTAAACCTCGCCCCATACCATTAGGGGACCGCGGCATGTTTTTAGTAAACTTTATATATTACAATTCCTTGTGTTATATGTAGGGTCTAAATCTCGTTCCGGCCGTTAGGGGCCGTTTTTATTTTTTGCCGAGAAGTTTGAATTAAAAACAATTTCTGATAAATACTTGCAAGTATTACAACAAAACTGGAAATAGTCTTGCTTTAAGCAGAAAAGTTACCGCGAATTTTTAAATTTCAAGAAATTTTTGCGCTTTTTCTGAAAAAATTTATATACTCTTTCATCAACTCAGGTTTTATGAATCTCAAATCAACTTCAATTAAGGTTTTGGCAGTAATCTGCGCAGTTGTCCTTATACTGGGCCTTATTTTTGTTGCAGCAGGATACATATCCTGGAAACTGTTCTGGGTTATTGTTATCGGAACTGCAATCATGGCTTATGTTGTGATACCATGGCTGAGAAAGAAGCAGAACTCTTGAAAATCCTGGGCAGTGCATTTAATGCCGCGCTTAAGGGCGCTGATTTAGAGGCAGAGGCTCTTGGGATGGCAGAGTCCTTGGGAGAGGATGATATGTCTGTAAAGCTCAAGAGGCTTGAGGCTAAGGAGAATTTTCTTTATGCACAGATGTTTAAGGATGAAGCAGAATCTGAATTTAAGGATATTCTTGGCAAAATCGGGGATTTTGACTTGTTGAGAAACCAGGTTAATAATCTCTGCATTGATGTTTTTGACACGCCTGAGAAAAACAGGAAATCTGTTGTTGATTCAAAAGAGTATGCAAGGAAAAAAGGCGCTGAATTGATTGAAAAGCTTCAGAAAGAGTTATAAGAATTCAAACTCCCCTTCTTTGAATGTTCTTTCGCAGAACCTGCATTTTATTTTCAGGGGCTTGTCGCTTATTTTTATGAAGTGTGTTTTTTTGTAGGGCTCTTGGTTTGTTATGCATCCTGTGTTTGGGCATTTTACAAGGTTTCTTATCTCTTCTGATATTGTTATTGGTATTTTCTCGATTATCTCAAAGTTTTTTATTCGCATTACTGTTGCTCCTGGTGCCACTAGCGCTATTTTGTTGAGTTCTTCATTGTCTACATCGCCGTTGACTATTTTTATGAAGTCTTTTCTGCCGATTTTGCTTGAGTTGCAGTTTATTCCCGTGTAAAACTCAAACCTGTCGTATAGTTTTAGTATCTGTATTATTTTTGCGCTTGCCATTCTTGGAATGTGGTCTATCACTATGCCGTTCTCTATTTTATTTACAATCATTTCTTTGTTTTCTACCATTTTGCACCTAGTAGCATGCCTAGTAATGCCATTCTCACAATCACTCCGTTTTTTGCCTGCTCAAAATAGTGTGCATATGGGGTGTCATCAACTGATTTGTGTATTTCATTCACTCTTGGAAGCGGGTGCATTACTTTCATGTTTGGCCTTGCATTTTTCAGCATCCTTGAATTGAGCAGGTATACGTTCTTTACTTTTTGGTATTCGTTTTCATCTGCAAATCTTTCTCTTTGTATTCTTGTCATGTATAGTATGTCTGCTCTCTCAAGCACGTCTGATATTTGCTCGTGTTCAGAGTAATTTTTCAGTTCTTCTGTTACGTGCTTTGGCATCTTGAGTGATTTTGGAGATACCAGGAACAGTCTGCAGTTGAATTTGTTGAGTGCCTGTGCAAGGGAATGTACTGTCCTGCCGTATTTAAGGTCGCCTACTAATGCAACATTGAGGTTGAATAAGCTGCCGTGTATTTTTTTGATTGTATACAAGTCAAGCAGTGTCTGTGTTGGGTGCTGGTTTTTGCCGTCTCCAGCATTAATCACAGGTATTTTTGCAACTCCTGATGCTAGTTTTGCGCTTCCGTCTTTGTTGTGCCGCATAACTATCATGTCTGCGTATCCGTCATACATTTTTATTGTGTCATGCAGTGATTCTCCTTTTTTTCCTGATGTTGATTCTGCGCTGTCAAATCCTATTGCACTTGCCCCCATTCTTGCTATTGCTGTCTTGAAGCTGTCTCTTGTTCTTGTGCTTGGCTCATAAAACAAACATGCAATAACTTTTCCTTTTAACAGCTCAAGCTGTTTTTCTCTTTCAAGCGCCTCAAGCTCTTTTGCTTTCTGAAGAATTTCATTTATGTCTTCAACAGACAGTTCGCTTATAGAAATTATGTCTTTTTTTGTCATTAAAAAAAAGATTTATGTTTAGTCCTTTATATACATTTGTAGTGTTATAAGAATATGGCGCAATATATATTTTAAAGAACACTTTTAAAGCCCGTAATGCTTGCGAACAGCGTGATATGTTAATGCTTCAGGCGTCTTTTTGTTTTCTGCGTGTAATACCTGCTGCATCTGTGCATATATTGATGATACATCGCCTTCAGACAATACGCCTTTGTTTTTTAGTTCTATTCTTCTTATTTCAAATGCTACTCCACTAGGCAAAAGGTCTGATAACTCAAATGCATCTATAATAGATTCCTGCTTTTTTGGTTCTTTTTCTTCACTCATGTAACCAAGAAAATCCTGCTTGTATTTAAATTTTTGTTTTGAGAGGAAAAATTTTTATAATATGCCTTCTAAAGTGCATTAAACGGAGGTGAAATTGATGAATCCCAAGATTATCGGTGGAGTTCAGCTTGGCTGCGGTGTTTTGGCTATTTTGCTGGGCTTTCTGGACATGACTTTTTTTGCAATACTTTTGCTGGGAGTTGCCTTGCTTGTGACTGGTATAGATAAGTTTGCTGCTCCAGGAGGCGCAGCAGCCACACCTGCATACCAGGCTCCTAGGGCAGGAGCGCCGCCTGCATATTAAGATGGAATTATTAGGCGTGCCAGTAGAGTATTTGGAATGGCTATTGGCAACGCTGATACTTTTTCTTATAATCCGGTATTTAATAAAAAAGAAGAAGCTTAAATTAACATAGCTGCCAGTTTTCCAACCAGATAAGATGCTATTATGACAAATATTGTCAAGAATACATGCTCTGCTATTACCTTGTGCGCTGCTGTTTTTGTTTTTTGCGCAAGATCATAGCTGTATATTATTATCAAGAACAGTCCCCAGCCGATAGATATGTACACAGATGTCAAGAGATCAAACAAAAGAAAAGGCACGACAAATATTATTGCAAAGAAGAATTTAAATAAAAAAGTGGATATTGTGGCTTCCCATATCTGTTTTGTTGTTCTTCTGTAAGTTGCTTCTTCTGATATGTGTATTCCCATTGCATCTGACAAGGAGTCTGCTATTGCTATCAATAGTATTCCTGCAATTACTGCCAGTCTTGAGCCAGTGCTTACATCAAGCCCTACTATCAGGCCCAATGTTGTTATAACCCCAGATGTAAGCCCAAATCCAAGTCCTTTTCTTATTTGTGTGTTCATCCTGCTTGTTTCAGCTTTTCCAGCGGTGATGTGCATAATGCCTCTATGCACTTTAGTATTTCTGCCTCAATCTCTTCGCCCATTTCTGGGCTAAAACCTACAATGTTCTGTTCACCTATGAATATGGAAGGCACTCCGCCTGCTTTCTTGCCGTATGCTTTTGCCATTTTCTGGAATAGCTTCCTGCTTGTTTCGTTTCTGTATACTTCGTGCTGCACCACTTCAAGCTGCGGATATTTTGGTTTTATTTGTTCAATCCACTTGTTCAGTTTTGTGCAGTGAGGGCATCCTTTGCCGTAGAACTCATATATCACTACTTTTGTTTCAGGCTCTGTTTCTGGCTGTGCCTGGCATGCTGCCAGAGATAACAGAATAAAAAGCACTGCTATTACACCTATTTTTTTCATTGGTTTTGTTTTGTGGCCCCTAATATTTAAATTTATTGTTATTTTACTCAAAAACCTCTTTTAGATGTGGGTTTAGTTTTATCTTGTTTATCTTGCCGTTTGTTTCTTTTGTTATGATTTCGCTTGCTTCCAGCTTGTTGAGTATCCTGTGGACTTTTACCTTGTGAAATCCTGTGAGTTTTTCCAGTTCTGATTGTTTAAGGCCGGATTTGCTTTTTATCAGTTCATTGACAATTTTTCTTTCTTTTGGCTCAAGAAAATTCAGCGTGTAATTTATATTATCATTTCTTGTCTTGCCTTCTTTTACGTATTTTGATACTGTAAAATAATATGCTGCGCTTCCTACAAATATTCCCAGGGATGACAGTATCAATATCATGTATGGTATTGGGATTACGCACCCGCAGGCATTGTTTTTTTGTATTGCATCAGACACATACAGCGCGCTGAATGCCACTATGAAGACAAAGCCTGTTATTATGCCTAAAACTAGGAAAATGCTCTTGTTTTTCTCAAAAATGCCTAGTTTCATTTTTTGTAACAAACCTTTATATATGGTTACATATTTTGAAATACCAGTAATTTAAATAATTTGCGGTGATAACAGAATGAAAACAAGAATATGGATTATGTTCAGCATGCTTTTGCTGATTTTGCTTGCTGGCTGTGGCCAGGAAAGCAGCACACCTTCAGTAAAGACAATTACCCTTGATTCAGAGACCAGTATACCTACTGAATCTTGCAAAGAAAGAGGTTTGGGTGACAAGGTCATAATGCTTGAGTCTGAATACTGCGGGCACTGCAAGATTGCAGAGCCTATCTTGAAAGAGATTGCGCAGGAAAAAGGCCTTGTTTTTGAATTTTTGGATGTTTCCAAGAAAGAAGATAGGGCGGTTATGGAAAGCTATGGCGTAGATATCAGGTACACCCCCACTTTATTGGCAGGCTGTTCAGTATACATAGGCTCTAAGTCAAAAGAAGAATACCTGCAAATTATTGATGATTTCATAGAGGCGAGATAAACATGGACGAAAGAAAAAAAACAGTTCTGTGGATTATTGTAACAGTTCTTTTGCTTGTTGGTTTTTTTATATTGGCCAAGCATATGTCTTCTGATTTTTTAGAGAATTTGGGTGTCAGCCTTCCTCTTCCTGTTTTTACTTTTATTATTGCTTTGGTTGATGGCTTCAATCCCTGTAACTTGTTTGTGCTTACATTGTTGATTGGCTTGCTTGTTTCAGCATCGCATTCAAGAAAAAAGATTTACATCACAGGCTATACATTCATTGCAGTTGTGTATGTTATTTATTTCCTGTTTATGGCTGCCTGGCTGAATATTTTCAAGTATGTGGGATTTATTGACCCTTTAAGATATTCCATTGCAACTATTGCTATCTTGGCAGGTGTTGTGAATTGTAAAGAGCTTTTCTTTTTCAGGAAAGGTGTTACCCTTATGATTCAGGATAAGCACAAGGCTCCTTTGGTTAAGAGAATTGAGCGTGTAAAAGAGGTTTTTGTCAAGGGCAGCATCCCTATGCTGATTGGTGCTTCTGTTGTGTTAGCTGCTTTTGCATCTCTTGTTGAGCTGCCTTGCACTGCAGGATTTCCATTGATTTATACAGGCGTCTTGACTGGCAAGGTTTTGGAGAGCAGTTTTAGTTATTACGCGTATCTGCTTTTCTATAATCTGGTTTATATCTTGCCTTTAAGCGTCATAATAGCCATATTTGGCTGCACTCTGAAGGCAAAGCAGATTAGCAAGCGCCAGATGCAGATAATAAAGTTTATTGGCGGTGCGATTATGTTATTGCTGGGCTTGATTTTATTGATTAATCCTGAAATAATAGGCTTGTAAAAGTATTGCTTATCTGCTCAATGGGCAGGTTGGACAGCCTGTCCTGCATGCTTTTCCTTTGCCTGATTTTCTGAAGTTTTTTTTGCAGGATTCTGAGCAGAAATTGTATGTTTTGCTTCCTGCTTGTTTAGTGTAACTTGGTGCTTCCATCTCTTGTCCGCACCAGTCGCATTTTAGTTTTCTTGATTTTAATAAAAATGATAATATTCCCATTTATATCCCTCAGCAAGTTACATGTATTATTGCTGCTGTTTTCTTTTCCTTTGCAAGCGTGTTGAATGTATCGTGTATCTTTGGTGTCCAGTCAGCGTAAACTTTTATTTTTTGTTGTTCCAGCAGTTTTTTTGCATCTTCGCTTAGCTTTGCCATTCCAGATGTTCCTTGCCCAACTACAACTGCTTCTGGCTTTTCTTTCAGCAGGTATTCTATCTGTTCTTTTGTAAACGTGTGGCCGTATTCTCTCTGCTTCACTTCTCCAGACGGTAAAATATACACATCATGATTGTATTTCTTGCCATCTATCTTTATCCAGCCGTATTCAGATGCATCTATTTGAGTCATTTTATCATCTTTTCAAGATTTTCAAGCATTTCTTCAAATATTGGCTTGAATTTCTTGTTCCACTCAACTGCAGGTGTCAGGTTTACCAGCGCAGTCACGAATTCCTTATCATACGGTACTTTTCCTATGATTGGTATGTTGTTTTCTTTTGCAAACTTCTCTATCTCTTTAGTGAAATCAGGGTTTATGTCGTGCTTGTTTATTATCAGGCCGTATGGTATCTGGAAGTGCTCCACTACCTGCAGTCCTTTTTTCAGGTCGCTTAGCGCGCTTGGTGTTGGTTCTGTGACTGCGAGCACAAAGTCAGAGCCATTGATAGAAGCGATCACTGGACATCCGATTCCAGCTGCAGAGTCTACAAGCATTATGTCTATTTCCTCTTTGTGTGCTATTTTTTCTGCTCTTGTCTTGATAAAGAGAACAATTTTTCCAGAGCCTGTCTCTCCCATCTTTAACTGGCCTGTGACTATCGGGAAATTATATTTTGTTTGTGCATTTCCAATTCTTCCGTTTTCCACGTCTACCATGTGTATTGCCTGTTCAGGGCAGATTAGTTTGCAGGCCCAGCATCCTTCGCATATCATCCTGTTGAATATTGGCTGGTTCTTTTTTTCATCCCATTGTATTGCTCCGAACCTGCAGATGTTCTTGCATTTTTGGCAGTGCGTGCATTTGCTTTCGTCAAGTTCTGCTTTTTGGCCGGTCTGTACTGGTTCCCATTTATAATGCTTGTCTGTCACCCCAAAACACAGCCCCATGTCTGGAGCATCAACATCACAGTCTACTGTTATTATTTTATATTTCTTTGAGAGCATCACTGCCAGTGAAGAGCTTATTGTGCTTTTTCCTGTTCCGCCTTTTCCTGAAAATACTGTTATTCTTTTCATTTTTCCAGTTCACCTGCAAGTTTTTCTATGCTTTTGTGCTTGATCGGCTCTCCTTTTGAGTATGCTTTCACTATTGATTTTTCATATGGCACTTCTGCAGCTATTTCTATGTCGTATTCTTTTGCAATGTCTTGTATTAGTTTTTTGTCTCCTACTGTTGATTTGTTTAGCACTATTTTTACAGGCACTTTCAGTATCTTTAGAAGGTCTAGTATTAGTTTCAGGTCATGCGCTCCCAAAGGAGTTGGTTCTGTGACTGCAAGTGCAAGGTCGCATCCTGTGCATGCTGATATCACATCGCAATGAGTTCCTGCTGCAGTGTCTATTATCGTGATGTCTTGTTCTTTTTCCAGGGGCTTTGCAAAGTCTTTTGCTGCGTCTACAACAAATTCAGACACAGGCTCTCCTGGCTTGAGATCACTTGAGATGAATGTTATGTTGCCTTTTTTTCCAGAGTAAATCGTGCCTATTTTTTTCTTGGTTTCTCCTATGCACTTGACTGGGCATGCTATCTTGCATGCTCCGCAGCCGCTGCACTGCTCTGGTATCAGGATTGGTTTTTTTCCTTTGACATGCACTATTGCCTTGAACTGGCACACTTCACTGCATTTTCCGCACTTGATGCATTTGCTGAAGTCTATGTCTGGAATCATGCTTTCAACGTCTTTTTCTTTCTTTCGGTCTATGTCTAGTATCAGATGGTCGTTTGGGCAGTCTGCATCAAGGTCTATCAGCATGACTTTGTTGTTTTCAGCAAGGTAAGCTGTGATTGCTGTTGCTATTGCGCTTTTTCCAGTGCCTCCTTTTCCTCCTGTTACTGCTATCCTCATATTTTCACCTTTGTTGGTTTTGTCAGTCTTTTGAGCTTGCCTGCTATGAATCTTTCTCCTGTTTCTTTTGCAGTCTTTCCCTCTGTCTTGAAAACATCTACTAAGTTATCTCTTAGTGTGTGGAACATTATCTTGCCGACTTCTTTTGTCACAAGAACATCTATTTTTTCTTTGAGAAGAAAGTTTGTGACTGCAACTCCTGCCCTGACTTTTTTGCCTTTGTAAGGGTTTTTCTTTATGTTGTGCTTCAGTATCTTTTTTTTGTTGACTGTCATGAAAAGAAAATAGTTTGCTCTTGCGAGCTGCGGCATGACTTTGGATTTCAGTCCGTTATTTTCTTTTACAGGTATTGCTATCTTTTGTTTCTCTGCCTTGAACGGCTCGACATGGATTGTGAATGCCTCTATCTGGCTTACTTTTTTCTTTATCTTGTTCTCAATCTGGTCTGCAATTTCATGTGCTTTCTCTACTTTTACGAATTTTCTTATCTTTATCTTGACCTCTCCGAATATATAAGGGCCTGCTTTTCTTAGCTTTAGTCCTGCATAGCTTTCTACTCCTGGTATTGAATCAAGTATCCTTCCTGTCTTTTTCTCTATTTCTTTGCTGGGGCTTACATCCATCAGTGCAAACACTGCGTCTTTCACTGTCTCCAACCCTATCTTAAGTATCAATAGGGATATTATTATTGTTATTATTCCTTCTACATATGGTATCTTGTAATATGTGCAAAGTAATGCCGCAAAGATTATTATTGCGACAAACACATCTTTTAGCCGGTCTTTGCTGTTTGCTATCAGGCTCTCTGAATTTATCTTCTTTCCTGTGTTCTTCAGATATGTTGATATTATCATGGCTACAATGCCTGAGACAATTGCAGTTGCAAGGGTTATTATGGGGTATGACAGCTGGGGCAGTATGAACAGCCGCTGGTATCCTTCGATAAGCAGTCTTACTGCAGCGTATATGATGAATCCGGATATCACTAATGAAGCAAGGTTCTCTGCCTTGTAGAAGCCGTATGGGAATTTTTCAGTGGGTTTCTTGCTGGATAGCTTTAGCCCGAAATATGCTGCAAAGCTTGTGATGACATCTGCTGCAGAATCAAGTGCGTCTGTTACAAGCACGACTGCGCCTGAATAAAAACCCACTGTTGCTTTTAATACTGCCAGTATAAACGATACTAGCATTGACAATAGTGCTGCATTTTGCCCTTCTTTAAGTTCTTTTTTGTCTTTCATTACATATTTCCTCTGCCTTTTCCCATTCCTGGGCCCATTCCTCTTCCTTGTCCTTGGCCTCTGCCCATGCCTGGTTTTGGCCCCATTCCCATTGGTCCTGTTGCTGCTTCCAGCTTCTCTAGTTTTCCGTCAATTAATTGCTGCACATTTTCTTTGACTGTGCCCTGCACTCCTTGATACATTTCAATATCTAGTTCAGAAAGAACACCAAATGCTCTTGGCCCGTAGTTTACTGCTATGACTGCTTCTGCTCCTGCATTGCCTACCACTTGTGCTGCTGTTATGCCTGCGCCCCCTCCTTGCATCATTGCTTCGTTCTTTATAGGCTTGCTGTCTTTTATTTTTTTGTCTTCTATTTCAACAATCATAAAAAAAGGGCATCTTCCGAATCTTGGGTCAATTTGACTGTCAAGATCCTCTCCGCTTGAGCTTATTGCTATCTTCATTTTTTTTAACCTCTTGTCATCATTGCCCCGCATTTTGGGCATTTTCTTTCTGTGCAAGGAACTCCTCTTTGGTGAGGTGCTGTTGCTCCGCATTTTGGGCACACACATTCTCCTCCTGGTCCTGCTGCAACGCCTCCCATTCGTCCTCTGCCCATTCCTGGGCTCATTCCTCTTCTCAGCCCTCTTCCAGGGCCTCTTGGTGCTACCATTTTGTATTCGCCTCCTTCTATTCTTATGGATTTTCCATTTGCTAATGCATCTGCTATCTTTTTTCTTGCAGATGCAAGTGTTCTTTGTAGTGTTGGTTGTGACACATTTATTTTTTTTGCTGCGTCTTTTTGGCTGATATCTTCGAGATCACATAATCTTATTGCTTCAAATTCTCCCATTGTCAAGACTACTTCGTGCAGTTCTGCTAATCTTATCCCTGCTGGCTTGAAGTATGTTACTCCTGGCCAGAATCTTATCCTTCTATGCAGTCTTGGTCTTGGCATTTGTTTTTCCTATTTTCTTTTATTATTTTAAATCTTGTCATTTTTCTATTTCCAGGAGTTTTTCTACAACAAGTCCTTGGATTATTGACATTACCATCATTACTAGTGTCAGCACAATTGTAAATATCCAGCCAAAATAAAATATCAATAATGGCAGTAATGCTGGCTTTATTGCCCAGTTATAGAGAAAAGCTACCAGCAGGCCGTTTCTTGTGCCGTGTTTTCTCATCTCTTTCAATAAAGGATACCACATGTATGGCGGGCCTATTGAGATTATTCCGCCTATTATTGCCATCAGCCATCCTTTTATGCCTGCTTTTTTCCCTAGATATTTTACTATTTGTTTTGGTTTTATGAAGTAATTGATTATCACAAAAAGTGCAAAGACAATAATAAACACCCAAAATATTTGTTTGATTATTTGCCAGAAAAATTTTAGGCTCGGCAGTATAGCTTCTGGCTTCAGCAATCCTATGATAACATAAAGTGCAATTACAACAAGCAGAAAATACCATCCAGTCTTATTTATTTTTTTGCTTTTCATATTGCACCTATGATCGCGGTTGTTATTAATGCTACAATGATAGAGAACACAAACGCGCAGATGTTTCTTGTTATTGCAAATTTTTTGCCTAGCAGCATTGCTTCTGCAGGCAGCTGCACTATTCCTACAGTGACCCATGCTACGATGAATGCTGTGACTGCTGTCATGCTTAT
>JAHWHY010000022.1 GCA_019323015.1 Candidatus Woesearchaeota archaeon
ATACCCTTTTTATTTTGTTAAATACACAATTTTAAAAAATTAGACAAAATAAAATGAAAATAAAAGTAGCAATACCAATAGTAGATGAAGAAGAGGTTCAGGCAGTTAGAGAAGTGCTTCTTTCTGGACATTACACTTCTGGTCCCAAAGTAAAGGAATTTGAAGAAAAGTTTGCGGATTATATTGGCGTTAAATATGCAGTTGCAGTAAATAGTGGCACTGCTGCTTTGCATCTTGGCTTGGCAACCTTGGGCATAAAGTCAGGCGATGAAGTGATTGTTCCAGCAATGACTTTCTTTGCAACAGCAAGCGCTGTTGTTCATCAAGGAGGCACTCCTGTTTTTTGCGACATTGATAATAACTATTGCATGGATCCTGCAGACTTAAAAAAAAGAATTACTGAAAGAACAAAAGCTATAATTCCTGTTCATTTATACGGTTATGCAGCCAATATGGAGGAGATTCTCAAAATTGCAAAAGAGCACAATCTTAAAGTAATAGAAGACTGTGCGCAGGGAATTGGCACAGAGATTGATGGCAAAAAAGTTGGCCAGTTTGGAGATTGCGGAGCATTTTCTTTCTTTGCAACAAAGAATATGACCACAGGAGAAGGCGGAATTATCACTACAGATAATGAAGAGATTGCAAATATGGCAAAGATACTTAGAAGCCATGGGATGACAAACAGAAACGATCATGAATACATTGGATATAATTACAGGATGAGCGAAATAAATGCTGCTATTGGTTTGACACAGCTGAAAAAACTGCCTGAAATGAACAAGAAACGCATTGAAAATTCAAAATATTTGCTTAATAACATCAAAGATATTGATTGGCTTGTTCTAGAAAAAGAACCACAAAATGTTACACATTCTTATTTCTGGTGCCCCTTACAAATCGATGAAAGCAAACTAGGGATGACAACACTACAGCTGAGACAGTTGTTGTTTGAAAAAGGCGTAGAAACTAGGCATAGATATATAGAGCCACTATACAAGCAAAACGCGCTAAAAAATAATCAAAATATTGATTATAAACAGATATCTTTAAAAAATGCAGAAGCTTTTTCCGGTAAATTATTAGGATTGCCAAATCATCCAAAATTAACAAAAGAAGAATTAGATTACATAATTAAGATTCTTCATGAGGTGGGAAAATGAGAAGAGTTTTGGTTACAGGAGGAGCAGGATATATCGGTTGTTGTGTAATTGAAGAATTATTGAAACGCGGCCACAAACCCGTTGTTTTTGATAGTTTTTATTGGGGAAAAGAATCGTTGCAACCAGTTTTAGATAAGATCGAAATCATCGAGGGAGATTGCAGAAATTCAAAAGATGTAATATATGCCTTGGAAAATGTTGATTCAATAATTCATTTGGCAGGGATTGTTGGAGAAGCGGCATGTCTGCGAAATCAAAAAGCGCATTTCTCTATTAATGTTGAGAGTACAAGAACTCTTGTTAACTGCTGCACTGACCCTGAAATGGAATTGGTAAGAGACTTTATTTTTGCATCATCCTGTTCTGTATATGGTAATGTGCAAGGTATGTATGAAGAAGTTACAGAAACAACACCCACAAGACCGCTTTCAGCATATGCTCATGCAAAATTACTTGCAGAAAAAATAATTTTGGACAAGGCAAAAGAAATACCCCACTTCCATCCCACTATTTTAAGGTTATCTACTGTTTTTGGGTGGTCCAATAGACCGCGGCTGGACTTGGTAACAAACGCTTTTGCATATAATGCTTGGAAAAACGGAAAACTAACAATTCATGGAGACGGACAGCAATATAGGTCGCTTATCCACGTAAAAGACATTGCTAAAGCATTTGTAGATATATTAGAAGCTCCACGATTAATGAGGTCTAGTGAAATCTTTCACGTAGGCGAAGAAACAAACAATAAAACTGTAAAAGAAATTGCAGAAACCGCTAAAGCACTTCTTCCAAACACAGAAATAGAATTCATTACATCAAAGAAAACAGACAGGCGGGATTATCGCATTAACTGCCAGAAAATTAAGAATGTTATTGGATGGAAAGCAGAGTGGTCTATGGAAAATGGAATGAAAGATATCCTAGAAAACTTAAAAACATTAAATCTGGATTGGGAATCGGATAAGTACAGAAACAGTTCATATAAATATGTTTAAAAATATTTAAAAAACACGTGAATAACATGGGATTTTTGCTTTCATTGGAGGTATTATTAAGCAAACCGTTATCTTTAATTCCATTAACTAATTTCTTAATACCTTCCGCAGATAAAACAAAAAGAAAGGACGGAATTAGTGCGGTTGTTTGCACAAGAGATGAACCCTGGATAGAACCTTGTTTGCTTTCTATAAAAGATATCGCTGATGAAATTATACTTATGGATAGTTCAAAAGCGAGTATAAAAGACACAATAAAAAAATTACAGCAAAAAGGGTTAAACATCAAATATGTCCGTGTGAAAAAGAATCAGGGACAAACACAATTAGTGCGAGCAGTATCTTTATCAACCAGAAAATGGATACTTAAATGGGACGGGGATTTTATTGCTTATACTTCAGGAAAGAATAATGTGAACAAGTTAAAGAAACTAACTCAAA
>JAHWHY010000014.1 GCA_019323015.1 Candidatus Woesearchaeota archaeon
TTCTTGCTCAGTCCCCTCAATAAGGTCTCCATCTCTTATGATAATATCGCCGGATTCTAGCTCATTGAGCATCTCTGTTGCTATCTTTAGCTCTGATATCTTTCTTGCTGATTCTGCTATCTTTCCTGGCTCTGCTTTGTGCCCGTTCTCGCTTAGCTTTCCTTCAAATGCGTCAAATTCCTTGTCTATTCGTAGATGTGTGTTGAATGCTTCTGTGTCATAGATTATCTTGCCATCCTTGTTCTTGGCAGTCACTAATAAATAAAATTCTGTCTTGTTTTGCTTTACTCTTTGATTGTTCTCAAAGATTACATAATATATTCTTATCAATTGCAAAGAAAAATTAGCTCCTCCTATTATTTCTGCATTTCCGCCGTCTATGAACCCGACTTTCTTGCTTTTCTTGTCTGCTATGCTGTAGAATTGATTTTTATCAAGCTTTACAGCAGTCGTAGAATCTAATAATATGCATGTCCCGTGATCATTCAGTTTCCCGTTTAGATGCTCTATTATTTTGCTGAATACCATCTATCTTGTTTTTTCATCTAAAGTATTTAAATTATTCGAAAGAATTATTTTATTTTATATCCTGCAATGTTCAAGTCGTCTTTTTGATAGCAGGTCTTGAACAATTCGCTGTTCTCAATCACATATATAAATCCTTTGCAAGTGCGGTATTCTGCTTTTTCACCATGCTCAATTATCTGAAGGACACTGTTTTTTCTTATTACCTCTGATGATTCTTTCAGTTGATGGTATAATAACATCAGCCTGTCCCTTTGTGCTTTCTTGAAAGTTCCGTTTTTCATAAGCGTATTGCACGCTCTTCTTGAAAATGCAATAAATCCATGATACGTAATATCAATTTCCCTGTCATTCATATGGAATGTTGCAATCAATTTGTCAGTAAGTTTAAGTGTGATTTTACCTACTATTAATGGATCTCTTGGATGTATATAGTTTGAGCAGTCGAACATTCTTCCTTTTAATCTTTTGAATCTGCTTTCAGGAAATGTTTTTTCATAATCATCAAAATAATGTCTTGATAGGATATATCCAATATTTATACTCGGGTGTTTTGAGTCAATATTTTCATCAGTGTATTCATAATAATATGGGCCGTGTTTTTGCTCTAATTCCTTTACTAGATTGTATTTGATTTTTTGTTTTATGACTGGCTTGCCCTTTTTTTCTTGGACATGCGCTATCCGCCAGGCTATGTCTTTTATTTTTTGGCGATTTATGAACACTCCTGATTTAAGCACTTTAACTATCTTTCTAAGTTTATTATCTTCATTTAATTCTTTAATTAGCTCTTCAATCATACAATATGCTGATTCCTGAGAATTTATAAAGTTTAGTCTATACTTCTTATATGATCCAACAATAATCAGAACATTTTGTGCAGAGATTTAGTTTCTTGAAGGATCTGGGATTATGTTCCATGCTGATTTTGATTTGCTTGCTGTAGTGATTATTTCATCGATTGAAGTGCTTTCAAAGAAAGCATATTCATGCACTTTCATTGTTCTTTTTTCTATCTTGAATAATTGGTTCATGAATGCATTTAGCATGTGATAATTATGCATGTATTCTTTTGCTTCTTCGTCTGGCAGGGATTCAGGATATTTTGTTCTTGCATCTACTGCTCTGACAGAGCTTTCATATCTCTTTGCTAGATTGATTAGTTTGTCATATACAGGATCTTTGCATAGCGGGTTTTCTGCTGAGAATCTTCCCCCTGCTGTCTCATCTTTTATTTGCAGCATGCTTTCTGTTTTGGTTCTGGGACTTTTTGTTTCTCTGAAATTTTGTTCTATTCTATTCAAGAAATAAGTTCTTTTTCGTTGTCTTTCAAGGTGTGCTTTTCTTGCTTCAGTACCTGCCAAAGTCATTTTGCTAGTATTATTGCTGTAATCTTATAAAGATTATTGTTCTGCAATATCCAATTTTCATGCCTTTATAAAGAACTGTAGTGCTTGGTTTCCAGTTAAGCTTATTGCAGTCACAATAACTCCTGCTATCAATACGCCTATCACTGCTGCTTTGATAAAATCTTTGTAGCTCATTCCTATTATATATGCTGCCAGTGCTCCTGAATATACTCCAGAGCCGGGCAATGGCACTGCGATAAATAGTGCTACTCCTAGCTCGCCGTATTTTTCTACGTATTTGTGGATTTTTTTCTGTGTCTTTATTATGTAATAATCATAGACTTTTTTGAATGGTTTGATGAAGAAGAACAGATGCACTGTTTTGTCTAATAAAAAGTAAACAATTGGCGCTAAGATTATGTTTGCCAGCACGCAGATAAAGAAAACAAGAATCCAGTTCATGTCTGTACTCAGCACACCATATGGTATGCTTGCTCTTAATTCCAAGAAAGGCATTAATGTTAGTCCTATCAGGATAAGGATTTCACTTTGCACTTTTTCACCTTGTCTTTCAGGTATTTGTCTTTGAATATTTCTTTTTCAAGAAAATCTTTCAAATTTCTATTTTTATGTTTCACCATTGCCACTATTCTTCCTTTTTTTGTTTTTGTTTTCTTGTGTTTTTTCTTGAATTTCTGAACTTCTTCTTTCATCTCTATCGGAGGTCCTGGTCTTTCATATTCTGCAGGTAATTTATCTTTTTTCAGTACATAGCCGAATATTGCTTTTTTTTGCTTGTCCCAGCTCCATCCTCCTTCTATTGGCTCAAAGTCTTTCAATTGTCTTCTTATGTAGTGATATGCTTTCAATAGTTTTGCTCCGACAGGGTCTTCTTTTCCTTTTGGTACATCTACTGATATCATCAATAATTTTCCTTTTTTCTTGAAGTAGGCATCATCGAATTTTTTGTATTCAAAGAATTTTTTTGTTGGTTTTTTCAAAAAATCTTTTGCGCTTTGTAGCAAGCATTCAAAGTTTTTCTTGTTCACAGCTGCTGCTGCGTTTCTGTCTGGCTGCACTGGATCGATTACTATTAGCGGCCCTTCTATCTTGCTTTTGTTGAGGACCATTGTTGCTTTTTTCCCTATTTTTCCTGTGGGGTCTATGATTACTTTTGGTTTCCATTTCTTGACAGCTCTTAGCATTGGCAAGAATCCTTTGTAATATATCACTAGTATGTCTACTACATGTCCTGAGAATCCGTGTATGTAGCTTTCTGCTCCATACACACCCTGCACTTTCATGAATCTTTTTGCTAATCTGATGTCTGCTTTGTATTTCTTGCCTTTTGTGTTTACCCATTTGACGTGCCATGGTGAGAAGTCTGTTACATTCTGTGCTTGTTCTGCTTTCTTGATGTCTAGCACAGGCACTATCTCGAATTTTATGAGGTTTCTTACCCAGTAATAATCCCTGCTTCCGTGTATTGTCTCTGGCTTGAATGTCTTTAATATTTTGGCCAAAAGTTTGCTTAGATCTTTGTCTTTGTATTTCATGTCAAACTTTACAAATATGTCTACGTCATAATCGCCTTTTAGCCAGGTGTTTTTTGCATAGCTTCCTCCTGCTACTGCTTTTGCCTTTATTTTGCTCTTTTTAATCTGGGAATTCAGTTTTTTGAGAAATGTCTCTATCTCATGCACTTGCTCTTTCTCTGGCTTTATTTCTTCCAGCACTTCTTTTAAAAGCTTCATGTCTTGTTTTATTTAGGTATGCTATAAAAATCTTTTTATATGTGAACTTTTGTTTTGTATTAGAAAAAAGCAAAATTTAAATATACTAGTACTGGATAAATCATTTAAAAAGGGGTTATTATGGATGCATTAGGTATACTTACAGCAATCTCAGTTGTTCTTCTTATTGGTGTAGTCTTTTCTATTCTTTCAAAGAAGCTGAGGATTCCTGAGATTTTGGTCTTGATTGTTGTGGGTATCATTCTTGGTTTTTTCACTTACAAGGGCGAGCCTTTGCTTCACTTCCCCACTGTTTTCCTTACTGCTGTGAGCTTGCTGGCTTTGGCTTTGATTATTTTTGACAGTTCTTCAAAATTAAGATTGAAAGAATTAGATGCTTTGTCTATCAAGGCTCTTAAGTTCGTCGGCATATTCACTTTGCTGAGCGTTACTGTATTCACTATTGCTTCTAAATTGTTATTAGGTATCCCTATTGTTCTTGCTTTGTTGTTCTCTACTATTACTTTGGGAACTTCTCCGGATATTGTTCTTTCTTTGTTGCAGGAGACTAAGAATAAGATTTTTGGTTTTCTTAAGTTAGAGTCTGTCTTTAACACTCCGCTTAATGTCTTGCTTCCTTTCATCATCATTGATTTCACCCAGGGCCAGTCTCAGATTGCAGGTGTTGTTGAATTGGTTGTTCCTTTCTTGACTAAGTTTGTTGTGGGTATAGGTGCTGGAATCTTTGTTGGTGTGATTTTGTTCAAGATAATGCAGAAGCAGTACTCTCCCCTTTATTCTCCTTTGGCTGTCATCATTGCTTCTTTGCTTGCTTATGTCTTGGCAGAGAATTTGCATGGCAATGGTGTTCTTGCTGTCATAACTCTTGGTATCTTCTTTGGTAATGTTACTGTCAAGGAAAAGGTTGATGTGTTGTCTGTTGAGTCTGTCTTGACAAAGGCTTTTTTCATTTTTGTCTTTATTTTGCTCGGTCTTACGATTAAGCTTCCTTTGACTGCTGAGTTTTTCACCAGGTCTATTATCTTGTTTGTCGCTTATATGATTATAAGATATATTGCAGTTATTCTTAGTTTCAGGAAAGAGAAACTGAAGCCTAAAGAGATTTTATTCCTTACATTGAATGCTCCTAAAGGCATCTCTACTGCCGCTGTTGTATTCTTGTTGGCAATATATAACACTCCTGGAACAATTTATTATATTCCTGGCATCAGCATTGTCCTTGATGTCACTCTTGCTTTCATCTTGTATTCTATCATCTTGTCAACTATTGTCTGTGCTTTGAAGAGCAAGTTTATTGATTCAAAATGAAGGTTTGTATTGGTCCTGCAGGTATTGGCTCTCCTGCTGTTGCTGGCTTGAAAGAGATTGCAGAAGCAGGCATGCACTGTGCAGAGGTTGAATTCACTCATTCTGTTTATATGAAGAGCAACAAGGTTGCTAAAGAAGTAGGAGAAGCAGCTAAGAAGCTAGAGATTGATTTAAGTGTCCATTGCCCGTATTATATCAATCTTGTTTCTGCTGACAAGTCAAAAATAGCAGCAAGCAAGAAAAGGATTCTTACTAGTGCAGAGCGCGGGCATCATCTTGGTGCTAAATATATCATCTTTCATGCAGGTTATTATGGTAAGCTTTCTAAAGAAGATGCATATCAGGGAATCAGGGAAGCGATAATTGACATGCAGAAAGCCATCAAGAAAAACAAGTGGAAAGTGATGCTTGCTCCTGAGGTCATGGGCAAGGATTCTTCATTCGGCACGATTGATGAATTATATGACTTGCATAAAGATACAAAATGCGCTGTTTGTGTTGATTTTGCTCACTTAAAGGCGCATTATCGTGGCAAGATTGATTGGAAGCATGTCTGTGATACAATGAAGAAGTTTAAGTTCAAGCCTTTGACAGCTCACTTGTCTGGTATTGAGTGGGGGCCTAAAGGTGAGAGAAGGCATAAACTGACTCCTGAAAAAGATATCAAGGAAGTTCTGATGTGGATGAAGAAATACAAGTTTGATATAAGGATTATTAATGAGAGTCCTGATACTTTTAATGATTCTGTTAAGACCTTGAAAATATATAATAAAATGTAGAATGTTTTATATAGTTCTGTCTTTTTTGTGTTTTTGGTGGGTGTATAATGAGTAATCCTATACCGTCTTTGGATAGTATAAGCTTGGAGTTTTATAGGAGGGAGGCGAGGCATTTTGATGCAGATCATTTTGTCTCTAAACACAATGGTGTTGGTTTTTTGGTTACGCATGGGCCTCTTCCGCAGGATGACGACCCTATGAAGACGCAGGCTGTTCAGTTGCCTTCTGCGTATGAGACGATTTCTGGTGGTACGCTGGAGGAGCGGGCGAAGGAAACATATCCTCCGGGTTCTGTTGTTTTTGAGATTCCTTTGGAGCAATTGAAGCGCAAGTCTCAGATGAATATTTTGCCTGTTGGGAGGGGTGCTAATCTTCCTATCACTGTTGCGCATGGAAAGATTTCCAAGTTTCATGGTTATTTTGTGTATAATAGTGCTGGAGAATTCACGTATGTTGATGATAGTTCTACAAATGGCAGCGAGATTAATGGACAAAAAGTTCCTAATAGCAGGAAAACACCTATTGAGTCAGGAGCGTCCATAACTCTTGCAGGAAGCTTTACTTTTACTTATTATTCTGCAGAGGATCTTCATGCAATGCTTAATCTCTTTTGAATAAATTTATATACTTCTGATTTGTTTGTATGTTTATGAGAAAAGTGGTACTTGATACTGATTTTTTGATTCATTGTGCTAGTGCTAAGATTGATTATGCTGAAGAACTAAGGCGTATTCTTGATTTCAGCTACAAAACATACATAATCGATAAAACAATTGATGAGCTGGATAATATTATTGAAACAAAGAAAGGCAAAACAAAGGCTAATGCTAAGTTAGCCAAGGCAATCCTGAAAGCAAAGAAAATCCCTTTAATTAAGACAAAGAAAGACAAGATTGTTGATGAGTTGATTCTAAAGAATGCTGCAAAAAACTGCATTGTTGCAACAATGGATGCTGATTTGAAGAGAAAACTAAAGGCAAAAGGCATTCCTAGGATTGTGATAAGGCAGAAGAAGTATCTTGTTCTGCTGGACTGAAACCACAACCTTTAAAAACACCTCTTTATTCTTCGAGTATAGTGAGATACAGGGGGTTTCTAAGAATTGCCTTCCTGTGTTGATGTAGGCGAGGATTAAACAAAATGTTTTACAAAATTGAGCTAAAGGATTATATCAGGGTGCCTCCAAGGTATTTTGATTTGGATGTAAAGGAAGCAGTGCTGAAGTCAGTCAAGCTGAAGTATGATGGATTGACAAATGCAGAGTTTGGCTTTGTCATTGACATTGTTAATGTTAAGGACATTGGGGAAGGTGTTATCATTCCTGGTGATGGTGCTTCGTATTATGCGACAACCTTTGAGGTTATTGCTTTCAAGCCAGAGCTTCAGGAAGTTGTGGTTGGAAGGATTAAGGATATTGCAGATTTTGGTGCTTTCCTGACAATGGGGCCTATTGACGGCATGATTCACATCAGCCAGACAATGGATGATTTTGTTAGTTTTGCCAAGGATAAGGTATTGACAGGAAGGGACAGCAAGAAAGTCTTGAAAGTTGGTGACCTTTGCAGGGCAAGGGTTATTGCAGTTTCATTCAAGGATATTACTAATCCAAAGATTGGCCTCACTATGAGGCAGCAGGGTCTTGGTAAGCTGGAGTGGATTGAGGAAGAAGGAAAGGAAACGCCAGCTAAGGAAGAGAAAAAGGCTACTGCAAAAAAAGCAGCAGGTAAGAAAAAATGAAGAAAAAAGCTTGTAAAAATTGTAAGATTTTTGTAGAAGGTGATGAATGTCCTGTCTGCAAAGGCACTCAGTTTGTGACTAATTGGAAAGGAAGATTATACATTATTGACGCTAATAAGTCTGAGATTGCAAAAAAGATTGGTGCAAAAGTTAAAGGAGAATATGCAATAAAAGTGACCTAAAATGAAGATAGAAATAAAGAAAAAAAAGGAAAATCCCTTATTGTCAAGGATTGAAGTCTCTGGCATTGTTACTTTTGAGGGCGCTACGCCCTCTAATGAGCAGGTAGCGCAGAGCATTGCTTCACAGTTAAAGACAGATGCATCTGTTGTAAAGATGAAGAAGATTTATACTACAATGGGTTCTCACAAGGCAGAATTCACAGCTTGTGTCTACAAGTCCAAGGAAGAGCTTGACAGGGTTGAGCCAAAGCCTAAGAAGCAGTTAGAGAAAGAAAAGAAAGCTGCTGAAGATGCTAAAAAGGCTGCTGAAGCTCCTAAGGAAGAGGCTAAGCCTGAAGAAAAAAAGGAAGAAGCAAAGCCTGAAGAGAAAAAAGAAGCTCCTAAGGAAGAAAAGAAAGAAGAAGCTGCTCCTGAGAAAAAGGAAGAAGCTAAGCTTGAAGAGAAGAAAGAAGCTCATAAGGAAGAGAAAAAGGAAGGTGCTGAATAATGGGAGAAAAAAAGCCGAGAAGAAAAAGAAAGCCAGTCAAGACAGCTGATTTTTTCGAGAAAAAAGGAGATTCTTTAGAGCGAAAGAGAAAATCCTGTCCAAAGTGCGGCACAGGATTCTTCATGGGAAAACATAAGGGCCGTTCTTACTGCGGAAAATGTGGTTACGCCGAGTTTGAGTCTGCCAGTAAGAATGAGGAAAAAGAAAAGAAGAAGTGATTTTTTTATTTCTAATCAATATTCTGCATAACAAGCAGGTCTTCTGTTGTTAGTTTCTCGCCTTTTGCTAGTTTTTCTTCAACTTCTTTTTGTTTTTCTGAGATTGTTTTTTTGCGTCTTTTCTCTTGCAGTGCTTTTTTGGTTTTTTTCTCTTCTTTGTAGGTCGCATCCACTTCTCCTATTTGCTGTAGTTTTTCTTTTAGTTTTTCGTTGATTTTGCTTATTTCTTCTTTTTTCTCTGTTATGTTTTTCTTGACTTTCTCTTCTTGTTCTTTCAGTTCTTGTATTTTTTTGGAGTTTTCTATGCTTGTTTCGTGTTTTTCCTGGCTCTCTTTTGCTAAATCTTGTATTTTTTTGTGGAATTCATCTGCTTTTTTCTTTTCTTCGTCAATTTCTTTAGACAGTCCGTGCGTAGATTCCCACACTCCGCTCATCTCTGTTAATTCCTTGAATTTTTTCTTAAGGTCTTTCAGATGTTTCATCAGTTTCTGTTCTTTGTCAAAGCTTAAAGCACTGGTTTCTATCTTGAATTCTATTCCTTCTATCTCTCTCTTGAGTTGTGAAGGGTTTTCTTTTATTCCTTTTTTGCGTTCAAGGTCTTTTTTCTCTTTGTTTAGTTTCTTGATATTTTCTATTTTCTTTGTTATTGTGTCATTGAGCTTTTTTCTCTCTACCTTGAACTCTTTGACAGAAGTTGTTAGTTCGTCTCTTTTCTTTCTGAGATTTTTTGTGACATTAATAAGAGAAATAATCTCTTTCCCAAGCTTTTCCCGCTTGTCAAAGAGTGCTTCTTTTTGGTCGTTAATCTGGTTAAGACTCCTTCTTAGCTCTTGTATTTCTTTTTTGAGCTCATTTATTTGTTTTGAAGTTCCGCTTTTCGATGGGTGCATTTATTGTAAATTGTTGTTAAATAAAAAAGTAAAAACAACAACTTTTTACCTCCTTAGCCAAATAGCGCGCCAAGTCCAGCCGCTGCTTCTTCTGCAGATTTTTTGTCTTCTTTCGGCTTTTCTTTCTTTTCTTCTTTAGGCGCCTCTCCGCCAGCTGCTGCTGGTGCTGCTGCAACAGGTGCAACTGTGGCATTTTTTATTGCTTCGTCAATGTTTACGCCTTCTAGTGATGCTACCAGTGCTTTTATTCTTGCATCATCTACTTTAGCGCCAGCTGCCTCTAGTACTTTCTTTACTGTTGCTTCATCAACCTTGCCTCCAGCTTTGTGGATAAGCATTGCCGCATATACGTATTCCATTTTATTAACCTCCCTTAATTATGACTTTTCTTCTCTTAGTGTTCCTTTTTCTTGAAGATTTTTTAACAAATCTTTAGCTTGCTCTTGTGATACATCTCCTTGTTTTGGATGTGGTTTTTCTTCTTTAGGCTCCTCTTCTTTTGGTGCTTCTGCAGGTTTTTCTTCTTTTTTTGGTTCCTCTTTTGGAGCCTCTTCTTTCTTTTCTTCCTTTGGTTTCTCTGCTGGCTTTTCTTCTTTTGGTGCTTCTGCAGGTTTTTCTTCAGCTTTAGGTTCTTCTTTCTTTTCCTCAGCTTTCACTTCTGGTAATTGTCCTTTTAGTGCAAGCATCTCTCTTTCTGCCTGCTCTACCATCTCTGCAGCAACCTCATCTGCCATGAATTTTCCTTCTTTTGCAATTGTTTTTGCTGCCCTGTATGTTCTTTGTATCATTGGCTCTATTGTGTCTGGTGTTGCATAGCCAATTTGCATTGCCAGTTCATGTGCCTGGCTTGCTGATAGCATCAAGTCTCCCATGAATTTCTCTTCATCAACATCCAGTACGCTTTTTGGGTAGATTGTTCCGTCTTCATAAACAGCAAGCAAGTCCAGACCAATCTCCATTGGCTCGATTCCTAGTCTTGTAAGCATGCCTGCTAGTTTTTCGCTTATTACATCGCCTTCTGAGCAGACTTTTGTATCGCTTTTGATTGCAATTTTGCCTCCTTCTACAGAAGCTTTGATTCCAAGTGCCCCTAGCTCGCCAATAACTGGTCCTGGTGCAAATGGTGTTGGTCCTGCTGGGACAATGATGTCAGAAGGAGCTGTCTGTCCTGCTTTTGCAGGCGCTTTTGATTTGTTTTGCTTTAATGTTTTGAATAAAGTAAAAGGATTTTCTTTGGTAAACAGCAATGCAGGCATTCCGCGCATGATTTCTTTAAGCTTATCAAAGCCTGGCTTGTCTTTCACAGTGTCCATTGCTTTAAGGATAAGCCTTCTTTTTGTCATAAGCAAATCAACTTTGCCTCTTAGCTGTTCTCTCATTCTCTGCAGCTGCGGTGTTGGCAGGTTTTCCATGTTTACAACGCCGATTATAGGGTATTGTTTAATCAAGTCTTGTACTTTCTTGACTACATTTTTTTTCTTTGGCGCTGCGCGGCTGGTTTTTTCGCTCATTTTTTCTCTGCCTCAGCTGCTTTTTTGATTGTGACTTCTTTTTGTGTGATTGTTGCAGGAGGCCCCATCGTGAACTTTAGCTGTATGTTCTTGATGTTTCTCTCTTCTGCTGGTAGATTGTGAGAAAGGTTGTTGTACACAGTCATTATGTTGTCCAGAACCTCTTCGTCTTTCATTTCTTCTGTGCCGATTAAGCACTTGATGCTCAGCTGTGTTTTTGCAACTAAGCCAATTGTTTTCTGTAGCTTTTCAACAAGTGGTTTTAGGTTTGCATTTGGTGGCACTACACATCCAATTTTTGGGTTTGGCATCTTTCCTCTGCTTCCTAGTATTCTACCGAATGTCTTTGCTACGTCTGGCATTATGTTTGCCTGTGCTATAAAGAAATCATGCTCTTTTGCTAGTTTTTTCACTAGTTGCTTGCTTTCTGCATATTTTGGAAAGTCGTCATGCATCACGACTGTGTCGCAGTTCTCTTTTGCGCTTCCTGCTAATTCTGGTCCAACTAGTGCGCACACTTTTGTTTTCTTTCCTTTTCCAAACCTTAGAACTACCCAGTTGTTTACCTGCTGGTCTGGTTTTTTTATGTCAAGGTCTTTTAGATTTACAATTAAGTCGTATCCCTGTTTAAAATTTCTTTTAGGAGAATTATTTTTTACAAGTTCTATTGCTTTCTTGAAGTTTTCTTTGTTCATCTCTTCCCTCCAACTCAAAGAGTTGTAATGCGGGTAATGACTATGTGAATTGATGGTTCATTTATAAAGTTTTCGTAGTCTGCAGTAGAAATCTTTATATACTCCTTTTATAAAGGATATGTTATGAACAAGAGGGGCAAAGATACTGCTTTAACTGCATATATTATCTTGATCACAATTGGTTTAGTTGGGGGCCTGTTGACTTACACTGCCAGCACCCCTACTGCTGCAGTTATATCTGATACAGGAAATCCTGTGATTACAATAACTTCTTTGGATGCTGTTTTTGATCCAGATGGCGTGACTAGTTTCAAGCTGGCTGCCTCTGCTAAGGAGAATTTTAATCTTGGCTTGACTGGTGATTTTGTTCTTTCTATTGAAACAGCAGGGAAAAAATTGATTTTTGATGGTTTTGTTTTCTTTGATGGTGTTTTTGGTGAGATAAAAAGTATTAAGGTCACAAGACCTAATGGCGAGTTTGAGGCAGAAGATGTTGAAGGCACTGTTGTTGTCACAAATGCTATTGATGATACTGCTAATGTCTTGGTTAAGGTGGACTTCAAGAGGCCTATGCAGGGCACTTTTTTTGAGCCGCCATCAAAATTATTGGTTAATTTTGACTTCAAGACATATGATAAGACCTACAAGAGTAAGGTTTTGCCGATTAGGTATGCGGAAAAGCCTAATCCGTTTCCTTATTACTTGACAAAATTTAAGATTGTAGAAATAAAGGTATGATTAACGGCCAAATCTTCTTTCTCTTTCAGAATATTCTTGTATTGCAGCAATGAAATCTTCTTTTTCTAGTTCTGGCCAGTGTTTTTCTAAGAAAATCAGTTCAGAGTATGTGCTTTGCCATGTTAAGAAGTTTGATGTTCTTCTTTCTCCGCCTGTTCTTATCACTAAATCTGGCTCTGAATTAAGGTATAAATTTTCTGCAAAGGTTTTTTCATTTATTGCAGCAACATCCAGTTCTCCTTTTTTGACTTGTTCAGCTATTTTCTGCACAGCATCTATGACTTCCTCTCTTCCGCCATATGCCATTGCAAAGTGAATGTGATATTTGTCATGCTCTTTTGTCATTTCCATTAGTTTTAGCATTCTTGTATGAACTTTTTCTGGAAACTTGTGCAACCTGCCAATGAAATCTATCCTAATACCATCTTTCTTGAGTTTAGAAAAATTCTCTTCTTTCATCAGGTCATCAAATTCTTTGCAAAACACATTCATTAGGTAGTCAAACTCATGTTTTGGCCTGTTAAAGTTCTGTATAGAGAATGCATAGAAAGTAACTTCCTTTATGCCTAGCTCTTTGCTCCACTCTAGTACATTGCGGAGTTTTTTGGCACCCCATTCATGTCCCATCCATGGCTTCATCATTAGTTTTTTGGCAAATCTTCTGTTGCCATCCATGATGATGCCCACATGTCTTGGTACTTTCTCCATTTAAATACCTGTATTTGTATTTCCTTTATATATTTTTTCAAACAATTGCACAAATGTGTCTTTTGGAAGTCTTAATCCTAATTCTAGCAGTGTTTTTGCTAATTGTGTTCCTGCCTCTTCCTCATGTCCTGTTACTTGTATCTCTAGTGCGTCTTTTAAGGTTTGTGAACAAAGAAACCCTTCATTTAGTGCTATCACTGCATTTCTTTTGCCATTTAATATTTTCTGCTCTGATAAATCTACTGAGACTCCGTCATAAGTGAGGTCTTCACTAAATCCGTGATTCAATAACTCCTGCTTCATTAATGCAGTTACTGCATCTTTGTAATCTAAATTCTGGATATCTGTAATCTTCTCTTTCTCTCGCAGTGGTTTTATGACTCTTCCTAAGTATGCCTTCACTCTCTGTCTGGAGCCATTTATTGTCCATTCATTCTCCACAAGATAGGCATATTCTTTTCCTTTGAGTTTTTTGATTCTGACAAACACCATTTTTCTGTTTAGGCACTATGTAATATTTAAGAATTTCGCCTTATTAGCCAGTATACCTTTATGTATATTATTCCTTGAAGATTTGGCACTCAAACGTGTATATCTTTGTTTCTGGGCTCTCCCAGGCTCTTGAGGGAAGTCCTGCTTTTTCACACGTCATGTCAAGGGCAGATTCAGCATCAGCTCCAAATTCAGGAAATACTTGCGGCAGTAATAATCCTCTGTACTGCTCTTTTTCAGCTATTAGGCCATGTTTTCCGATTTTTATTTTCTTCGGCCTTTCATCAGGCTTGCACTCAAGTAATTTTGGTTCTGTCAATACAGAGATTTCAAAGTTTATCTCTGGCAGCTCTCCTTCTGTTGTTGGCGGGAATCTTGGGTCTTCAAATGCAGCTCCTTTTGCAGCATTTACTACACTCCACCATAGAGGGTGTTCTGCTTCAATATATCCTATGCACCCGCGTAGTTGCTTGCCTTTTTTGATGCACACAAAAACCCCTTTATTCTCTCCATATTTTTTCTTTATCTCTTCTGGAGTTTGGTAGGGTTTTTTATCTAGATAGCTTTTAACTGCATCTTTTGCAAGTTTTATGAGTGCTTTTCCGTCTTTAGCAGTCAGCATTTTACTTGATTTTTTTGGCTTGTTCTTTTAGCTTTGCTGATTCTTTTGTCAGTCGTTTCACTGCTGCAGAAATAGTCTTTTTTGGGTCTGCACCGTCGGTCTCTAGTACAAACTTAGGAATGTTAATCAAAGGGTGTGCTATGTTGTAACCTGCTACTTTGACATGTGAGTCAGCCCATAGCTCTTTTTGAAGAGCATTGCAGAGGGTGTTTCCTTCCCCTTTTATCTCAAACACGAGTTTGTTCTTTTTTTCCTCGAGAATGTTGATTTCCATTTTATCTTCTGGAATCCTAGGTGCTTTATAAAGGTTACTGCTTGTATTCATATTTTATCATGGCTAGCATTGCTATTCCTGCAGTCTCGACTCTTAGTATTTCTTTGCCCAGTTTTACTGGGGTAAATCCTCTTTTTTTGGCTTTGTCTTCTTCCTCGTCTGTAAAACCTCCTTCAGGCCCGATTAAGCAAAGTATTCTTTTGGGCTTCTTTTTTTGCAGTGCGTGCTTTAGGTCTTGTTTTGCCGTCATAGAGGCAATCATTTTAAGGTCATACTCGTCGGTAAAATCCAGCAGATCATCGAACTTGACAGGCTCTGTTATCCCTGGCACAGTTGATCTCTGGCTCTGTTTTGCTGCCTCTACTGCTATTCTGGTCCAGCGCTCACTTTTCCCTTCTTTCTTTGGAATCACTACTCCGCGCTTTGTCAGTATAGGGATTATTCTGCTCACTCCTAGCTCTGTAGCCTTCTGTATTAGCCAATCCCACCGTTTTCCTTTAGGTACAGATATGGCTATATCCACTAAAATCCCTGTTGTTCTCACTTTTTCCCTTGCAGATACCTTGATTTCAACCTTTCTAGGCTCTATAGCGGTTATTTGGCCTATTATCTCGTTTCCAGTGCCGTCAAATAAGCATATCTGGTCCCCTTTATTCAGTCTCAGGACGTTCATATGCCTGGCTTCCTCACCCTCTATCCTCACTATTTGCCCGCTAGAAAGCTTCTTGGTGAAGAATCTGGTTATTTTAGCCATTTTACCTTGTTTCAACCCTCACTTTTCATGCTTTTTTCTGGTTTTATCCCGTAATATACCCATAATTTAACTGGTGCCTAACCAATTTGAGCTTGTTTTAGCCCTCTTGTGAACTCTCACTTTTTGGACTTTTTTCTGGGATTTGCCCTGAATTTGCCTCACTTTTAGCCTTTGTGAAGCAGCTATTTAGCCCCTCTCAAGGCCCTTTTGGACCCTCTTTTGAGGCCTTGATTTGCCTCTTTTGCCCAGGCTTTTTAGCCTGTTTTTCAGTTCCTTTTCTGGGCAAAATCTGGCACCTTGCTAACCTTTCACTTTTCATCTCAAACCGCACTTTTTCGCATACTATATATAATATGCTTTTTGAGCCAATTTTTTGAATTTGCTTGTTTGCTTTCAAAACCAATTTTGAATTGGCTTTGTTTTTTTTGATTTTGATTTCAAAAGGCTGATGTTTTAAGCCCTTGATTTTTTGTAGTAAAACTAAACTACTATTTAAACCTTTTGCTGATCTCATTCCCATTCATTCCCAGCTTATTCCCAAGTAGTCCCAGAATAAGACTTCTCCACCTCTAATCATATTCCCATTATATTCCCAATTTATTCCCAGTTATTCCCAGAAATAAGCCTTTCTCGACTGTAAGTAGTCCCAGTCTCATTCCCAGATAGTCTCAATATCTTCTTGGGACAGTCCCAGCTCAGTCCCAAGTGTTCCCAAGTAGTCCCATTCCCAAGGCAGTTATCGTCGATAAATATTCCCAGCTTGTTCCCATTCCCATTCCCACTTTATTCCTGGGAATGTCTTAAGAACGTCTTTTTTGCAGAAAGATTTTTATACTCGTTGCTTATTTAAGCATTAGAAATGTTTTGGAGTTCAAAAAAAAGGGTGGATGAAAGGCTTGCTCAGATGGATGCAAAGATAGCTGATTCTTTTAACAGAGTCAAGCAGGATACTGCAGCCGTCTACCAGTGGCTTGATTTTTTCTATGAAGAATCCAATAAGCAGAAGACTTTGATCAAGCACCAGAGAGAGCGGATTGATGCCATGAAGCAGGAGCTTGAAGAGCTGGAATCTGCCCCTAAGTCAATGACAGATGTAAAGAGGATTGTAGACTCTTTTTATGACTTTGACGAGATGAGGGAGAGGCTTGGCCAGCTCTCTGAAAGGCTGGATTCTGTGGAAGAAAAGGCAAGGGCTCAGCCTCAGGAAAAGAGAGTGGTTGTGAGGGAGACAGCCCCTGCTGCAAGGCCTGTTTCAGCTCTAAGGGAGAAGATGATGAAAAAGATCACGAGGAACTCCAAGGATTACATCAAGAGCATGATTGTCTCCTTGATTCGCAAGTACAACAGGATATCTGCAATGGCTCTTAGGGAGATTGTTGTGGATGAGCAGGCGCTCTGCTCCAAGAGCTCGTTTTACAGGCTGTTGGAGGAGATTGAGAAGGATGCTGATATCACAGTCATAAGCTCTGGAAGGGAGAAGGTGTATGTTGCAGAGCTCCCTAAGCGTGCTAGAAAATAGATTTTACAGAACATAAATGTTTAAAAATAAGTCCCTTGTTTGGGATGCTTAATGTGAGGGGTGGTAAGTTTGAGTACAACAGGAAAAGAAGAGGTATTGCTGACTAGCGATGAGGTTTTAAACAAGCATTTTACACAAATTCTTGAGGCTGCTAGAGAGGAGCTGGATGACCACAGGGAGTCAATCAACGAGAATACAACGGAAATTCAGACCAATCACGAATTCTTGATGCAATTGGACGCTAAAATCGACAAATTAGCCTCTAAAATCGAGGAAATAAGCCTTTTAGTCAAGGGCAGTTCAGAAGAGAAGCAGTTTAAGGTCAAGGCGCTTACAAAGCGTGAAAAAGAGGTTTTCCAGGCCCTTTACGGTCTGGGAGCTACAAAAGCGTTTATCACGTATCGTGAGCTTTCTGCACACATTGGTATCTCAGAATCCTTGATAGCCCAGTATGTGGCTAATATCGTGGAGAAAGGGGTTCCTTTGGTTAAGCGGTACTCCAGTAACAGGGTCTACATCAACCTGACTCAGAGTTTTAGGGAGAAGCAGGCTAAGCACTGTGTTGTTGGGCTTAATACTCCTCTGTCGTATTGGGTGCATTGATTGCACTCGAGATTTTCTCTTTTTTGATCTGGTTCTGCAGCTCGCCCAAGAGCCTGAAACTGTCCTCCAGGTGGTTTTTTACCGTGGATTCTGCCTTTCTGAAGGCTCCCTCCAGGTTGTTTCCATTTAGCTCATAGCCTATCACCACTTTGCCTTCTGCCACAAAGCTGGTTTTCTTGAGGATTCCTAGATTCAGCCACCTGTGAAGGTAGTCGTACATGGTCTGGCGCTTTATTCCTGCGAATATGCCCATTTCCTCTACTGGCATCACAGCTGCCTCTGGTTTCTTTTCTTTGTTTGCTTGTTTCTTGCGCTCATAGAGCTCTAGAAGCAGTTTGTGCATCTTTGCAGAGCCGTCTTTTTTCCTTGGCAGAAGCCCGAATCTGGCTAGCAAAATACGTGCCATCTCGTCTACATCTGCGTCTGGTAGAACTTCATTGTTTCCTAGTTGGATGTTCATTCAAAAACCTCTTTTGTGTCTTGTTTGGAAGAGCTTCCTTAAATTTCTTTCGGTATTACCCCGACAGCTAAAACTTTTAGGATTTGATTAAAAATCAAATTTATTAAAAATAACAATATGTGCTTAAAACTTATAATCGTTTAGAATTTTTAGATTCCAAATTTCACTAAAAAATCAAGAATTTGCTCATATTTTGGATCTGAGAACACTTTTTCAAAAATTGGGGCTTAGGTATTCTGAAATAGGTGATTTTTGCCTAAAATCGACGTAGTTTTTGTTAAAATCCCGACAAATCGCACAAACTAGCCTTTTTTCAAGGTTTCAAAAAATCACCATTTTTGGCATAACCCCGACACAGCAGAGATTTTCCTGGATTTTATGCGGTTTTCCCGACAAATGAGTTCAAGGGGCTTTTCACCATTACCCTTGGTTCAACACCAAATCTTTGCAAAGTAATGCAGTTTCTTGAAATTCTGGGATAATGCCATACAAGTGCCTCAAACCATTGTTAGGCACTAGTTTTCCCTAGCCCTCACTTTTGGCTTTTTTAGCCTAAAATGTCCCTATTTTGGAGTATCTCACATTTGTTTTTTTATTCTCTGTAAACTGAAAAAATCGATTTTATCACTGTTTATTTGGGACATCTTATCTTTTACAAAATAACAAAAGCAAAATAGCCAACTAAAAACAATAAACAACACTACATCTTTGGCAAAATCTATTACACAAAATAAATATAATAAAATATATTTCAAAGTACTAACCAAATTTTTCTACATTGGAAAAGTGAGGATAACAAGAGTGAGCAAAGATTTCAAAGAAAAATTTGAATGTTAGTGCAGGCAAAATCCCCGAATTTGAGAGTGGTGAGAGTTTAGGCACTATTGAATTTTTGCTCAATAGAGCCTGAGAAAAAGGTATTTTCAATCACTAGCCTTGAGGGAATTTTGGATAGTTTTGCAGTACCCTATAATCAGGCTTAAAACAAGGAATAACTGGCTTAGTATAACAAATCAAAGAAAAAGTGAGTTTATGCTAGTGCAGCATAAACAAAGTATATTTGCTGTAGTTTATCCCTTATTAAGGAAGGCAGATTTTCTGGTTCTTCTGTTGTTACTGCTTCTATGCGCCCGCTTCTTAATAAGCCCAATAGCTCATCTATTCTGTCAATTATCCATTGTATTTCTTGCTCAAGTAGTGTGTTTATCTCTGGATTTGTATAATAGCTTTCATCCACTTTCATCTTTTTTATTTTCGTGGTGTCCAGCTCTCCATCCTCTTGGAGGTATTTGTAGTATTTTCGCACTTGTAATGCGTGTTTTTTAAGCTCTTGGAGTGTTTTTTTGTCAGCAGTGAGTATTGCATTTGCGGCATCTAGTTGTTCTTTTATTGTCTCTTGTTCCTGTACTGCAGTTCGTAGTGTTCCTTTATCTTCCAGTGTTCTGTAGTGTGAAAGCAGGTTGTTAATTTTTTTCTCCCATTCTTGCATTAGTGCTTTCATCTGCGGCTTTAAGCCTTTTTTTAATTCATCACTTGCCATTTTTCTCGTCTACTCTTTTTTAAGCTTCACGAGCGCTGAAACTATTATGTTTATTGTGCTCATTAGGCCTGTTTTGCCTAGTCCAAATGTTTTTGTGTCATTTGGGTCTGATAAGTCAGCAATTAGCGTGCCTATGTTTATTTTAGATTCAATGTATTGACCTAATCCTTGTTCATCCCATATTTTTTTGGCGTTTGTCAGGTCTTCATTTATCTGTTTGACAGCTGCAGTTGTATCTTCTGCTTTGCCTTCTCTTATTGTCAATGCCTTGTCATTTGCATCATTTAATAAAGTAAGAACTTGCTGTAATTTTTCTAATTTTTCTTTTTCCATTTTTTTCCCACCTCAGCCGATATAAGTGAATTTTTTCTTTTGTTTGAGCTGCTGTGCCTTCTCTCCATGAGAAACTATCTGCTTCAGCTTTTTCTCAAACTCTTCTGCCTGCTTTAGCAGTGGTTTTGGGTCTACTTTCAGGCCTAGATAATCGTCGATAAGTTTGACTATTCCTGCAGCTGCTTTGCTGTCAGGCATTTTTGTGTGTGTCTCTGCAAACATGCATGTTGTCTTGAATGGTGATTTCAGGAGTATGGCTGCTGTTGAGCCCACTATTATTCCTTCATTAAGGCACTGGTGCCCTAGCTTGTCCAGTTTCTTGGATGATGCAGGGTCTTTTGTGAAGTAGAATGCATTAGAGTCTTTTGCAGGCTCTTCTGTTGATCCTACGCCTTCTATTGTGATGAGCTCTTTTGCCTCTAACTGCTTGCATACGTCGATTATGAGGTCTGCTGCATCCCACTCTAGCCCTGTTGCGCTTGTTATCGCGTGGATTATGACTACGTTGTATTGCTTGTTGTAGTAGATGCCTACTGGGTCAACCATCTTGCATTCATGTATTGCTATCATTGATGGAGTGTGTGGTGTCTCAAAGAAATAACTTCCTATCTTTTCGCACTTTAAGTGATCCACTAAGAATCCTGTGGCTATTGTGCCGACAAGCCCTATGCCTGGGAAGCCTTCGATGACTGTGACGTTTTTTGGTTTTTTCGTCAATATCAACCTTCTTTTTTCATTTGCCATGGTGTTCTGAACAAGGAGCAGGCTAGTATATAAATTTTTCTTAAAAATAATACGAAAAATTTATATAAGATATTCACGGATTTACTATAAAATTAAGTTCAAAAAATTTTGAGGCAGCGCCAAAACAATTTTGGTTGGTCTCAAAAAAAAATTTGAGGTGATTTGATGGCTAAAAAAAGAAGTATTATGTCTTGTCCAACAGGCAAGTGCCCTGGTTGGTTTGGAATCCTTGTTCTATTGGTTGGCCTTTGGTTCATGGCTGCTGACCTTGGATACCTAAGCACAGGCGGCTTGAAATTGTGGCCAATTGTTATTGCATTAATTGGATTGCATATGTGGCTTGTTAAGTAAGCCATTTTATTTCTTTATTTTTTAGAATTCATACTTGTTTTTCAAATAAACCATCATCTTTTTAAACTATCTCTATTTTAACTTATACAATAGTTGTAATTACAAAGTAGTAACGAAAGGGTGAAGAATGGTAACAAAATTTACTAAGAAGCTTGTAAAAACAGTTCTTAGACGAAAGGATGATAGTTCTGAAGAGCCTAAAACTCCTGAAGAAAAGATTGCTCAGATGAGTGAGAAAGATGTAAGGAAGCTATGTCTTAAATTGCAGGATAATGTTGATATCTTGAATGAGGCTCTTGCAGGCATGCAGGAAAAAGATCAAATTCTTACTGAACAGGCAGATACCGCAGCTGAAGAAGTAGAAGCAGCAAGAGAGTATGCACTGGATTCTTTTGAAAAGGTTTTTGGTCCAGGAGATAAAGAATCAGAAACCCTTGCAAAGTTAACTGGCAATCTGGAAACCCTAGTTAGAGAAGGGAAAATTAATAGAGAGCTTGGAAGAAAAGTTCTAGTGGATGCTAGAGCAGTAATGGCTCTTGCAAAAAAATATCCGCAGTTTAAAAACCAGGCCAGAAGCTGGAATGCTGAAAATAGAAAGCTGAAGGAAGATGTTGCAGGCACAAAGCAGGAGATGGTAGATCTTCGTAAGGAGCTGCGTCTTTTAAGGCAGATTTCTGAATTAAATGATGTTAAGAACTGGACTCTTGAACTTATCCGCAACAGTCCAAAGCTTGCGCTTAGCCAGAGAGTAAATGAATATTTAAAGATAACTGCTGGTGATGCTTCACAGTCTGGTGTTAGAGAGATGGAAAAAGTTGCGATTTTTACAATAATCTCTGATTTATTGGTGACAGAAAAGAAATATTTTATTGATTCTGCAAAAGAGCAGAGAAAATCAAGGGATTCTGAGGCAAAGTTTGACCGTCTTATAGAACAATTATCTTTAATTAATTCTGAGGCTGTGCAGGAAATAAAAGACAGGCTGCGAAAAGCAGAGGAGCTAAAGGATGCAGAGGAAAAAGGCGGTGAAAGGGGCGTGTCAGAGCCGTATGTGAAGATTATGGGCAGTGTGGTTCCAAAAGCATTTACAAGAAGAGCGATACTTCAGGATATTTATTCAATTCTTCTTACACATTTTCCTGAGGATAGAGCAACTCTTGCAAAATTGGCAGAAGGTGCTGGACACATGGTTGATGCTGATGTTAAGGTTGCAGAGTATATCAAGAACAAGCTTGTGCAGCAGAAAAGTGCACTGACGCATCTTAAGGATGCATCAGGCAAAATGTATGAAGCAATACAAAAGCTTTTTCCAGAAACTGCTGCCAAAGCAGGTGAAGCAGACAGTAAACAGCTGGCAGAAATATTGAGTAGTGAAGATATTCCTGCTGTGAAGACTGAAAGATTGGCTGGCTTTATTGTTGACCATCTTGCAGCAAGGTATTCTGTGGAAGAGGCAAAAGAGAAATTGTCAGAAGACAGGGAAACATTCTATGATTTGGCAGTGCTTGCAACTGACAATGATGTTGATGATGCAGAATTTGACAAGAATCCTGCAGCATATGTTGTGGCTGCCTTAAATCAATTAAGAAAACAGCTTTTAGTTATTGAAGAGCATTCAACAAGTGATATTAATCCGCTTGCTCTTGTAAGGCAGGCATATATTCATAATCTGCTTGGCAATGCTTACTCTGCAGATGGGCAGGAAAAGCAGGCAAGAGCGCAGTTTGACAGGGCAAGAGCGCTTTGTGACAGTGCTGTTTATTCTGTGACAGATAAAAACAGGGATGCAGTAATGACAGAGATTAAGAAATTAAATGATTTTACTGAGGGAACTAAAGATGAGTGAGGAACAAGAAGAAAGAAAGTCCTTGGGATTCAGAGGGCATAACATTGAGGAATTTTTAGAGCAGTTTAAGAAATTGGGATATGTGCTGCAAAGTGATGAAAGGTTGAATGTAATAAACAATGATACCTTTTGGGATGATAATAATGAGTTAAACAAAGGCAATTTTCAGGTTGTTCTTGATTCAGAAACAAACGCAGTGCATTTTGTTCCTGCCTCTATTAGCACAGAAGAATATGATGAGATTGCCAGGCAATTGGAAAAAGGCAAGAAAGCACAGGCAGAATTGCAGGATATACAGGTTAAAAATGCAGACTTGGAAAAAAAGATTCAGCAAATTAAAGATGAATTGCACGGCACAAAAACAGGCATTACAGGATTGCAGTCCCAGAAAGATACAGAAGAAGCAGCACTTGAGGCTTTAAGAAAAGAGCTTGCTGTTTTAAAGGAAAAAAAGCAGGCGCTTGACCAGTATCTTGCAGATACTGCTCCAAAGAGAGATGCTCTTGATAAGGATATTGAAGAAAAAGAAGCAATGCATGAAGGTCTTGAAGAGAGCATAAACGCTGCAAGGCAGGAAGTTGAGAGCTTAACACAGCAAAATGCTGAACTGCTTGCAAAAAAAGAAGAAACAGATAAGTATATTCAGGACAAGGATCCGAATGTTAAGGCGATTGAAAAAGAGATTGCAGAGCTTGACCAGAAAAAACAAGAAGCAGAACAGCACTGTAAAGAAGCAGAAGAGGCTCTTGAAAGGGCAAGAGCTGCAAGCAAGGAAGAGCGTGCTGAACTTGATAAAGATTTTAATCAGCGAGAAGCAAAGCTTCAGGATCTTACAGCAAAGCTTACAACAGCGCAGAAAGAATTTGAAGACGTGAGTTCCCAGTTAGAGGCTAAAAAAGCAGCTATTGGCGCGATTAAGGCAGACCCAGAAGCAATACAGAAAACAAAAACATATAAGGAATTACTTAGAAAATACAGTAAAAGGGATCTTGTGCTTAGGCGTATTATCCGGTCAGTTGTTTCGCTTGAACCAAAACAGGAGCTGGATGAGAATGTTGTTAGAAAATTCTTTAGTCATTTGCTGGCTGTTGGCTCTCTTTATGCAAAGCTTGACGAGGTTGCTGCAAGTGTTCTAGAGCAAGAGCCAGAGCAGGCAGCTACACCAAAAGAAAAAGACAGCACAATCAGCAGGTTTGTGGGGTGGGCAAATACTAAAATAAGGAGAAAATCTGAAGAGCCAGAAACTCTTCCTGAAACTACAAAATATTTGATTATTTTAGGCAAGATACAGGATGCTGTGGATGCTTATAAACAGGCTATTGCAGGGCACAAGGCAAAAACAGTGCAGGCTAATTCAAGACTACAGGCTTGTGAGAAAAAACTAGTGCAGGCAAAAGAATCTCAAGGTCTTGATGAAAAAGCAGAAGCATTATTGAATGACTTGCTTGGTGCAGTTTATGCTAAGCCTACTGATGAAGAAGCTGCTAATCCAGCTTATGTTCTTGCTTTTGTTGAAGGAGTGAGGGGGTGTAGTTTTGAGCTTTATAGCTTGATTGCTTCAAGCAATCCTGCAGGCATGGCTTATGTTCTTGCTGATTTGGCTGAGTCTAAGTATGATGCAGGAGATATTGCAGCTGCTGTTGAGCTTACAAAAAAAGGCATCACATTGTGCAAAAAGCAGCTTCCTGATGACAAGGAAAAACTGGCGGGTTTTGAGGAAAAGCTTAAGATTTACAGTGAAAATAGCGAATAAAGCCTTCAAAACCGAAAGCTTTATATACTAGTACTACTACCTATTAGTAGTAAAAAAGTAATATTGTGGGTGTAAGACAAAAAATGGCAAGCAAAGAACAGCCTGAAAGATTAGAGAATCCTTTTAGTAATCGTATCAAGGAAGAAGCAGCTGATAAAGCAAGAAAACAGGCAGAGTCAGCTCCTGAAGTTGATCCTAAAAATATAACCCAGACTCCTGAGAAATATGTTCCAGATTCTGGTGGTGATGTCCCGCCTACAGAGGCTGCTGTTTCTTTAGATGCAGATGTTCCTCCTACAGAAATTCTTCCTGCTAAAGAACCTGCTGTTCCTCCTACAGAAACAGATATCCCTTTATCTCCGAAAGATGAAGGGCCGATGATAAGTTTTGATGATATTCCTATTGGTGTTGTACCTGCTGAAAGCGTGACACTAGCTGAAACTCCTGAGAAAAAAGGATTTGTAAGAGGTGTTCTTGGCAAATTAAACCCATTTAATTACTTTAGAAAAGAAAAAGATATTGAAGATGCACTGAGGGCGCAGGCAGCTGAATCTGATGAAGGTGTCCCAGGACAGGACATTATTTTTCCTGATGATGAAGATACTGATATTACTGTTATTATTAAAGAAGGGTCTGAAGAAGATGATACTGGAATTACCATTGTTGATGAAGAACAAGAAGCTGCGGCCCCTTTTGGCGGTGACGTGGTTGAATTTCCAGATTCAGAAGAAGACTTAGAGTCTGTTGCAGCTGAAAGTGATGCAGGCGAGCCAGAGCCAAGCTTGGAAGAAAGCCTTGAAACTCCAGAATATGATGCAGCAGGAGTTATTTTTGATGATAAATATGTTCCTTTAATGCTTACAACTGGTGAAAGAGCTGTTGTTAATGAAAACAATAAGGCGCTATGGGAAAAGACCCTTGAAGAGATTGAGTATGAAGCAGAAGCAGATCCTGCAAAATCAGATTTAAGGAATTATCTTTTTGCAGCATATGCGCGTGCTGATGGCTGCAAGTCAAAAGACAAGGAAATCCTGATTTATGTATTGAGTGAGCTGGCAAAAGCTAGTTCAGATAAAGGCGACCATGAAAAGGCGCTTAAGTATGCAGGAAGAGCTAGCCAGTTAAGCAAGTTTGAGCTTTTGAAAGCCCCTACTGCAAAGGCACTGCACAAGTGGGGTCTGCTTGAGCATAATGTTAAGTTTTATGAATCACAATTACAAGAAAACACAGTTTCAGCAGAGGCAGAATAAAAATGGCAAAAAAGAAGAAAAAGTCAAAAAAAGAAAATTCATTAAGAACATTCAAGGATTTGCATAGTGCTATTGCTGACCTTGCAGCGCATTATATTCCTAGAAATCAACTTAAAGATTATTTTGCACCTGACGTGCTAAACAGTGTTCAGAAAAAGCCAACTTATCATGCTACACCAGATGAAAAAGGCCTTATTGAAAGAGTGGTTTTCCGTCTTGTTGAGAAAAAAGATAAAATAGATGGAGAAGGCGAGGCAAGTGCTTCTGAAAGCATTTTAAGGGCTGCCAGGGATGACATTCCTAAAATATTAGTTGAAGCAGAGGATCTTGCAGGAATAGATCCAAGCAATATTAATCCTCATAATGTTCAGCCGTTCTTGAAGAATGCTGCAAAAACTATTGCAGCATATCTTTTGGATAATGAGGCTAGGCTTAGGAAATATGATGAAGAAGCTTTTATTGATGCACTTAATAATATTTTTTCAATAGGCGAGCATGTTGAGACTCAAGTCAGGCATGCCTGTAAAAGAAAGATAAATCAGTTAGAGGCTGCTTTGCATGATGCAGAAGCTGAAAATGCAGTGCTTGAAGCAGAAAAAGCTGCAGAACCAGATACAGACATACCTGAAGAGTATGTTGTTAAGCTTGAAGCTGATAATGCAGCGCTAAGAGCTGAAAAAGAAAAGCTTGAGCAAGAGCAGTCAGAGTTTGGTCCTGCATATAATGATATTGCTAAGGAAAACACTGCTTTAACTGCAAGAGCTTCAAGTCTTGAGGAAGACATTACTGGCTTAAGGCAGGAGATTGCAGACCTTAGAAAAGATTATGATGCTGACTTGCAAGAGCTTGCTAAGGCAAATGATAAGTTAACTAGTCTTGAGGATGAAAAAGCAAGGCTTAGGACAGATTTTGCGAAAAAAATAAAAGATAAGCAGGCGGAATTAAAGAAATTACAGGAAAGAGTTATGTTTGCTGAGAAGGATAAAGATGCAAGAGCTAAAGAAGTTAAAGAACTGCAGGAAAGAGTTATGTTTGCAGAGCATGATCGCGAGAAGATAGAAGTTTATGAGCAGGAAATAGCAGTTTATGAGCAGGAACTGTTAGCACTACAGAAACAGCTTTCTGAAGCAGATGATGATATTTTTAAGCTTTCTGAGAAAAGCGCTCTTCTTGAGCAGGAAAGAGATGAAGCTAAAGAAGATAGTGCTCAGATGCAGGAGGCATATGATGCTTTATTTGCGCAATACCGTGCCAGGATTGATGAGCTTGGCAGCAGTGTTGCAGAGTGGTATGCTTTTGTAGAGAACACTCTTCTTAAGAATACAGAGCTTTGCAAGAACGATGCAGTCAAGGGCTTGCGTGCCAAGAACACAGAGCTTGCAGCTCTTGTCACAGACTTGATGGAAGAAGCTAAGTCTGGCAAGCGTGTTGCAGAAGGCACTAGGCAGGATGTTAGCGCGCCTTGGAAAGAAGAAGAGCCAGAAGAAGCTTCAACACCAACTCTTGAAGCTGCAGATGACACATACAAACAAATGCTTGGCAAGGTTAAGTCAGAGCACTGCAGGCAGATCTGGGGCTGGATGCATTTAGTTCAGGATATGCCAGATTCAGCATACTCTGCTGAGCAAAAGCTTGAAGTTTACAAGAGATTCTTGGCTACAAAGCCAAAGGATGCAAGCATACAAGGAATCATTCACTGTAATATAGGCAAGATTCTGTATAAGAGTAAGAAGGATTACGCAAATGCCAGGGCAGCTTTTGTAAAAGCAGTTGAACATGGCAAGCAAGAGCTTCAGGAAAGACCAGAAGATAAAGAAGTTCAAGAAAGAGTTGCATTGTATCAGAAAAATATTCGTGCGTGCAACAAGAAGTTAGCTGCTTAAGCTCCTACTTCCGGCGGATTAGAAGGTGCAGGAGGTATTCTTGGCGCCTCAACTCCTTCTTCTTCAGCAAGTTCTTTTATTTCTGCGTATATTATGATTTCTTCTTCTCCTAATAGGTTTAGGTATTCTTGAATTGTATTTAACTGCTTTATCGCACTGTTTAGTATTGTTTCTACACGCAAGCTTCTTCTTTTACCGCCGCCTTTTGCAACCTCTTCAAGCCAGGCGTTTACAAAGTCTGTGACGAATTTTTCATAGTCTTCGATAGTTGTTCTTATTTCATTTTCTTTTTCAATGAATGTTGTTAGGTTTGTGAGAATGTTCTGGAGTTTTGTTCGTTGTTCTGGTTTTAGCCCAGTGGCGTTTTTTAATAAAGTATCAAGGTCTGTTGCTGCTTTTTTTAGTGCAGTCATTGCTGCATCAATTGTGCCTTTTCCTGCGTCAAGGAGCGTGATAACATCAGGAATTTGTGCCTTGACTAGTGTTATTTTCTTTGTTAGGATTTCTTTTGCTTCTTTTGCTTCTTTTGGGAACGCTTGTATTTTTTTGCCAACCACGTCTATGTCAAACTCTTCAGTTACTTCTTTACCGGTAGATCTTTTTAAAATGCCTTGTAGTTTTACTTTTTGTTCTTCTGAAAGGTCCTCCTTGAATATTTTGATTAATGTTCTGACAAAGTCCATCATGCCCCCTACCAATGACTGCATTGCTGTTTTTTGTGTTCTTATTACTGTGAGTATTTCTGTGAGTTGGGCTCTTAGTTTTATCTTGTCTTCATCTTTCATCTGCGTCCCTAATATTGCCTGAACTTGTGCAATTATGTCTTGTACTTGTTGCATTACTTTGTTGTATGCTTCTTTGATTGGTTTTTTGTGTTCTTTGTAGCTTTCAAATGCGTGCTCTAAAAAGTTTATTGATGGCATTAGCTTGGCGTCTATTGTTGTTTTGTTGAATGACTCTAATAGTTCTATTGTGACTGTTATGAGGTCTATTATTTTGGTGCATGCCTCGCTTATTCCTGCTCGTGCTGCTTCCTGGCGTTCTGCAGGCAGGTCAGCTGTTGCGTTAAGGGCGTCTATTAGGTTTTTGACTGCTTCTATTATGCTTGTGACATTTGTTGTGATTTCCTTTAGTTTTTCAGTTGTTTCTTTTACGTCTGCAACTGTCAGTGTTGAATCTACTTTTTCTTCAAATTCTTTTGTTATCTGGACAATTCTTGTTTTTATTTCTTTTTCAATGTAGTTTTGTTCTGTGATAACATGTTCCTGGTATATGGCTTGAGTGTTGCCATCATCTATTTTTTTAATCAATTCTATGAGTTCTGGAATCTTTGTGTAAATCGGTGCTGTTTCAGAAAACCATTTCACGCTGGATTTTGCTTGTTCAATAGAGTCTTTTGTGACTGCTATTTGCTTGAGTATTTTTTCTCCAGGCAGTTCCAGTTTTGCGAGCGTGTCAAGAAGTTTTTGCAGTTCTGTTGCAATGCCTTTGCACTCATCTGGCTTTAGTTTTACTATGTTGCTTTGCGTGCTTTTTGCTAATTCTAATATCTTTTTCAGTATTTCTATTATCTCTAGGTTTGTTGTTTTTGTATCTTCTAGTTCTTCTTTTGTTTTTTCTGCTTCTCCTTCTGCATCTGTTATTGTTTGGTCTGTTTCTTTTTCATCTTCTTCTAAGTCATCTGGTGTTGACACTCCGTCTTTTTTTTTCTTTTTTCTTTTCTCTCTCCGGTTTTTAAACCAGTTTATGCCATGTCCTATTCCTTTAAATGGTGCTTTGAGTATCTTACCTAGTATTCCCCAGCCTCCTCCTCCTACTTCGCCATATCCTCCTGCCATAAGGCCTGTTAATGCCCAGAACAAGATGAATATCATTAAACACCACATTATCAGGTGCCATATCCATACAGAGCCTCCAAACAGGTCGTTTACTCCTGCCATGTACGAAGGAACCTTATTTAGGAAGGCGTAGATTAGCCCTGCGGCCACAACAAATGCTATTGGCAGTGTTATTGACCTGCTTTTCCCTTCAAAGTAGCCATCGATTACTGCCCAGAATACCATGATTAGGGATATTATGATTATGCTGAATATCCATGGTCCGCCGTCAACGAATAATGTCCAGCCTCTGTATTGCATGTAGCCGATCATTGCTATGCCGAGAAAGAATCCGAATATTCCGCCTAATTTTTTGGCTTGTTCTTCTTTTCCTATCTTGCCTTTCTCAAACAGAATTCTGAATAATACCCCAAGAAGTGTACATATGATTATCCCGTCAAATACCCATGGGTATGACTGATAAATACTCATTAAATTGCTAAGTATTGCCATTTATTCATCTCTTTTCTATATTATACTCAACTCTATTTATTTTCTATATAAATATTTCGCTCTAATAACAGTGTTTTCAAATTTTCATTTTTTTCGCAGCTTTTTCAGGTTTTTCTTGGAAAAGCATATAAAGTCTGAACTATTTTATTATTGCTATGGAGGGAGAACTTGCTGGTGAAAGAATTGGAAACTGTTATCTTGAGAACTTGATTGGTAGTGGTTCTTTTAGTGATGTTTACAGGGCTTTTAACACAGACAGTTCAAGGGATGTTGCCTGCAAGGTGCTTAAGAGGAATACTTCTGAGATTAAGAGAGAGGCAAGGGCCTTGCTTTCCTTGAGAGGCCATTCTAATATTGTTGAGGTTTATGATGTTGGTTATGATAATGGCAGGCATTTTATTGAGATGGAGCTTTGCAGCAGCAGTCTTGCAGACAGGATAAGCAGTGTAGGCCTGCCTCGTGGTGAGGCTGTTGATATTGCTTTGCAGGTTCTTGCCGGGCTTGAGCATGCTCACAGCAAGAGAATTATTCACAGGGACATAAAGCCGGAAAATGTCTTGCTCAGTAGCAGCGGCCAGGTTAAATTGTGTGATTTTGGCTTGTATAGGGAGCTTAAGCAGCAATTAAAGAGTTCTTGGGCTACCTTGACTAATCCTGGCATTGCACGTAGTTTGAGAAACAGTTTTGAGAGTAGTGATGTCATTGCAGGCACTCTTGCTTATATGGCTCCTGAGCAGATGAAGGGAAGGTCTGATGAGAGGTCTGACTTGTTTTCAGTCGGCACCTTGCTTTATAAGATGCTTACTGGTGATGAGCCTTTGTATACTTATGAGTCTGTTGGTGATAAAGGGCTTGATGATGTTATTCTTAAGAGCAGGAACAAGAGTCCTGCAGAAAGGTTTTCAAGTGCTCGGTTGATGGCGCTTGATTTGCGCTTGGCGCGATTATCTTTTGATTCTGTTGATACCAGTCCTTTTGAGTGGGACAAGCCTGTTTCAAGGCCAAAGAAGCCACGGCAGAATAATCCTGCGCCAGTCAAGCAGCAAAACAATGAGGATCAGTATGAAATGCGCGGCTGCTGTCTTGCTTCTATGATGTATGTTCCTGCTGCTATTGCCATGATTTATGGGGCTGTCCAGGGTTTTGGTTATAATGCTGTTGAGACTCTTGCTTCTGCAGGCATTGGTGCTTTTGCAGGTGCGTTTTCTCACACTTTGTTTACAGCCTTGAAAGACAGGAAAAACCTTGAAGCAGGTAAAGAAGCCACAATGGCGGTTCTTGGTGCTGTTAGCGGCACTCTTGCAGGTGCTGGAATTTATGGCTTTTTGCCAGATAATTTCTTGGAGAATTTCAGTGAGTACATGCGTGTTTTTGGCTGTGGTATTTCAGGGGGTGTTTCTTCGCTTGTTGCAGATATGATTTGGGTGGAAATAATTCGCGAGCTTTTCTATAATGACTAGAATAAGATTACTGATTTATGTCCTTTTTTTACAGGGTTTTGGTTTTCTCTTTTTACCAAATCGCTGATTTCAAGTTTTTTCATGTCTACTGGTAATCCTTTATTTAGTAATTCTGTAATGCGTTCTGCCAATCTTGGCGCAAATGTTTCCCATTTTGATTTTTCATCTTCTTTTGAAGAGAAAAAATACAGTCCGCTTTCAAGGTCCAGTGTTTCCCACCCTCCTTCTGCATAGCAGGAGTCGATTATCACTATTTTTTTTGCTTTTATGCTGTTCAGTGATGCTGAGATTTCTCTTTTTTTGATTTGTTCTTCTTGTGATGCCGTCGTGAACCGATATTTGCTTCCGTGCATGCTGCAAAAGAAAAAGAAAAGGCTTTTTTCTGGAAGCCTTTCCGCCATCTGTAAGTAATGCATTATTTCTTCTTTTGTTGCGTTTTCGTGCGTTAATATGTTGCATTCATAAGGCACTCTTAGTTTTCTTATCAGGTGGTCCATCTGCCAGATTGTTTTTTCTATTGACTTGTCTGCTTCTCTTTTGTAATCTGCCCCGACCAGCAGGGCATAGGCTTCTTTTATTGCCTCGTAAACTTTTATTTGCGCGCAGTCCTCTTGTCTGCCGCCTAATTTTATTGTCTGCCCGCCTGTAAGCATCAGTGGATAACTTGGTTCTATTTTTGTTCCTGCATATGTGCCGTTTTTGCTCTCTAAATCTGCAATGTAAAGGTCTCCGTTGATTGTGCCGAGCATTGCGTGAAACCTGGATATGTGCCTGAATTTTCTCGGGTTTATCCTTATGATTGCCTGAAACACTGCATTTTTTACAAGTGATTCTAGCTGCGGCTTTTTTTGTGTTATTTTTCCTGTCAGGAATCTGCTTGTTTGTTCATTTGTTTCAATAAGCTCGTAATTCCATTCCCCTGCCGGCTCTGGAAAATCTCCCCCTAAAGTTCCTATAAGTACCGGGCCGTATACAGGTATTATTGTTCTCTCTAGGTCCTGCACATTTCCGCTGATGTCTCCTATAGCCACAGGCCTTATTTTCCACCTTGCTATCTCAGGCATGTATTCTATTACTGCTTTGTTCTTTATATGTTTATTGTCTAAAAAACCGGAAATTTACCATAAGCTTTTTAAATAACCACTCTTTTGTAGTAATCATACACAATGGGGGTGTAATTCAAGATGAAAATACTAGGATATGAAATGAGACCAATACACGCTGCTTATGCAGGACTTTTGGCTTTGGCAGTAGGCTGTGGTGGAAGCAATGAGCCATACGAATATGACAGCCCAAAGACAGAGCAGATGTATGAAAACGTCCGCAAGAACATGGAGCTGCACGGAAGGCTTAATCATCCTGGAAAGTGGTCTGCTATTTTATTGAAGGCTGCTGAAAGGGATATGCAATTGACAAATCCTTTGACTCTTGATGATCTCAAGTGGATTGTTGACAATGAAGTTAAGCGCGGCGATGAAATCTATGATTGGGAAGATTTGCGCGCGCCTCCTAAGAGAGACGAGCCTGCTGAAAAAGGCGAATAAGCTTTTTTATTTTTTTTTAAACGAAAATTAGAATTTCTTCAAAATTCACTGAAAACTGTAGTTTTCCCGAAAAATTTATATACATTTAAACCAGATTTCTGTTTATAACTAAAAAAGGTGATGTTTAATGGCTGAAATTGTTATACTTCCTGCATTATTGCTTGGCTTGATTATCGGCATTTATGAGGCTATTCTTTTGCATAGGGATGTCTCTGTTCCTACGCACAGGTTTGGTCACATGGCGCATGCCTTGGTTTATGCAATTATCGCTGTTTTCTTTACTATGAATGCTGCGTTTATTTACAGCACTTTTAGTTTCCTGCAGGGAATTCCCTTGATACAGTATCCTATTGTTTTTCAGATAGCAGTAGGGGTTATAACCATGATTAAGGTTCATGGTGCCAGTGCTGCAATCAGGGGCTCTGTTGGCGGTGTTAGTGTTGGCATGAAAGAAACCTGGGCTCACAGTGCAATAATCGCTGTATTGGTTGTTGCAGCACCGTATGTCTGGCCTTTTGTTGCACCAGTACTGCCTTCCTGGCTGAAGTAGAGAATCAGATTTCTTCTATTTTTTCTTTGCATTCCTGGACTATTGTGTGCAGGTCTTTCAGGCTTTCGCTTATTTTGTCAGGGTTTTTGTCAACCATTGCCTCTTTTACTTTGACAATTTGTGTCAGTTCTGCCTTTAGCAGTCTTACTATCTGTTTTAGCAGTGGCTTTTTCTCTTCAATGTAGTTTTGCTCGTCAGTGATTTTTTTGACTTGTTTGTTGATTGGCTCCAGCATATTGTCTACTGTGTCTGAGATTAGTTTTGCCTTGTCTTCTGGTATTCCTCCTGTTAATACTTCAACGTCAAGGAAGTCGTGGTGTGTCAGTGAGTTAAGCACTTTTGCTTTTGCGTTTTCTCTTTTTAGCAGGAATTCTTTTATGTCTGCTGCTACTGATCTTGCGGTTTTTATTGTCATTTTATTCTTTACCTATCAGGTCTGCTGTGCAGGCCCCTATTAATGCTGTCAAGGTGACTGCTGCCACCTGTTTGTATCCTTCCCAGAAAAAATGATGCAGGAATTCCGGGAAAAACAAGTATAATACTGCAACTGACATTATTAAGGATATCCCATATAATGTTGTTAGTCTTACTGGAAGAAACCACATCATTCTTGGAGACACTTTCCTGAATCCTGTTGCATAAAGGAAGATTCCTCCAATGATGTAAGATAATACAAACAAGAGTGTTGCTCTTGGTACTGTGAGCTCCTCTGCTATGTGTATTCCGTATATGACTGTGTAGTGGGCCACAATGCCTATGAATGCGCCCAAGGCCCCCTTTGCTATGTCATGGTATGTTATTTTTTTCAGCGGGTGTGATTCTGATTTCTCTTTTATTTTCTTTTCTATTTCTTCAAGTTTTTGAAGCTCTTGTTCTTCTTCTTTTAATTCTGTTGTCTCCTGCTCGCTTAGCTTGCCTATTTTTTTGGCCAACAGGTCTAGTTTCTTGTTTATGCTTTCCAGTGTCACCTTTTTTTTAGCCATTAAAAACTAGATTAAATTAAATCTATTTAAATATTTCTGAGAATGTAGTAGGATGCTATTGCAACTGCGCTTAGTATTGCGGTGTACTTGAGGGTTTCTGGTTTAATGATTCTTTTGTAAGTGCATCTTGGCAGGCGTTGTAGAAAGCTTTTGTTAGGGTAATGCAGGTGGGTTGCCTTGTGCCTTGCATATGCCTTTCCAAGTGTGGCAGCTGCATGTGCTCCTGCAATTATCGGAATTGCAGTAAGTACTATGTCGCTTAATTCTCCCATTGTCTCCCCCCAGTTTTACTCTATCTTAACTTCTGTTCCAAGGCTCTGTCCTGGCAGGCCTCTCTCAAACAAGACGCGAACACAGCCCTTGTTGCCGTGTGCTGCAGAAATCTTTCCTTTGATTGTTGTTTTCTTTTTTCCAGGCGCAGTCCAGCTCACTGTTTTTCCAATGATTTTCTCTGCTTTTGCCTTGCTGTTAATCCCTTCAATCTCTATTATCATCTGATTTCCTGTTTTTATTCTCCTGCTTCCCCTGAAATTAGTTATTCTCGCCTTCATAGCTCTGTGGAATTATAATTGCTTTAAAAAGCTTATGTTTTCTATGTTATTATCTCCACTACATCTCCGTCCTTTAATACATGCCCTAGTCCTGCTCTTTGCTTTGGGAATTTTGCGCTTTTTCCAGTCACTATCGCGAACTTGAATCTCTTCACAAAGTCCTTATGGACTTTCTCCGCTAGTTGCTTGATAGTTGCTCCTTTTGGCAAGGCAATGGGTTGTTCTTTGTTCTGTGTGTATACCTTGATTAGCCCGGTTAATTTCCATGCCTGTTTTTTCAGCTCTTCCAAGCCGATTCTTTGTTTTACTGAGATTGGAAGTATTGTTTTGTCTGGAAATTCTTTTCTCAATTTCTCTAGGTTTTCTGTTCCTAGGTCTATCTTGTTTGCTGCTATTATCAGGGGCTTCTCTATTCCTGCTTCATCTAGCTCCTTCAGGATCATCTTGACTTCGTCTGTATTCCTGCTCAGGTCATGCATCAGGATTATCCCGTCTGCTCCCCTGATTATTCCTAATAATCTTCTTCCTCCTCCTTTGTCTTCATGAGCTCCTTCAATCAGGCCGGGAATCTCGACTAATTGAACCTCTATGCCTTCATATTTTATTATTGCAGGTATTGGTTTTAATGTTGTAAAGGCATAGTTTGCTACTTTTATTTGAATGTCGGATAATGCTTTCAGTAGTGAGCTCTTTCCGATGTTTGGAGCTCCCACTAGCATGATTTGGGCCGCACCTTCTTTCTTGACTCCTATCCAGTCTTGATGTTTTACTTTTGCCCTTGTTTTTGTCTTTCCTATCTCTTCCTGGATCCATGCTCTTATTTCTGCATAAGCTCCAGATGTGAAACTAGGAAGCTCTTCCAGTATTTGTTTGAGTTCATTGATTTTTTGTTTTCCTTCTTTTCCTTTTATTCGCTTTTTGATAAGCTGCATTTGTATGACGTGTGGTAATGCCATTTTAATCACCTTTAAATTTGTTTAATAGAATCAGCTCTAGTAGTGTAGAGCTTTCGCTATAGAATTTCTTTGTTTATGCTGAGAAAATAGAGCGCCAGCTAATCAAAACATTTTCCAAATCCAATGCTTTATGTTTAGCTGTCATAAGAACTAGTAAGAATTCGTGCTTTTTAAAGTTTTTGCCTATAAAAGATAAAATACTATAACAGGCAGTAAAAGACACCCCATTGCATTGCTTCTGCATGCTCCTGTTATCTGAGGTACTATTCCTATTGCAGTGCTTATCAATAACACTAATAACCCGGTGAATCCAGAGAAATAAAATGCTAATCCAATAATAAATAACATAATTAACATTGAGATTATTTTGTAATCTATTTCTTCTATCATGAAAGCGAATAGTTTTGCAATCTTTAAAGTCAGTATTGTTGCAATCCCTCCTACTATCAATGCTACTGCTGCAAAAGTAACTAGTCTCGCCAAATCAATATTAGTTAGTATCTCCATCACTGCAACAATTGCTCCGTTTCTTGCTTTATCAAGTGTATAAACAGTGACAAGAGCGATGATAAAATTCACTGTGTTCCTGCTTGAGAAAATACGGCTTTTGTCCGTCTAAAAACAGGGATACGTAAGAAAGTCGTATTAAGTTTTTATATGAACTGCACCGCTCCAAAAAAACAAATGGAGGCAAAAACCATGACGAAAAAAGAAAAAAAATTATTCGGCATGAATGCGTTCAAGCACGTTGAACGTATTAAAGAAATGCTACAAACGCATTTCCCACAAATACCAGAAACAGAATACAGCAGGCTATTCAGCCGACTAAGCGGGCATTACAGGCACAAATACAAGCCAAACGACAAAATATGCAGGAGCAACCCAAAGCTAAACAACAATGAGAGAGCAATCTTTGACTGGCTCTTAAGAGAAAAATACAAGCCAAGCACTGTGTACTACTGGTTTTTAGAAACACGCTTGCCAGCAGACGTGATGCACCATTTACAAGAAGGAAACATGACTGCAAGCACAGCCAAAAAGATAGCAAAGAACAGGCAAAGAAGCAATGACGCAAACGCAAGCCTGTTAATCCTAGAACAATGTATTCAAGCAGTAAGGGGGTGGAGCGAATGATACCGCACAGAGGCTTTGGCAGACGAAACAAAATACCTGATATCTTCAACAAAAGACAACTCATTCAATTATTTGAAGGCTTTGAAAATCCTAAATGGGCAATGGCAAGCTTACTGGCTTTGTATTGTGGCTTGCGTGAAAGCGAAGTATGCAACCTAAAACTTTACGACATAGACCTAGACAAAGGAAAGCTTAAAGTCGTAGATGGCAAAAACACAAACAGAACCAGAGACGGATACGGCAAAGACAGAATCGTACCAATACCGCAGAACATTATTCCAATCATCAGGGACTGGATTGATTTTATTGGCGGAGGAACATACTTCCTTCCAGCAATCAATGCTCCTGATAAGCCAATGCACCCGCATACGATAAGCAATTTTTTCAACAGGCACATGCACAAAGTTAATCTTGCAGAAGTCAGGAAAGCTAAAGAAATCACAAAAGGAAAGATGAAAGGCTTTATGAGAAAAACTTTGAAGTACACCTTCCACACATTGCGCCATTGTTATGGAACTCAAATGTATGAGCAAACAGGAGACATCTTCCTAGTATGCGAGTTAATGGGGCATGCAGATATAAGCACGACAATGGTTTACATGCACACCAGCCACAAGCGCAAAAGTGAAAGAGTGAATCAAGCATTCAAGCCAGTACAAATAAGCAACAAACAATTACAAGACTTGAAGCGTGAAGACGTAATGCTAATGGCAGAACAAAACAGAGCTAAAGAACTCGCTCTCCGTGAGAAAGAAATAGAGCTCAAACGTGCAGAACTAATGCAAAGCATGCAACCGCAAATAATAACCAGAACAACATAAAAAACTTTTTTTTCTTTTATTTTATACTTCTGTTAATTCAGTCGAGAACCAAGAACGCAAACCAGAAACAAGCTCCTGTTCTGAAGATAACTGTTTAATAAGCCATGACTGGTATTTTTCAGGACTCCACAAATCAGTACAATCCTTGCTATAATTATTCAAGCGAGCAATACGCCCACACGTTTTGCAATGCAAAAGAGCAAGCTTCTTACTTGCAATAAAAGCCTTGCATATTTGTTTTCTTTGGTTATCCAAGTACAGTTTCTTGTTGTTGTGGTGTTGCTGAGCATCTTTGTACAAACTGTTAAGGTCTGCATACAACCTTTCTTTATTTTGTAGAATTTTTTTTCGCTCTTTTTTTAGGATTGCACGCAGTTCAGTACTGCCTTTAGAACGCAAATCTATTTTCTCCAAATAAGCGCTTGCTTGTTGCTTGCTTTGTTTTTGTTTTTTAGCATAGTCTTTGAACCATCGCAAGCCGACATGGTGTGTACTCCATTTCAGTAATAAGCTTCTAAACTTTTCAGGAGATTTCATACTCTCTACAAGCTGAACATTGTAACTGCCACAAGCTAGGCAAGAATTTTTCTCTTTAGATTTATTCCAGATATTCCACATAAAACAATGCACGTGCTCAGGCTTTACTTTACAAAAAACACAATGTCCACAAGCCTGAAAAGAACCAAGACTTAAATTGTTTATGAACGCATGAGATACACTCTTATTCAAGCCAAGCTTAAAGAACCAGCTTATTTGCCTTGAAGTATAACCCTCTTTTTTCTTAGAAATACGCTTCATTTCTTGATTCAATTCCCGCAAGTGTTTTTTATCTCTGTTATATTGTTGCTCCAGTACTTCATACACGTCTTTTTCCTCGCCTTGTAACATTTTAGAACGTAAAGCAATTAACCAAGATTCTGTTCTTTTCAACAAAGAACGTGTTTGTTGAATTGAATTTTTTAAAGCAATTGCTAAATCAGGATTTTCAAGATTTATTTGTTTTAAGCGTTGAATCAAAGCCAGCAAACAACCTGAAGGCTTACAATATTTAGAACGTACTCTGTCTAGCTGAAACTTACGCCCGCAATCCTTACACAAAAACCGCTGAACCTTCTTATTTTTGAGCTGTCGCAAGCCAATCTTAACAACAGAAACAGAACTACAAAAAGGACACTGCGTAGGTCTAAAAGCGATTTTCAAAGGTCTTCATACCCCATATTTACAGGGGGGTTTATAAAGGTTTGGTTACAAAAAACAAAAATAGGTCTAAAAGTTTGATGATTCGCCCCCTTTGGGGGGTTAAATCATCAAAAAAAAAAGAGGATGAATCGATGTGCAAAAACGCAAGAATTGAACTCAAATGCTCAAAAACACAAAAAGAAATCCTTAAAAATAAAGCTGAAGCCGAAGGCTTGAGCCTCAGCGAATTCTTATTGCAAAGAGGACTAAAAGACAATTTTATCGTCGAAAAAAAGATTTCTGAAATTCACAAAAAAATAATGGAGGCTGATGCTAAATGAAAAAAATCTGTCCCACATGCGGAAAAACAAAAATAAAAAACTTACTTCGCAGGGACAAAAAAGTAGACATCAACACGGGAAGAAATTGGTTCAAAATACACATATTCAAATGCACACACTGCAATGAAATTTGGAAACTAAATCGTGAAGACGAAACAATCACTAAAGCCGACATACACACTGAGGAAATATGTAAAAACGCAGAAGAATTGCAAGAACGTTTTTCATACCTAAAATGTCAAATGCAGGGCATCAGAAAATTAAAATTTGACTTCTACAAACCAAAAGAAAAAAAAGATTTTTTTAGAACAATAAACGGCGCTGTTCAAAAAGCAGAGTCTTGGGCTAGTGAACTCAAACAAATTTCTGAAGAATTAGAAGTGGAGGTTTTGAAAGAATGACAACATTTTGTGTTCGGGTCAAATTCCAAGACGCCAATCGAATCAGTGTTTTGGTCGGCAAACTACTTGAAGAAACTGAAGAGAAAATCATAATCCAAACAGGAGCGGGCAACGTAGTAACAATTTACGCAAAATTTTTAGTGAGCAAAGAACAAACAAAAACGCCATTTATTGACAAGACAAAAAAAGAGGAAGACGAATGTTGACAAGGCAAGAGTTTCTTAAAAAAAGTAATTATTGGTTTGATGTAGCGCCTGCAAAAGTAAAAGAGCTCAAAAAATTTTGTTATGATTATCTGCAAAATAACAGTGATTTTTATCGTGCATGGTTTCCTGAAAAAAAAATTAGTATAGAGGAGAAAAATAATAAAATCATAATTACAAAGGAGCACGACAGCACTGGAGCATTGCTTGATGCGCAATTTATCAGGCTCAGCAGGGAGGTCTTGGAAAAAAAATGGCAGGACAAATAGACGACATAACTGAACTAAAAAAAGAAATGCTTGAAGAAGAGCACGCTGAAAAAAGACGAGCAAAGGACAAAATTCAGCTCAGAACGAGGTCACAATGGAGCTGAAAAAACTGGAAGCTGAAATGCAGGCAGAAGAACAAAAAAAAAGGCAGGAAGTAATCAATAACGCCAAAAAAGAAGAAAAAAAAATCCATAAACAAGTTTATTCAATAAAGACAGTACATGATTGTTTTAAAAAATGGCTATTCATCAAGGATATAAAACGAGTGGATGTCATGCTTGCGGTAGCGTTAACCAGAAAATTAAAAGGCACTAAGCTATGGCTAATATTTGTCGGGCTATCAGGCGATATGAAATCGGAACAGCTGAAAACGCTGGATGATGAGGAGATAGCGTATTACATCACAAAATTCACGCCCAGAACTTTAGTCAGCGGGTTTCACAAAAAAATAAAAGTGGGAAAAGAGTACAAAACATTAAATTTAGACCTTGCCCCAAAACTTAATAACAGAATTCTTCTCGTGCCTGAAATGGCTCAGTTGCTGACTTTACATCAGAACATCAAGGCAGAGATTTGGAGCCAATTCAGGGATTTATATGATGGTTACGCATCGCTCAACACTGGCACAGGGGTTGAAACAAAATACACAGATTTAAATGTCACATTTCTTGGAGGGAGCACGCCCGCCATAGACCATCAAATACTGATTCATCAAAGCTTAGGCACAAGAGAACTGTTATACAGGACAAACGCAAGTGAAAAAAATTGTGCAACGTACGTGGATAAAATTTTATCAAACGAAAAAGCAGAGGAACAAATGCGAAAAGAATTAAAAAACGCCGTGCTGGGTTTTTTGAGAGCGCATGAATATAATCCCAAAGTGAAAATAACCAAGCGAGTGAAAGACGAAATTGTAAAGAACGCCGAGTTTTTATCATATATGCGGGCAAGCGCTTTGTCCGATTCGTACACTGGCGAGCTGTTGGGTGATGTACATAAAGAGAAAATTTCCAGAACCCTAAAGCAGTTTAAAAGATTATTTATCGCATTGAAGTCACTGGATGAACAATATTCTACTGAAGAAGCAATAGAAGTGATTAAACATATCACAGAATCCAGCGCTGACCAAATAAGACTCAAATTATTGGATTACCTAATCGAAGACGATTCAAATAATTATTCGATTTCTAAAATCGCTTCTGCCTTACGATTAGGCAAAAAAACGATTGTAAGACAATTATTCATATTGTGGAATCTCGGTTTGATAGAACGGGAAAGCATGAAAGATTCAGAGTCTGGTAAAGGGTATTGGATATGGAAGTTAAATAAAAATCACGAAATGGTATTATGGAAGAAGGGGGTAAGTTATGATGAGCTTAAAAGATAATAAACCGTCCCTTGTTGTCATAACCCCTATATATTATGTTAAAACCGTCCCTTGTTGTCATAACCCCTATATATTATGTTAAAACTGTCCCTTGTTGTCATAACCCCTATATATTATGTTAAAACTGTCCCTTGTTGTCATAACCCCTATATATTATAGTTATCTGCATTTGTTAT
>JAHWHY010000001.1 GCA_019323015.1 Candidatus Woesearchaeota archaeon
AGCCTTAAGAATCCTTTTAGTCATCTCTGCCTCTGAACTCTTGAATCTGGAGTGAACAGCAGCAAGCACAATATCCAATTTTTTAAGATATTTGTCAGAATAATCCAGTGAGCCGTCTTTTAGTATATCCACTTCAGCACCTTTTAGAATCTTGATTCCTTTCAGTTTTTTATTAATCTTGTCAATCTCTGTGATGTATTTTGCAAGTTGTTTTTCAGTCATTCCATGAGCAACATATTCGCTCTTGCTGTGGTCTGTTATGGCGATATATTCATAACCCATCTGCATAGCTGCCCTGGCCATTTGTTCTATTGTATTTGCACCATCACTGTGTTTTGTATGCATCTGAAGATCCCCTTTAATATCCTTGTAACCAATAAGTTTTGGGAGCTTATTTTTCAAGGCAGCCTCTATCTCGCCAAGGTTTTCACGAAGCTCTGGCTCAACATACTGCATTCCAAGCTTTTTGTAGACTTCCGGCTCTGTTCTGCCACAAAGATACTTTTTTGTCTTTGAATTGAATATGCCATACTCATTCAGCTTAAGCCCTTTTTTTATGGCAATCTTTCTGCAACGGATATTATGGCTCTTAGAACCTGTAAAATACTGCAGAGCAGCACCAAAACTCTTTTCCTCAACAACCCGAAAATCACAATTAAGCCCTTCTTTTAGCCTAACAGAAGACTTAGTAGAGCCTTTAGCAAGCACAGCTGAAACAGAAGGAAGCTTTGTGAAATAATCCATCACTTTCTTAGGATTAGAGGAAACACCAAGAATATCAAGATCCCGCACAACCTCTTTCCTTCGCCGAGTAGAACCAGCCAAGCTAATATTTTTCACTTCTCTTAATTTTTTCAAGCTAGAGATGACTTCCTGTGCAATAGGCCAAGCCTTGCCAAGAAGCATCTTGCCTGCACTTGACTTGTAAAGATCAATGCCTTTCAAAATATCCTCTTCGCTTTTTTCCCCAAAACGAGGAAGTTTTCTTATCTTTCCAGACTTAGCAGCTTTTTCAAGATCCTTGATAGACTTAATTTTAAATTTCTTAGCAAGAAGCAAGGCTTTTTTAGGACCCATCCCAGGAATACCCATAATCTTTTCAACACCTGCAGGAATACTTTTCTTTAAACGCGCATATTCCTTAATCTTACCTGTCTTGATGAACTCCTCAATCTTTTTAGCAATAGCATCACCAACCCCAGGAATATCTTTAAGAGCCTTCAGGCCGCCCTTTTTGTATATCTTCTCAACATCTTCAGAACTAGTCTCAACAGACTGAGCAGCACGACGATACGCCCGCGGCTTCCACTCAACTTCCTGCATCTCAAGAATGTCTGCCATCTCATAAAATATGCTGGCAATCTCGAGATTTTTCATTTTTTAATCACCTAATTATGACTATAAATACGAGTATAAATACTTTTTGGAAAAATTTAAATATGTGCTCTTATGATTCCTCTTACTATGAAACGGCTGGTATTATTAGCATTATTCTGCACATTGATTATGCTAGCTAGCTGCAGCCCAATAGAGCAGCAATGCGAAAAACCATTCATTCTAAAAGATGGTGAGTGCTGCCTAGACATGGATGAAGACGGCTCTTGCGACACAGAACAAAATGCAACAAAAGAAGAAACAGAACAGACAGAGACAGAGATTGTTGTTGAAGAGACAACGCCAGTAGAGGTGGAAACCAAAAAAACAGAGACAACAGAAGAACCAGAAGAAGAGCCAATAGAGAAAATAACAGAAGATCTGACAGAGGAAGAGATAGAAGAATTTGAGAAAGAATCTGCAAGCGTAGATGCATCCTCGCTTCTAGAAAAACTTATGAAAACCTACACAAATGACGTGACAGGCTATAAGTATCTATATCACGATGATTGGTATTTTCTTTATGAAGATAATATCAAAGTAAAACTTGGAGAATCAGAGCAATACATGAGCCAGGATGTAAACGGCACACATTATGCAATATTCTACGTAGACACAATTTACATGAACCTAATAAACAAAACAGCAATAGGATACTGCGAAGGAAACGACCCAAGATTAGGAAACAGAAGATGTGCAGAACTAGAGTTGGAAGATGTACCATACAAATTAAGGTACAGTGACTTTTATACCAAAAGACCAGATGAATGGTTATTTGAGGCATACACACTGGAGCCTGAAGTAAAGACAGAGACAGGATATTATTATGTAGGCCCAAGAAAAGTCAGAAGATTAGAGTACCAAGATGGACCAACACAGGTAATAATGTACTATGATGAAGAAATCGGGCTTCCAATAAAAGTGCAAACTTTCATAGACGAGCAGCCAAGCGGATTATGGCTATATGACTTCTTATCAGCAAACACAATCAAAGAAAAGCACGTAAGACACAGAACAGCAGAAGAAATATCAAGCAAAGAAGGATTTTACTCTACTGCAAACTAAATTCTATCACCAAGATAACAAACAGCCATTCCCAACAAAATACAGACTGCCACATACTGAATCTTTAACCAAGAAGTGCCAGAACTAGTCAAGACCAGCAATATTCCAAATAATGCAACTCCGATTCCGGCGCAAAGGCCCCAAAAATCATGCTTCATCTTCACTACCTCTAATATTGCTATGTTTTGATAATTTAAAAAGATGGTGGAAATATTTAAAAACAAGAATCAACTGAATAAAATAGCAGCATAACCCACTGAAACAGAATAATCACTTTTAGAGATGTCTGCAGAGGTATAATATTTGAGCAGCTCTGCTTTGGCAGGCTTAATACACTCTAATAAACACGCAATAGGATATCTGCCACAGATTGTGGCGCCTGTTTTATCAATGTAATCAAGAAAACCTTTTGCATCTAATTTTTTAATTTGCTTTATTGCACCTGCATCAAGCTTATGCATTTTTTCTTTTATATCCTCTGTAAAAGGGGCAAAACCATAATCTGCCCCATAATGAGTGAAATCAGAGCTGGCAATAATAACTGCTTTTTTATTTGACTGCTTAAGTGCTTTTAATATTGCACCTGCAACCTGCTTATAATCCTCTGACACAATAATCGGGACAAACTTGAAATCTTTTAAGATGAACTGCAGAAAAGGAATCTGAACCTCAATAGAGTGCTCATTAGCATGCGCCTGCTCATCTTGCAGGATGCCATTCTCAATAAGCAATTTCCCAAAATCCTTATCAACACTTGCAGTGCCTAACGGGGTGCGCCAGTCCTCTAGGCTAAGGCAGCTGGGAAAACCAGAGTGCGAAAGCCCAAGAATAATGAAAATATCTGGAGAGTGTGATTCTGAGATTTCCTTATAGCAATAGGCTGCACAAGGGCCAGAATATACATACCCTGCATGCGGAACAATCACTCCTTTAATTGATTTCTCTCTTTTTTCAGGCAGTTTTCCAGGCCCAAAATCAGACAAAAAACAATCCTTAATACTCTGCTTAAGACTTTCTGCATTGTCTGGGTAAAAAGCCCCTGAAACCACAGGATTCCTCATAATTAAGTTGTTTACTGCAGCATATATAAACCTTTTCAAGGTTAAAAAAAGGCAATAGTGCACTACATTTGAACATTAAATCGCCTGTTTCTCAGATTTATCAAAATTTGAATAGTAATTGAAGACTTCGCAAGGCACTATTGCCTGCATTCTCAAGAGTAAAGTATTTAAATAGAGTCTGTTTTTAAAGAAAAATATGGGGAGCCAAAAAGAATTTGACAAGGATTTATCTGAATATCTTTCAGGCAGAAAAAGAAAAAAAATAGATGTCCTTGGAATGATAAAAGGAATAATGCCAAAACCAACTCCCCCGCCTGTAAAAATGCCTCCAGAAATACAAACATACGGAGAACCAGAAGAGAAAAAACCAGAACCTGCAAAAGTAGAGGAACCTAAAGTAGAAACTTTAGAGGAAGAGGTTGTTGGTGAGAAAAAATCCATTTGGCAGAGCCTAGTAGACCGGTTTAAGTTCAAGCCATACAAAAAAGAAGCAGAACAAAAAGACAAAATGATTGAAGAAGAGGAAGAAGGCAGGATAAAAGAGATGGTTGCAAAAGAACTAATGCAAAAAGACATGAGAGACATGGCAAAAATCACACTCTATGTCATAAAACAACTGCCTCCAGAGAGACTGAAAGAGTTCAAGCAAAGCACAGACTGGACAGACCTAAAAGAACTTCTAAAGAAATACAAATTTATCAAATAAGCTTAGGAAGATACCCTGCAACATGTTCTGCAATAGCGCCAACAGTCTCACCGTATCTTTCTTCTATTTTCTCAACAACGCTCTTTTTCTGAGACGCGATATACTCATCTGCGTATCTCTTGAAATACTCTCTTATATCCACTTTATAGACAAAAGGAAGCTTGATTTCATCTGTAACAAAAACATTGCCTGTAAGAACTATGTTTGCAGGCTCTTTGCTTGTGGCAAGCTGCAGAACCAATGAAAGAGCAGGAGCCCAGCTAATGTTCTGCTGAAAAGGAATTCTCGTGACCTGCTTGGCAGGCAGTTTCTCTCCTTGCAAGAATCCAGAAGCAAGCTTCTGGTCTGTAGGCTCAAAAACAACACTTAAGTCAATCCTGTTAATCTTTACTGAGATAAGATTAGGATTATACACATCAATAAAACCTACAAAAGAGAAACCTTTCAAGCTAAAATCTGTGAATTGTGAAATCTTTACATCTGTCACCTTGAGCTGAGTAAATGCATAGAAATAATAAGCAGCATAGCCGCCAATTGCAATCAAGAGAATTAAAAGTATAACAACAGGAACAATCCACCTCTTTTGCTTTTTCATACAGGCTTTTTGTATATTCCAGTATTTAAATGTTAAGGTGAAATAGAGCGAAGAAGCCCGAATTTAGAGCCAGGATATCTTTTTTCCAGACTGTCAAGCATCTTGCCAAGCTTTGATTTTGTTTTTTGTCTGCCTTTTATTTTCTTTATTTTAGCAAAATATGAAATCTCTTCATGGGAAATATTTATTAAAAGCTTTATGTGCTTTGTTTTAGGCACTTTTTTAGCATTAAACAAGGCATCCAGATACTGCTCGATTTCATCATCCAGGTTCCAGGGAATAAGCACTTTATTATATCCTTTTGAGAGCTTGTCAGCTGATTTTATTGTGCCTTTTTTAAAGTCAATATTAAATGGTTGATTCTGGAATATTGCTTTAATCAAGTAAATTCCTACTTTTGATTGTAGAGTGCCATCGTCTATATACAGAATTTTGTCTGCAGGCTTAAGCCATTTATTGTCCCTAAGACTCTTTCTAACCCTTTTTTCAATGACTTCTGCAAAACAGGAAGGACAGAGACTGCCGCCTAAATGCTTAAGGTCTATTTTAGCTGTTCTAGAGCATTTAATACACGCCATATAGGCTTGAAAAGAGGCTTCCTTTATAAATATGTTTTATGACTACTCTAAAGTGCTCCTAAACCGAAAGCTTTATATACTATAAGTACTATATAAGAGTAGTAACAGCTGGGTTAAAGGGAGGTTTTCGCGCTTAAAACTTATTATCAATTTACAATCACCTCTTTTTCCCGAGCAGATCTCTTCGGAGATCTGCAAGGGTTTTATAATCAACCCAGAATCAAGAAAGCCTGCAAAAACAGGCAATTAAAACATAATCACCTCTTTTTCCCTCGCAAACGTTTCTTCGGAGACGTTTGCAGGGTTTTATGCTCCTTTTTTGTGGACCACATCAATAGAATTCCTGCAAATAAGCCAAGAAAAAAAATCAAAAGCATTTTCCTATCCACTCTTTTAATGATATCCTGAACAGTTCGTTTCTTAGGAAAATATATATCTAAATTAGCAAACTCAAGAGCATATCCTGTGAACAACAAAGCAGAAAACTTATCTTTTTCTTTAAGAGAATTTGCATATTCATAATAAGAATAACTGATAATTGGAAAAATCCCTTTTTGCTCTGCCTTAATCAGGCTTTTTCTAACAATATCCAGCTTAAGGTCAATTAATTCATCCAGTTCTTTATCTTCCACACCAATAACAGCCAGAACAACATCAATCTCTGACTTTAATTTAATAGCTTGATACAAGCAATCAACATATTTTCCATTATCCAAGTCTTCATAAGCCTTGTCCATCTCCTTGCGAGAGACAAGTTTCATGTTTGGAAGAATTGACCGAATATAGTTATAACGTTCCTCTGCTTCATTAATCTTGCTCTTGCACGTGCTCTTTAAATGCGTTTTATCTAACTCAAACTCATTCTCATCACCATTAAAGAACTTGCTCCAGGTCTTAGCAGAATGTAATCTTTCTTCTGCATATGCCATCATGTCGTTGGACTTATTTAGCTTCTCAGATTCCAATGCATCTGTGACTGCATCGCGCGCTTCCTGAAGACGCTCTTTAACAGCCATCATTGTCTGAAGAGCAGTGATTGTATTCATCTTTGTACTGTTTATTTTCTTATCAAATTCATCTATGCTTTCTTCCAGAACTTTGGCCTGATTTTCAATATCCTCTTTTGATAAATTAGATAATTTGAAGATATCCTGCTTTAAGCTAACACTAGACCTAAAACAATAAGAAGCAGCACTATAGTATTCTCCTAAATCAAAAGACTCCTTGCTTTTTTCAGAGTAATTCAGTGCTTTGATCTCTTTTTCAGAAGTATTTTTATCAAGTTCTTCACGCAGGGACTTTAATTGCTTTGTTATGTTTTGATTTCTTGAGCACAGATCAATAGCAACAGCCTTCATCGTAGCTTTGTATGCAGGATCAATAACAAACTCACCAACAGGCTCCTTAATCTTGTAACCAGTAAATATCTCAAGTGCTTCTGCCAAGGTTGCAACTTCAGTGACGTTAATAGAAAGATTTTTCCCATACTCAACAAGATCTAATTTATTTGACTGATTAAGCTCAAAAGATTCATTTGTTTTATTTTTTTCAGGCTCTTTTTTAATATCAACAACCTCAACTTCGTCCTCTGCATACATTCTTGTTCCTTTAGGAATCAATACATGAGTTATCCCGTTTTCAGAAGCTGCCTTGATCTTGCCTTTAAGCCCACCAACAGCGCCAATAGTGCCTCCTGAATTAATTGTTCCTGTAACAGCAGTATCTTTTTTCATCTCCTGCTCAAGAAGCAAGGAAGCAGCCAATACAGCTGCAGAAGCACCTGCGCTAGGGCCCCCGACCACACCAGGAAGCGCCTTAATTGTATAGAAAAAATCATAGTCAGAGCAATCAACGTCAATCTGATCACAGGCAATCTGCTGGGCAAAACGCATGCTAACCTGCGTAGTAACCTGAGTAAGAGGAAAAGTCTCTAGAAAAACCCTGTTTTTTCCTGGCTGAATATCCAGATCCAGTGTTGCAGAAGCACCATACTGTTTTCCTTCTTTACTCATCAAAGCAAGCAATTTTGTGCTGCCGTGCATTTCAGAAGCAGAGTATACTACAGGAGCTAATGCTATCAACAGCAGTACTGCGAATAAGACCATATTCTTTTTCATCATAGAAGCTAGACAGAAGAATAGTATATATATTTTATGATTTTTGCTTTAGCCAGTTCCTTACAAAAGCAAGCTCTTTTTTCATCAATTCAGGATCAGAACCCCAGTTAGATTCAATAACAATCGGGCAATCAAGCTTTTTAATAGGTTCGCAGCTTTCAAGGTATTCTTTAGGAGCCTTATGAAATAATTTATGGCCTGCTGCATTAGGTATTTCTCCCCCACCAAGATGAACAGCATAAATCTTGTTCTTTAATTTCTTGACATATTCATTGATTTCATCAGATTCATAAGCATGATTCACATCAAGAACCATCTTAAAACGCCTGTTTTTCTTGAGAAACTCCTGCATATCCTTAACAATATAGCCGTGAATTGAACCGCCATTCTCAATGACAATATTCCATCTTGTGCCTTTGAACAGTGTGTGATCCTTTATCCAATGCATATGCAGAATAGCATAATCTGCTTTTAGCAAACGATATAAGCAATAACATTTTTTAATTACATCCCTTGTCTTGTCATTTCTCTGATATTTTATTCTAGGAAGGTGCATGCCGACAAACTTGAACTTCTGAAGCAGGTTTCTCACTTCATTGCTGAAAAAGCCTTCCAGAAGCTTGGGATCTGAAAAAGTAATCTCTACACCATCAACATTAAGCTGTCTAATCTTTTTTATTGCTTCAACATTATCCAAAGGGTTTTTACCATCCCAGAAATTGCCAGTAGATATTAAAATAGGGTTTTTCATTTATTTTTTGGCTTTCTTTTTAGCCTTTTTCTTTTTCTTCTTTTTTTTCTTGGCAAACTTCTTATTTCCGTTACCATTACCATCAAGACTCTCAGTATACCTGCATTTAGGATACTTATTACAAGCCATGAAAGCACCATAAACAGATTTTCTCAAGACAAGCTCTCCTTTGCCGCACTTAGGACACTTTCTTCCTTCCTCTATCTTCACTTCAACCTTCTTTCCAGGGCAATCTGGATTAATACAGACTTCCTGAGGCTTCTTGCCTTTTCTAATTGCCTTAACAATCGGGTGGCCGCACTGCTCACAAGTCTTATCAGTGACCTTAATCAAAGCATTGGAAGGAAGCTTAAACGTAACTTCGCATTCAGGATATTTGTCACAAGCAACAAAAAAACCAAACTTTCCTTTCTTTATAACAAGAGTGCCGTCACACTTAGGGCATTTTCCAACTGTCTGCATAGCAGCACGAGTCTCTGTAAAAGTCTTCTTAAGACCCTCACCGATATCTTTTTCTTTTTTCTTGAATTCCTTGCAAATGTCTGTAACAACAGCTTTAGCTTCTTTAAGCACTTTTTCTTTCTTAAGCTTTCTTGCGCGAATCTCATCCATGTCTTCTTCAAAGTGCCTTGTCAAGGCCTCGTCAACAATCTTAGAAACATACTTTTCAAGAATCGCAATAATGTGAATGCCTAAATCAGTAGCTTCAATGCTTTCCCCTTTAATGTAATTCCTTGAGTATAACCTCTCAACAATATCTGCTCTTGTGGCCTTTGTGCCAAGGCCTCTTTTCTCAAGCTCTTTAATTATAGAAGATTGTGTGTATCTTTTAGGCGGTTGAGTCTCTTTGTCATGCATAGTAATTTTTAATACATCAATTATGTCTCCCTTGTCTAATTTTGGAAGCTCAACTTCCTCAAGCTTGACATAAGGGGCATAAAACTCATGCCAGTTTTTTTCAATTGTTCTTGTGCCTTTTGCAATAAACGGTTCATCCTTGACATTAATCTCTGCAGTCATTGTCTCACGCTTGGCAGCCTCTGCAAAAGTAGCAAAGAACCTCTTTGCAATCAAATCATAAATCTTTGCATTCTTGCCCTCTAGCTTGCCAGATATACCAGTAGGGTATATTGCAGGGTGTGCAGGATCTGTCTTTTTTCCATTATTAGGAGTTAAGCTCTTTAGTGCAAGCAGTTTGTTGCACAATTCCTTGAAATTTTTCTGCTTTGCAAGCGCTTTTAGTATTTTTGAGTATCCAATTGCAGCAGGCAACTGCTGAGAACTTGTTCTAGGATATGAAATCAATCCATTAGTGTAAAGATCCTGAGCAATAGAGAGTGTTTCCTTAGGCCGTATGCCAAAACAACGATACGCTTCTGTCTGCAAACTAGTAAGGTCAAAAGGTGCTGGCGGAGCCTGCTTAAATTCTCTCTTATCAATAGAATTAACCGTGGCGTTTTTCTCTTTCTTAACCTTGTTCATAACTTCATCTGCTTTTTTCTTTTCCCAGAACTTATCTTCCTTGTGCCATGCATCAATAGGCTTGTTTTTTGCCTTGCCATTAAGCTCAATCTGCCAAAAAGGAACCGGCTTGAAAGCCTGAATCTCTTTCTCCCTATCAACAATAATCTTTAAAGCAGGAGCCTGAACACGGCCAGTGCTTAAAATCTTGAACATGCCTGCAGATTTGATAGCAGACGTAAGTGCTCTTGAAAGATTGATACCATAATAATAATCCAGAAAATGCCTAGTCTCTCCTGCCTCTGCCTGGCCCCAATCAAGATGAGAAGAGGCTTCATCATATGCCTTGATAACATCAGGTTTTGTCAAGGTGCTGAACTTCATACGCCTTGCTTCATTCCTGTTGCAGATAAATCTCACAACATTAAGGCCAATAACCTCTCCTTCAACATCATAGTCGCAAGCAACTGTGAAAGATTTCGCATCTTTTGCAAGTTTTTTCAATGCATTGTAATATTTTTTTGAGAAATCTGCACTCTTGGATATTTCAAAAGAAGGAACCCACTCAATATCAAAAACAGGATACTTGAAACCTGCTTTTTCTTTTTCAGCCAAGCCAAACAAATGACCAACTGCGCAACCAATAACCAAATCTTTTCCCTTATGAGTTACTTTATAGTATGGAACTCCCTTAATATTCTCTTTAATCGGCTTTCCTTCAGCAAGAGCTTCTGCAATTCTCTTGCTTGCATTTGGCTTTTCTGTAATGATTAACTCGTACATAAGATTATAAAAAACTAGGGCTTATTTAAAAAGGTTTGTAAAAAGGGGTAAACTATATATATAAGGAAGCAATTTATTAACAATAAAAAAGAGGAGAAAAATGGACCAAGCATCATTAAAAAGAGCATCCAGGATAGCCAATGTACTTGTAAAACAAGGACTTGGTTACTTTGTGCAAGAGTTTGGATTCAAGTGGTGCCTGCCGTTTCATAAAAGAATCACAACATACAAAAAAGGAGATTCTATTCCTGTAAGGCTTCGCAAATCAATGGAACAGTTAGGGGGAGCTTATGTCAAATTAGGGCAGCTGCTAAGCTTAAGACCAGATCTTGTTCCGCAGGAATACTGCGATGAATTCAGCAAACTGCTTGACAAGATGCCTGCATTTTCTTATGAAAAAGTCAAGAAAATAGTTGAAGATGAATTAAAGCAGCCGCTGAACAAAGTATTCAAGAAATTTGACAAAAAACCAATAGGAAGCGCGTCAATAGCGCAAGTGCACAAAGCAGTGCTTCGCAATGGCAAAAAAGTTGTAGTAAAAGTACAGAGACCTAATGCAAAAGAGCAGTTTCACTCAGACATACAAATAATGTATTTTCTTGCATACAAGATAGAGAAATACTTCAAAGAATCAACGGTCTCGCCTGTTGAAATAGTGAAAGAATTTGACAGATACACAAAAGACGAGCTTAATTTCCTTGTAGAGGCTGAAAATGTTGAGCAGTTTCATCAAGCATTCAAGAAAATAAAAAAAATTGTTACACCAAACATATACCCCGAGTATACCACTTCCCGAGTTTTTGTGATGGATTATATCCATGGAGCGAAACTAGCAGAAATAGAAAACAGCATATCTCTCAAAACAAAAAAAGAAATAATAAAAACAATCTCAGATGCAATGTTCACACAAGCGCTTGATGCAGGAGTGTTTCATGCAGACCTGCATCCAGGAAATATCCTTATATTGTCCAGGCAAAGAGTCGCCCTGCTAGACTTTGGAATCATAGGACGACTAGACCCAGAGCTGAAAAGCAATACCATAGATATGATTGTGGCGCTTGTCAATCATGATTCAAAAGCAGTCACAAGAATCTTGCTTAAAGTAGGGATGCCTACAGAGCGCACAAACATAGAAAATTTTGAGCTTGATGTTGATGATGTAATCAGAAACTGGAATCCAGCAAGCAGTATCAGGGCAACACATGTACTGCACCGCTTGTTCAATACCTGCATCAAGAATCATATCAGAATGCCTGCAGACCTTATCTTATTGGCAAAAGCACTAGTTACATTAGAGGGTACATGCACGCAGCTAGACCCGCAGTTTAACTTTATTGATTACACAAAACCACAGATTGCGCGCATACTTAAGAAACAAAACAAGCCAGCTGCGTTAATAAAAAGATTCTTGAAAAAATCAATGGAAGCAGGAGACATATTATCTGATCTTCCAGAGCAGGCATCTGACTTAATTGAGAGATTCAAGAGAGAACCTTTGAAGCTGGACATAAATGACACAGACATAGGACATCTCGGAAGGTCTATTGGCTTTGGCAGCAATAAATTGTCTTATTCAATACTAACTGCAGCGCTTTTGGTTTCAGGGGCAATGCTGGTAGACATAAGCCCGAAAATATTTGGTTACTCCATATTCTCAGTATTTGCCCTTTCATTTGCAGTAGTATTATTAGGCATATTAACTGGATCAATGGTGCGGGAAAGATTATTGCCGTACGGCTTGATCAGAAGGAGGTAGAAAATGAGCAAAAGAGAAACCCTGAAAAAAATGGCTAAAGTGCCAATAAAAGTAGCAAAATACGCTAAAAAAGAGACAGAAAGAGAAGTCAAGAAACTAGTTAAAGGAAAAGACCACAAAGAAGTCAAGAGAGTAGCAAAAAAGATGGTTGCTGAAACTAAAAAGTACACTACAGCAATGAGAAAAATCTTGATGGCAGAGATGAAAAAAGCAGCAAAAGTCGGCGCTAAAAGAGTCAAGAAGAAAGCAAAAAAAGCTAAAAGAAAGGTCAAGAGAAAAGTCAAGAAGAAGAAAAGATAATTTTTATTTTTTTCCTTCTATATATTATTAGGATTTCTAACTATTTAAAGCTTTGTTTATACTCGAGGATGGCGAAGAATTATCCGCAGATAACTTTATATACTTTCAGCGATATATAAAATCGTTATGATTAAGAACAAATTCAAAGAGCAATTCATTGGAAAAGATCCATTCACCGACATTCTTGGACAGAATATTACCAAAGAGCAGATTAAATCAGCTTTGCTGATGGACAGGCACATACTGATAATCGGGCCGCCTGGAGTTGGAAAGACAACAATAGCAAAAAATGTTGCAGCATTATTGCCTGAGATTGAAGTAAATGACTGCCAGTATAATTGCGACCCAAAAGAACCTTTATGTCCGAGCTGCAAATCAAAAAAACAAAAGACAAAAAAAATAAAAGGAACAGAACGACTTGTAAGACTGCAGGGAAGTCCTGACTTAACTGTTGAAGATATATTAGGAGATATTGATCCAATCAAGGCACTGAAATTCGGGCCAGCTTCTTTAGAGGCATTTACACCAGGGAAAATATTCAAAGCAAATAACGGCATATTGTTCTTTGATGAAGTAAACAGATGCCCTGAAAAACTACAAAACGCATTACTGCAGGTTCTTCAAGAGGGAAGAGCAACAATTGGTTCGTATACAATAGACTTGCCTGCAAATTTTATCTTCATAGGAACAATGAATCCAGAAGAGACTGCTGCAACAGAAAGATTATCTGATGTTTTCTTAGACAGATTTGATGCAGTGCACATGACATATCCAGAAAACATTAATATTGAGACCGAAATCGTGCTAGACAAAGGAAAGAAAACAGATGTGCAGTTTCCAAAAGAATTACTTTCATTAACAATAAATTTTGTTCGTTTATTGCGAGAACACAAGGACTTACTGAAAAAACCAAGTGTTCGAGCATCAATAGGATTATATGAAAGAGCGCAGGCAAATGCACTTCTAGCAGGACGCAAGAAAGTCAATGCAGAAGACATATCAAAAGCAGTAATTTCCGTGCTGTCCCACAGAATAGAACTAAAGCCATCTGTTAAATATTTACAGACAACCGAGGAATTCTTAGGAACAGAATTCAAGTCCTTCTGCTCTGAGCACAAGGAAATGGAAGAAAGTGGTGGTTGTCTTTAGCACAGAGCAGGAAGTAAAAGAATTCTCAAAAGCAGAGCAAGCTGAAGGAAGCCTCCAGATGCAATTGGTTGAAGACAAGCTAATGCGCTCTGTACTGCAGCATGACCAAGAGACAATAGACGACGGCAAGATAATAGAGGAAGCAATAAACCAAAACATAAGTGCATTCACACCAAATATGCTTTTTGACAAGCTGGTCAAGAACTTTTCCTTGGCAAAACAATTGTATGGAGAAAGACTGCTTAGGTTATTGACAGGATATGAACCAGATTATCTAGAAAAAAACCTAGGAATTCCAGAGTTTCAGAAAGAACTAAAAAAACAGATTGAGGCAAACCTTGACAGGCTGAAAAACAAAGACCTTCTTGGAGCAAAAGGGGACTTAACAGATAAAGGAATTGAACTTGCATCATTGATACTTTATATAGAAGAGCTGGACAATATAATTCCAAAAGGAATGATTGGAGAGAAAATAAACAAAAGAGTTTCACATTATGGGGAAAAATCTGACTTCAGGACTTTCAAGAAAGGAGACAGATATAAAGACATAGCATTAAGAAAATCAATAAAAACAGCAATCAAGAGAAAACATGACAAGATTCAAGCAGAAGACCTGAAAACAGCACAAAGACAGAGCAAGGGGGCAGTGAACCTTATTTATGGACTGGACAGCTCTGCATCAATGAAAGGAGATAAAATAGCAACCTGTAAAAAAGCAGGAATCGCATTAGCATACAAAGCAATTAATGACAAAGATAAAGTAGGATTAGTGGTGTTTGGAACAGAGGTAAAAGATTTTGTAGAGCCAACAGATGATTTTGGATTTTTATTGAATAAAATAACAAGAGTAAAAGCATCAAAACAAACAGATTTTGTTGAGCTCATCAAGAAATCAACAGAATTATTTCCATCAAGCGATGCAACAAATCATTTGGTCATTCTTACAGATGCACTGCCAACAGTGGGCAAGAAGCCAGAAGAAGAAACACTTAAAGCAATATCACAAGCACGATCAGCAGGAATAACAATATCTGTAATAGGCATTAAATTAGATGAAAAAGGAGAAAAACTCGCAAAACAGATTGCAGACTTAGGGGAAGGAAGATTTTATATAGTCAGAGATTTGAAAAGATTAGATAAGTTAGTTTTAGAGGATTATTATAGTGTGAGATAAAAATGAACCAGGAAGAAACAGACAAAGCAGCAAAAAAGCTTTGGAATTACCACCACATGAACCACAAACTTGAGAAAGCAGACTGCATACTTGTTCTAGGAAGCCATGATACGCGGATTGCAGAAAGAGGAGCTCAACTGTTTCTTGAGGGCTGGGCACCCCTATTAATATATTCTGGAGGAGTAGGCAGGCTTACTGAAGGATTATGGAACAAACCCGAAGCAGAAGTATTTGCAGACATCGCAATAAAAATGGGCGTGCCCAAAGACAAAATACTGATTGAAAACAAGTCAACCAATACCGGAGAGAACATCATTTTTACAATGAAACTATTAAAAGAAAAAAAACTTGATATGCGAAGCTTTATTGTTGTGCAGAAGCCATACATGGAACGCAGGGCATATGCCACATTCAAAAAACACCTGCCAGACAAGAAAATAATAGTCACTTCCCCGCAAATCAGCTTTGAAGACTACCCAAATGACAAAATCAACAAGGATGATATGATCAATATAATGGTGGGAGACCTGCAAAGAATCAAGACTTATCCAGAAAAAGGATTTCAGATACCGCAAGAAATACCAGAAGATGTCTGGACGGCATATGAAAAGCTGGTTGAAGTAGGATATAATGTTCATTTAATTCAAGTATAATGTAAAACAGAACAAAATCTTTATATATCCAGTTCTAATTATATTTGATAATTCGGGGTGGGAAACATGAATGAAGAACAATATATTTCAGAAGACCAGGCAAGACAGCTGCTTGCAATTGATTCTGCTATAAACCTGGCAAAAGGCTACTGCCAGAGATGCTTTCTTGAAGAAGAAAGAGAAGAAAACCGCAGAAACTGCCTTGCAGAACTGGATAAACTTGCAGAGATGGACATGCCTGCTGTTATAGAGGCCGGTGAAATACGATATGATTTGCCACTTGATGCAGCTGACAACAGCCTGACACACATTTGCAAAAACTGTGATTTCAAGTTACCTTATGTTGCAGAAGCACTGGAACAAGATTAATCTTTCTGCAGAAACATTTAAATAATCAAATACCTCAAATACACTAAAAAAGAGGTTAAAATGGTATTAGAGCAGTTATATCCTGTAGAGTTCTTGAAAGAACATCCAAAATACGCATTCATATTGAGTTTTGCGCTGACAATCTTTGGAATGTTCTTTGCAATGATGGTGTTTCCACAAGACCCTGCACTAGTGATTGTGGCAGTAGCATCAACACTGCTTGTGCCATCCTTATATCAATTCACATCTTTTCAAGAAGAGATACACGGCAGATTTGAGAGCCTGATAAACCTAAAAGAATGGATTAGAGCAAATAAACAACTGTATAAAGTATACATGTACATGTTCTTTGGCTCATTTTTCGTGTTTGCAATCTTTGCAATGATCCTTCCGACACTAGCAGCAAACGAGATATTCAAGCAGCAACTGGCAGTACTGACAGGAGGAGCAACATTCTCATTTGGACTGTTCTGGAGCCTTTTCTCACATAACATGCAGGTATTAATGCTATGCTTCCTGGTATCTGTAATCGCAGGAAACGGCTCAATCTACCTAATAATCTGGAATGCATCTGTATGGGGAACAATTTTCGGCAACCTGGCAAAAACAACAGCAGTAAACCTAAGTGCAAATACAGCAATAATCTTTTTATTAGTGATGCTAAGCGTATTCCCGCATGTATTGCTGGAGATGTCAAGCTATGTAATAGCAGTCATGTCAGGAACAGTCATCTCAAATGCACTAGCAAGAGAAAAACTAGTTTCCCGAAGATTTGGAAGGATACTCTTACTGAACACAGGAGTTCTCTTAGTGGCGATCTTGGTATTATTTGTTGCAATGCTTGTAGAGACATATGTATTGAACAACTTTACAACATACCAAACGATCATACAGCTAAGCTTTGGAGGCTAGCTCTATGAAAATTCTGGCTTTTGCAGACCTACACTCAAAACACGGCAGTCCAGAGTATGTAGACTTCTACACCAGCCTTAAATACATCAAAAAATTAAAAAAATTGGCAAAAAAAGAAAAACCAGATGTAATCCTCTTTGCTGGAGATGCTTCTTTATTTGAGAATCACTTAGAGGAACTGATGGAAAAAATAAGCAAGATAGGCAAAAATATCTTAGTGATACAGGGAAACCACGAGACAGCTGCTGTTATGAGAAAAATATGCGCATTTCATGATAACCTGAAGTTTATACACAAAAAAACAGCAAAAATAGGGGATTACACGTTTGTGGGATTCTCAGGAGAGGGATTCCTGAGAACAGACAAAGAGATGGAAAAGTTCCTGAAGAAAATAAAGCCAAAAATAAAAGGCAAAAAAGTCGTGTTAATCACCCACGCCCCGCCATACAATACAAAACTAGACAAGATAGGAAAAGAACACTGCGGAAACAACACCATAACAAAATTCATAAAATCAAACAAGAACATTATTTTAGGAATCTGCGGACACATACATGAAACAGCAGGGAAAAAAGACAAAATAAACAATGCAACAATAATCAATCCAGGACCACTAGGAGTAATAATAGAAATATGAAACTCACACAAAACCAAAAATTACTCATAAAAGAAGGAATATTCTGGGCAATATATTATAACTTAACAAGCATGTTCTTGATAGCTTTTGCACTTGCATTAGGAGCAACAAATACAATAATAGGCATTGCAGGGGCACTTCCATACTTAGCAGCAATATTATCACAAATACCAGGAGCAAAACTTACAGAACTATATTCTAGAATTCATATAAATATCGTGATAAATGCAGCATCCCGGCTTTTGTGGGTACCGATAGTATTGATACCTATTTTCTTTAAAGCACACCCGCTTCTAACACTGATCATCTATTATTTCCTGTCACAGTTTGCAGAATGGCTTTCTGTGCCTGCATGGACCAGCCTTGCAGGAGATTTTGTATCTGCAAAATACCGAGGAAGATATTTTGCAAGACGAAACATGCTAATGGGCATATTCGGCATGACTGCAAGTGTTCTGGGCGCAGCGTATCTTGATCTTTTTCCTAAAACAGACTACACTGGATTCTCAACAATCTTTATGGTAGGTATATTATTTGGTTTATGGTCTGCATATCTGTATTCTAAAATGCGAGAACCAGCATACACAGACAAAAAATACCATAAAATGTCAGAATTCTTCAAGATAAAAGGAGAATTCAGAAAATTTGTGCTGATAATGCTGTTTTTCAATTTTGCATTCATGTTATCAAGCCCGTTTTTCATTGTTTACATGCTAAAAAATATCGGAATGAGCTACACAATGGTGATGATAGCATTTGCAGTCGGCGGAATTGCAAAAATAATATCACATCCGCACTGGGGAAGAGTCTCTGATAAAATAGGGGACAAGCCAGTAGCAATATTCAGCATATTTGGAACAGCACTAATTCCTTTTATTTACTTGTTTGCAACAAAAGAAGCAATCTGGATTGTTTTTGCTGCACAGATAGTTTCAGGAATTGTATGGGCAGGTGTATTATTAAGTTCATTTAATCTTTTACTAGACTTGTCCCCGCATCACAGGGCAATCAAGGCAGCAAAATACCAAATGCTTACATCCCTTCCATTGATAGTTGCGCCAATTGTAGGAGGATATATCGCTGATAACCTGGTGTTTGTATTATCTGGAATACCTTTGGTATTTGGAATATCTTTCCTTCTCAGGGCAGCCAGCGCAGTATTCATGTTTGCAATAAAAGAACCAAGAATAAAGAAAAAACACAGGTTCCAGGAAATAATACATGAAATATTCTCAATACACCCTGTGCACAAAACATATAATCACATAACAGAACCACTAAGAAGAATCATTAAAATTCCATAATCCGGTCTTTCTTGTCTTCTTTCATCAATAAAACAACACGGCTCTCTGGTTTTTCATCAATAATCTTCCAACCAGAGGCTTGTGCAACTTTCTTGGAAAACTCTACAATCTCAGAATGCAGGGGCATGTTCTCCTGCTCAAGCCGCTCTCTTGAGTGACCAACCCACATATATGCCTTTAATTCAACAAAATCAGGATTTGCTTTCTTGATAATCTCTGCATAACCTTCTGGATTAATCATATTAACATTCTTCACTAAAGTAAGCCTGAAACAACTTCTCCTGAACTCTTTAGCCAAGTCAAGAGATTCCTGTATCTTGTCCCAACTGGACGCATCAAGCGGATTGCAGGTTTTTAGGTAGGTTGCCTTGTCTGGAGCGGGCAGAGTAATGTAAAGCTGTGTTGGCTGATGATTAATTAGCTTTTTCAGCATTTCAGGAACAGTGCCATTAGTGACAATAAAAGTAGTCATTCCTCTAGAATGGATTTCATCAACAAGCTCTGGAAGCTTGGGATACAAGCAAGGCTCTCCTGTCAAAGAAATAGCAAAATGAAGAGGCTTAAGTGCTTCTTTATATTTTTCCTTGTCTCTTTTTTCATTACCGCCAAAGCCCTGCAGGATTTTAACCTGTTCCTTTATGCAGCCATCAACAATATCTTTAGGATTATCAATTTCCTTAGGAACAAGATTCTCGCGAACATCACGCCAGCAAAAAACACACCTATGAGTGCAGGCAAACCAAGGAGACATCTGCACACAGCGCCAGGAATTAATTCCGTAGAAGGTGTTCTTGTAGCAGATACCTTCTTTACGAATAGATTTCTTGCACCAAGTACAAATCTTGATAGCGCTATGCTTGCCAACAATCCTGTAACCCTGCTTTTCAAGCTCTTGTTTTCTCAGTTCTGAAAGCATATAAAAACAAATTAGGGATAGGTTTAAAAAGTTTAAGGTTCTTTATCGGGAAATGGAGTTCAAAAAATTGATTCAGGAGATAGAATCAACAAAAGAATTCAAAGACTGGAAAGAAAAACATCCTGACTTCTATCTAGTGCATGCATTTGTTATGAAAGACCAAAGCAATCAAGAGGTGTGGCAGATAGGTTATTATGATAAAAACACCAATAAAATGGAAATAATTGTGAAACAAGGAGACAAAATAGAATTCGCGCCAGCACAAGAGATACTAAAAGCAAGCCAGGAAATACTGCCTCTAGACCCAGACGAAGTAAAAATAGATTACAACAAGGCAATAGAGATTGCGCTAGACTGCATCAAAGAAAACTATCCAAAAGAGCCAATCCTGAAGAACTTTTTTATCATTCAGCACCTTGAAGGAGCAACAATCTACAACATCACATATGTTGCCCAAACCTTTAAAACAATCAATGTAAAAGTGTCTTCTACCGACGGTAAAATCATCAAGCACTCCTGCGAAAAACTCGCAGACTTTAAGTAAAAGACAGTATTGATGATTTTAATATGTGTCTTTTACTAACTAGAAAACAACAATGTGGAGAACAATCCTGTTTTTGTTGTTGTCTATTTTCTTGAGTAGTGACATCAAGCCTTTGGAATATAGTTTTACAGTTATATTTTCGCTTTACAATTTATTTAAATATAAGCTATGTTTTCTAAAATAATGAACTGCGCGGAGAAACAGAGGTGTAAAAGGGGTGTTCTAAAAGAGGTGAAAAATGGTTGTAAGATATAAAGATGCACGAAAGTGCAGGTCATTAGGTGACTTTATTGTTTTAAAAGAGAGCGAAGAAGAATACTCTGATGAAGACTTCTTTGCCTGATTTCTATTATTAAGCCTAGAAAAGCTTATATATGATTTACCAACCACCATATATGGGGGTAGAATGGTGAATAAAGAGGATGTTCTAAACGAGGTGAGAAACCTAGAGTGGCCCATAGAATTCAAAGAGAAGCTAGTAGTAGGCAACATAAACAGCAACGTAGGAATAACCACGCTATGGACCTTTCCAGACATGGTTTATGACACGCTGGAGAAAGAACAATACGCAGTAATAGGCAATTACTATGACAGGCAGAACGGCATAGCACCATTATTAAGAAACTGCCTGGCAAACCCAAATTTGAGGTATATCTTTATTCTTGGATCTGATAAATCAGGCTCAAAAGAGGTGCTCTTAAATTTCTTTGAAAAAGGAGTTGATGAAAACCACAAAATAATTGATACTGAAGTTACTATAGAGAAAGAGATTCCTCTAGAAGAATTGAATAAGCTGAGAGAGCATGTCAAAGTCTTTGATGTAACAAATGAAGTCACAACAGACATGCTGAATGATTCAGCAAGAATCACAGACATTCTAAAACCAAAAATAGCACAGCTAGAGCCGCTTGCACCATATGACATGCCAAAAACATTTCCAAAACCAGAACTAAAAGTAAACACCTGGCCATCTGAATTAATAGCACTAACTGCAAGAGGAAAAACAGTTGGAGAAGTATGGTTAGAGATGATAGACAAAATCAGCAAATTCGGGCCTGTCACAAAAATGAAGACAAAAGATTCCTTCCATGTGAAAGAACTGATTAATTTTGTGGCAGTAGTGGAAGAAGAAGACCCTGACAATCCAAAAATGTATCCTTTTTTTAGATTTAATGAAGAAGAAATAAAACCATACTATGATGAAATCTGCACAGCAAAAATACCAGAAGGAACAGTATATACTTATGGTTCTCGGCTGCGTGCTTGGGTTGGAAAAGATGATGAAAAGATAGACCAAATACAAGACCTAATAGATTACTTAAAGCAAGACATATACCGGACAAGCGGACTTGCATCAACATGGATTGTTGATTTTGAGCTTCTAAGAAGACTAAAGAACAAAGACAAAAACAGCCCTTGCGTAGTGCTTGTGCATGCAATGTACCAAGAAGGCAAACTTCACTTAACTGCATTCATAAGAAGCAATGACATGTTCAGGGGATGGCCATTAAATGCATTTGGATTGCGCAAGTTACAGCAAATAATAGCACAAGGCCTGGGAGTAGAGATGGGCAAGCTGGTCACAATAAGCGGAAGCGCACATATCTATGAAGACTGCTGGGAAGATGCAAAGAAAATATCTGAGGAATATTTGAAACAAACAAGATGCAAATATGACCAAAGAGGATATTACATAATTGAAGTGAAAAACGGAGAAATCTTTGTAGATCAGTACAGTCCTGATAGCAAAAGACTGGGTCAGTTTCATGGCAAAACAGCAATAGAACTAACAGACACACTTGCACTGCATCATGCAGCATCAGACCCATATCACTACATGTATCTGGGAAGAGAATTACAGAAAGCAGAGCTTGCACTAAAAAACGGACTGACATACGTACAAGACAGAGAACTGAAAAATGCCTGAATCAAAACACAGACCAAGCTGGGATGAATATTTCATGGTACTGGCAAAAGTAGCTGCAACACGCTCAACCTGCTTATCAAGACCAACAGGGGCAGTAATAGTTCTAAACAAACAAGTCCTTGCAACAGGATACAATGGCTCAATGCCAGGAATGCCCAACTGCTCTGACGAAGGAAAATGCTTCAGAAGAAATCTAAATGTTCCAGACCATGAAAAAAATGATTATGCAAGAAACGTGCATGCAGAAGCAAATGCAATAGCAAGAGCAGCAAGAAAAGGAATACCAATCAAAGACGCAACACTGTATGTCACATTATTTCCCTGCTATACCTGCCTGAAGTTATTAGTTGCAGCAGGAATAAAAGAATTAATCTATGAACTGGATTATGAGACATTGAACAAGGAAAGAGACAATCACTGGAGAGAAGAGGCAGAAAAAGCAGGATTAATAATAAGGAAATTAGAGCTTGCAGATGCAACAAAAAAAATAGTTACAGAATATGTTAATTCTATAACATCTGCAAGAAACCTTGAAAGTGAATAAAAAATGCTTGAACAACAAGACTATGTCACGCTATTGAATGATGCTTTACGAAGAAATGAAACTGTAATAATAGCATGCAATTGCAGCATAAGATACTCTGGAAGAGCAGAGAGTTTATTAGAGGATGGAGACAGGGTGATAATCATAAAAGCAGACAATACTCTTTTAGTACACCAGCCATCTGGAAACAACCCTATTAATTATATGAAGCAGAATACAACACATACACTGGTTTTGACAGACAAAAAAATGACACTGCAATCAAGAAACCTTGCCTTAAAAGAAAACATGGACATAACAATAAACAAAATGTATTTCTTTAATTCGCAAAAACTAGAGGATGGAAGATCAATAGTAATATCAGGAACAGAAGCAGACATGGCAAAAATGCTTTATGAAAACCCTGAAATGATAGAGAAAGGATTTGCACCAGTATCACAAGAAGAACAGACAAAATACGGCTTCATAGATGTTCTTGGGGTAGACAAAGACGGAATGTTAACCGTTGTTGAATGCAAAAGATACAGTGCTGATTTAGGGGCAGTAACACAATTAAGAAGATATGTTGAGAGATTAATGGTTAGTAAAGGTATTTCAAAAGTCCGCGGAATAATTGCTGCCCCAAAAATAACACCAAATGCGCACAAGATGCTGGAAGACTGGGGATATTCCTTTGTATCTGTAAAACCACCCAAGTATCTAGAAGATTTTAACAAGAAGCAGAGCAGATTAGATAATTTTTAATTCTTCAAAATTAGTTTTAGGGAGACTGGAAGCATTCTGGCAATTAATTATTGTATTGTTATTGAAATCAAGAACAATATAACCTGCATCAAGATATTGCTTGCTCTTCAAGAGTTTCTTGAATTCTTTAGTATTCTTTATTGCTTTAATTAGTTCTCTATAGTGCATTTTAGCATAGTAGAACTCGCTGCCCTTGACTAAAATTACATTTATTTCTGACATGAATAAATACTTGATTTTACTATTTATATGCTTTGCCTAGAAAAATCCGGAGAAATTACGGTATTTTCAGAAGTTTTTCCTTGCTTGTCAAGCCACTCTTAATCTTGATAGGCTTTCCTAATAGTTTTGAGAAGAACTTTATTACCTCAATATTTGCCTTGCCTTTTTCTGCCTGTGCTGCAATAGCTACTTTTACTGCTTTCCTGTTTTCATCATAGCCAAGAATTTCATTCTTCTTTGCATTAGGCTTTACAAGAATCTTCAAAGAATTGTTATTAATGTATTTTTCAAGATTCATGACTGCTCACGCCAAGTGTGCTTGCACTTTTCGCATTCATAAAAACGGGTAGGAGGCTCATCTGCTGCACGCATCTGCTTTTCCCAAGAACGTGCTTTCTTATGTCCGCACTTCGGGCACTCTTCCTCAACCAAAGGCCGTGTCTCAATCTTTTCAATAACCTCAACACAATCATTCTTAGCCTTGCACTTCTCAGAAATCACTGTGCCTTTAGCATCTGCCTTATGACCGCATTTAGGGCAAATCAAGTATGTCTTTGCTCCATCTTTTTTCGGCACCATTATGCCGCCGCACTTCTCACAAAACAACATCTTACATCAAACCTATAAGTTTTAAAAATTCAACAAAACCAATCTTAATCCAGCCAAGCAAAGGAACCCGCCAGACAGCCTTGCCAACTGCCTGCTCTTTTGTAACAAATTTCTCAAAATCAGCAGAAGCACAATTATTATCCCCTTTAGTCTGGTAAGTTATCTGCTCTCCCTGCTTATTAACAGCAATAACTCTATGAATAATCGGGTCAGAGCGGCCAGGCGCCATAAAAGTCAAGACATCACCAATAGCGATATTTTCCGGACTGTACAAAATCATTATATCCCCTTTGTTAAAACCATTAGTAAAAGGAAAATCCAGAAATTCCTCTTCATTAATACCTTGCTTCTCAAGAATCATTCCCTGGCTTAATTTTGTGTGGCAATCTGAATTAGCACAACAACTTGGCTCTGTCCACCACTCATCAAAACCAACAGGATGCTCCATGCTGCTAGAAACAACAGCAACAATAGGATGGCTTGTTCCCAGAGTTAAACCAAGGCCAGGATAAACCAAGAACTTGATTATGATAAAAGCAAGAAAAACATTAACAATCCAGCTTAACCAGCTGTCTTCTACCCAAATAAAATGCCACACTGCCTTAAGAAACTTCTTTATCTCCATTAATTCTCTATGAAGGCAGATGCTTTAAAAAGGTTTCTTTTTGATAAGTTTTATATATGCAGAAGGACAATATTTGAATATGGTTGCGAGAATAGAGGAAAAAGGACCAAAGTATTTTGAGGGCAAGCTTCAACTTAGAAACCCGACTCCTGAAGTACTCAATTATGTCAGGAAGAAAATCGCTCAAGATAAATACGTATGGGTTGCGAAAGAAGAGAAGGTCAAAAATGGAATTGATTTATGGATGTCTTCCAACAAATTCATGCTAGATCTGGGAAAGAAACTAAAGAAACGATTTGCAGGCGTGCTGAAGACAAGCAAAAAACTGCATACACAGCATAAAATAACAAGCAAATTACTTTATAGAGTGACTGTTCTTTTCAAGTGCCTGAATTTCAAGAGAGGAGATATCATAGAAGTAAATGGAGAGCAACTGAAAATCATTGATATAAGCAAGCAAGTAATGGTAAAGAATCTTACAACTGGAAAAAAAGAGAGATGGAAGCCAGAAGTATTAGAGCGGTATGTTAAATAGACCTTGCTTTCTTATATGCCTTTATTATTTTCTTTAATAAATCCCTGCTTTTTCTTGCCTCTTCAAACCTGCCCTTGTTGACAAAAGCAAACAATTCTGTTTCCTGAAACTTTCCAAGATCCTCTGCATTAACAAAAACAAAGCCCAAATCAAGAAATTTCTTAGGAATATCATTTTTATGAATAATTATTTCAACTAAATCCTTTAATTCTGCAAGAGTTTTCTTACTGAACTCAGCAGGATCCTCAATAAGCAAAACATCGCCTTTGTGAATGTTGCACTGCTTTGCCTGAAACTCAGACCAACCAAGATTCTTCAGCTTCTTTACAACCAACTTATCCTTTATTCCAGAAAGCAAGTCATTGAATTTATTGATATCTTTTTCTTTTTCACTTATTTCCTTTTCTTTTTTATCAATTTCCTTGTTCAAGAAATCAATCTTTTTATCTTTCTGTTTAAGCCGTTCATCTGGTGTAGTTTTAGTAATTTTCTGTTTCTTATTTGGCTTTTTTTCAGCTTTTTTGAGCTTATCAGAAAGCAATGTGTTCTGCTGCTTCAGAATCTTATTGTCTTTCTCAGCTTTCTTGAGTTCATTATACAATTCAAGAAAATCTTTTTCAGCAAGCTTTTTCTGCTCAACAACCTTTTTGACAATCTTGATTTCTTTTTTCTCAGGCTTTGTGAGCAAATCAAGTGCTCCGGATATGCTCATTCCTTTCTTGACAACTAATTCCTTGACTTTATTGCTGAATTCAGTCTTTTTCTTGCCTTCAAGAAATTTATTAACCCGCCTGAAAAGGCCCTCGACACGGTTATAAGCAAAAATAGCAGAAGCCAGAGCATCCATCTCATGATTATTCTTAAAATCAAGATTTTTAGTAAGCTTTCGCTTTTCATCAATCTTAATGTCTTCTGAAGGAGAGAATAGCTTTGCACTGACTTGGATTGCAAACTTCTCAACAAAAGCAGGAATCTTTGCCTTGTCACACCCAACACACACAGGAATGCCTATAGCAGTAACTTTAGAGATAAGATTATCGACACTTAATTCTTTGGCAGAATGCAATCCAACAACCTTGCCATCAACATCCAGCAGGGCATAGGCAGTTGTTGTTCCAGGATCAATACCAACAACAAGCAAATGCTTTTCCTTCATCTTAAGGTAATGATGTTGCCCCGGCCTTTTTTAATCTTTTTAATTTTGCCCTTGTGCTCAAGTTCTGAAACCATCAAAGAAATCTTTGCCTCTGACTGCGGAAAATTCGTTCGTATGTCTTTCTGTGTGGTCCTGCCGCCCTCTTTCTTGATAAAAGCAACAAGCTCCTTAAGATCTTTCTCAAGATTCTCTTCTTTCTTGATATTTTTGATCTCTTTAATTTCCTGCTTAAGTTTTTTCTCAAGTTTTTTCTTGAAATTAAATATAACTGCAATCAGGATAATCATCACAATTATGAAGCCAAAAAGGTAGTAGAGTGAATAGTTTTTTTGGCCAGGCTGCTCAAAAGTCTCAATTTTTAAATCAGACTCATTCAAAAGCGCCACATCCTCACTAAAATCAGGGAAAAGTATCAAATCAATATTATATTTTCCTTCATCATTAACTCTAATTCTTTCTTCGGCTGTTCCCTGTTCATGCTTTGCAGTAATAGTGTATTCACCAACAGGAACATCAAAAGAATAAACGCCATTTTTTGAAACAAAAGACTGTTTTGGGGTGGTGTTTATCTCAACAACCACATTGCTCAGCTCATTAAGTTCAATATCATATATGCTGCCATCAATTGTTGCTGCAAATACTGTGCTAGAAACCAGTATTATCAATATTAGCAGTATAAAGGCTCTAAGCTTCATATTTTGTAATCTAAGAGCCGGCTGTTTAAAAAGATTTCGTAAAGTAAGAAAAGCCTGTTTAGGCTTTTATAAAGTTTTAAAAGCTTAAATAAAGCTTTAATTTTTGGCCATGAAAAGTGTCTTTATAAATAAAATATGCCTTATAGCTTTTGCAAACACAAAAAAACGGCTATCTTTGCGTGTGCGAGAGGCGATCTGCCTGCGCACACCTTTTTTATTTTTTAGCCAGGGTTTGTGTTTGGGAGGAAACCAAAATGAAAAAATTGTTTGCATTGTTTGTGATGGCCATTTTTTTGATCAGCTTAGTACCTGCTGCGTTTGCAATAGAAGATGCAGGTACTGATAATACAACTGCGCAGGCTAATCAAATGCGCGCAAAAAAAATAAAACCTATGTCAGTAAAGGCAAGGGCTGAAAAATTAAAAGAAAAGCATATAGAAATAAGGGAGCGCTACCAAAAGAACAAGGAACTTATGAAAGAGCGCCTGAATACGGCAAAAGAAAGAAGAAAAGTAGCAATACAGCATCACCAGGAAGCAAAAGAAAAAATAAATGCAAGGAAAGCACAGCTTGCTGGATGCAAGGACAACAACAGCACAGAATGTATGGATGCAAGAAAAGAAACCAGACTGCAGACAAAAAGATATCTTACAAACGTTGCAGAGCACATACTTGCAATGATTGCAAAGACAAAAGAAAGAGTAGAGAACTCTAATCTGGCGGATGATGATAAAAGAGATCTGATAACAAAGCTTGATGAGGAAGCAGAGGAGATTGCAAGTGCACTTGACATGCTTGAAGAGCTTGGAGAGGACAGCACAAAAGAGGAATTCAAGGAGATCACACAGATAATCCGAGAATCCTGGAAAGACCTAAGATTAATCATCAAGAAAGGCGTTGGCAAGGTTGCAAATGGAAAAATACACGCAATCAACGTTAGATTGGGAAACCTGAAAAGAAAGCTTCATAAAATAGTAGATAGACTAGAGAATGCAGGAAAAGACACATCAACTGTAAAGCCTTACCTAGAGACCTTTGACGAGAAGCTTGAAGAAGCAAAAAATCACAGAGACCGGGCAAGATCACTATACCAAGAAGGTAAAATTGATGAAGCTGCAAAAGCAACAAAAGAGGCACACGGGGCGTTAAGAGAGGCACATACAGCACTAAAAAACTTTGTGAGAGCACTAAAAACAATAAAAGGCGGAGAAGATGCTTTGAAAGGAGCAGACACTGAAGAATCAGAAGAAACTCCTGCAGAGCAGGCTGATGACATAGACGAGACACCTGAAGAAGGCAATGAAACTATGGATGATGATGACATAGAAGGCGATGCTGAGGAAGAAGGTGATGCTGACTCTGACGAAGAAGCAGGCGATGAGGCCTCTACAGAAGGAAATGAAACAAAAGGCAACGAGACTGCCTAAATTTTATTTTTTTCTATTTTAAAGTAGAAAAATTTAAATAAGGGACAATAAACAGCAAGGATAGGTGAAACACATGAAAAAAACTTTGATTATCTTAGGGATTTTGCTTGCAGCACTGATGCTAGTGGTTGCCTGCGCTCCAAAAGAGGTGGAAAAATCTCCTGTAAAAGAAAAGACTCCTGAAAAAGAGATTGTAAAAGAAGAAGTCAAAAAAGAAGAAATAAAAGAAGATGTTCCTGAACCAGGAATAGGCACAACTGCAGATGAAGATATAACTGCTGTCAGCAAAGAGGTCACAGAAATAGATGAAATAACAGGAGACCTGGACATGAATGACCTGGAGGAATTAGACAAAGAACTTGCAGAACTAGAAAACCTTGAAATTTAGAAAGGTTTTATATATTTTAATTCTATTTTTTTAATTTATGATACATATAGATGGAGACTACAAAGAAGGCGGTGGACAGATAGTAAGAACAGCCCTGGCATTATCAACAATAACACAAATTCCATTCACTGTTGACCATATCCGCCAGGGAAGAAAAGATGCAGGGCTAAAGCCACAGCACTTGTTCTGCATAAAAGGTCTGGAACAATTATGCGAAGCAAAAGCAGAAGGGGCAGAATTCGGCTCAAGCAAGCTGAAATACAATCCAGGCAAGATAAAAGGAAAAACAATCAAGATAGACATTGGGACAGCAGGCTCAATAAGTCTTTTGATGCAGTCTTTGTTGCTGCCCTGCTTTTTTGCAGACAAACAAGTAAAACTAAAGCTAACCGGCGGAACAAACACTAAATGGTCAATGCCGATAGAGTATTTTCAAGAAATATTTGTGCCATACATACGCAAATTCTGCCAAAATATCACTGTGAAATTGATCAAGAGAGGTTATTTTCCAAAAGGCGGAGGAGAGGTAGAGATAAAAATAAAACCAAAATTCAAATTATCTGACTACCCTGATTTTAAGGCATTCTTAGAAGAGATAAGAAAACAGAATCTTGGAATAGACAGCACAGAGCAACATAATCTAATCCAAATAAAAGGGGTTTCACATGCATCCAAACATCTTGAGAAAGCAGAAGTAGCTGACAGGCAGGCAAAAGCAGCAAAATTCATACTAAGCAAATACGAAGTTCCAGTAAACATAAGAACAGAATACTGCGACGCACTATCTCCTGGATCTGGAATAACACTCTGGGCAATTTTCTCAAAACAAAAAGAAGACCTTGACTTGATAAATCCAATAATCCTGGGAGCAGATACACTTGGAGAGAGGGGCAAACCAAGTGAAAAAGTAGGAGAAGAAGCTGCAAAAGACTTAATCAAACAAATAGAATCAAAAGCACCAATAGATGCTCACATGGCAGACAACCTAATACCTTGGATGGCATTGTTCTGTCCAAGCAAAATAAAAGTAAGCGAAATAACAGATCACACAAGAACAAATATATATGTTGTAGATCAATTCTTAGGAAAAATATTTGAGATAGCTGAAGAGAACAAGATAATATCAGCCAAGCTCAGCTAGCTTAATACTGGCCTTAATGTATTTTAAATCATAACTAAAAGGCTTTCTTTCTTCTTTATTGAGCTTGAACTTATCCATCAAAACCTCTGCCTCTGCAACACGCCTTATTGCAGCATCAATATCCCCAGAGATAATGCCTTGTCTTGCCTGATCAAGCTTCTTATGAATCGCTGGAAACTTTTCCCTATGAACAGGGCCAATGTGCTCTGCAGCTTTAACCTCTGACCTGAGGTAGTCTTCAAATGCATCTTCTTTCATAGCCCGCAAGTCCTCTAATTCCTGCTCGCGTTCCTCTAGAAGTTCAGCTCCTTTTTGCAAGCCGCGCTCGCGTTTTCTAAGCTCTTTTTCTCTCATCAAAAGACTTTTCTTTATAGGCCTGGTTAATCTAGTATCTTCCACTAATCTTGCTTCTTCCTTGCGAATCTGTTTTTTTAACTTGAAATAATGCTTTTCAAGCTTAGGAATATTAGCTTTAAGCTCTTTTGCCGCAGCAATCTTGCGCTTCTGCTGCTCAACCTTTTTCTTTTCTTTCTCAACATAGCGCAGAAGTTTTGCAGCGACACGCTCTTTGTTTGTAATATCTTTCTTTTCTTTTTCAAATTTTTGCTGCGCTTTTTCAAACTCTTTTTTGGCTTTTTCCAGCGTCTTTACACGAGCCATGACTGCTTTCTCTTCTTTGAGCAGCTTTTGCCTATCCTTTTCAAAAGCATTGATTACTTTCATGACTTCATCTTCTTTTTCATAAAGAGCGGAAACATCCTTGTCAAGAAGCTTTTTTACTGCTTTTTTCTGCTCTTTTACTTCAATTGCAGCCTGCTTAAGATTAGCCATTTTTTCATCCCATTCCTGCTGCAGTTCTTCAAGTTCTGCTTTTTTAACAGAAACTTCCTGTTCAAGCTCTTTTTTCTGGCTAACTAACTCATTAATAGCGCTTTTCAGGGCCTTATCATGCTCAAGCCACTTAAGCTCTCTTTTGTCAAGATCCTTTTCTTCTGAAGCAAGCTTTCTAGAAAGCTTTTCAACATCCTTTTTTCTTCTGGAAAGAGCAAGCTCTTCCTTGTGAACCTGAACAGACTTCTTGTGCAGGGCATCCAATTTTTGGTTCTGCTCCTTAACCCTATCTTTCAATTCCTGTGCAAGCTTCTTTTTTTCCTCAATAGATTTTGCAATCTGTTTTTGAAGGCTCTGAACATGCTTTGCTTCTGATAATTTTTTGTTCAGTTCCTGCTCTTTCTTTTGAATAACTTTCTCCCGAGCATCGAGAATTTTTTCATCATAACTAATTTTCTTTTTCTTTTCATCAAACTTTTTAATGTCTTTCTCAATAGCAGATTTTTGTTTTTCAATAAATTTCCGGAATTCACTTTTTTGTTTCTTTATGGCATCTTCTTCCTGACGCAGCAAATCAAGCTCTTTTGCTTTTGTCTTGAAAGCAGCATTTGCCTCTTCTTTTAACTTTTTTAATTCTTCTTCTCTTGCAGAAACATGCTCTTTTGCCTGCTTGCGCATGTTTTCCAGCTCTTTTTGCCTTGTTCTGGCTGCAGTCTCTGCTTCTTTTTTAAGCTGATTAAGCCTGAATTGTTTTGCATCAATCTCTGCCTTGAGCTTAGCATTTCTGTCTTCAAGAGCCTTTGATTTATCCATCAAGGACATAAGCTTTTTTTCTTTTGAGACAAGCTCGCTTTCTCTGGTTGTAATATTGCTTTCCTTGGCTGCAAGCTGGTTTTGCAATTGCTTAAGCTGTTTAATAGAAGCTTTTGCTGCTTTTTCAGCTTTCTTTAAATCTTGTTTTTGTGATTGTGTTGTTTTTTGAAATCCTTCAAGCTCTGAAGAAGTTTTTGAATGGTCTTTTTTCAGAACACTAAGCATCTGCTGTTGTTGTTTTATGCTGTTCTCAAGCTCTTTTTGCTTGGTTTTAAGGGATTCAACCTTTTTTTCAGCGCTTGCAACAGCCTTCTCCCTCTTGAGAACAGCTTTTGCTTTATCCTTCAGCTCTGCCTTTATCTTTTCAAGCTTATCTGCCTTTTCCTTAAGGCTCTTATCTGTGATTTTAGGCCCAAACAAGGCAAATATGGCAGGATTTAGAATAAGCTGGTTTTTTCTACTACTATTATGCCTACTTGAATTCATTAATACTGTACTTACCAGTTCTATTTATATACTTTTGTTATTCCTGGACAATAGTGCACTTTCTGTTTTTGACCTTAAAAAACCGCAAGATTTTTAAGTTAAACTAAAATAGCTTGCCCTAGGGGATAACTATGGAAAAAGAAGAAAAATGCACATCATGCAAAACAAGAATAACAGCATCAGAAGGCGCAGTTAGATTTCTCTGCCCAAAATGCAAAAAAGCAGAAATAGTGCGCTGCAGGAACTGCAGAGAGATTGCGGCAAAATACCGCTGTCCTGAATGCGGATTTGAGGGGCCAAACTAAAGATGGCATTAGTAATTGTAACACTAAAAATCATGCCAGAGGATCCTGAAATCAACTTAGAAGAGATAAGAGACAAAGCAACACAGATAATCACAGACTTTGGAGGAAAAGTCACAGGAGATCCTGAAGAAGAACCAGTAGGATTCGGCTTAAAGGCAACAATACTAAAATTTTCAGCTGATGAATCAAAAGGAAGTCCAGATCCTGTAGCAGAAAAAATCGAGGAAATCGAAGGGGTAAAATCTGCACAGGTCACAATGGTTTCAAGAGCATTAGGCTAGGTGGGGGGATAAAAAAATGGCAAAAAAGGTTAAAGTAAAAAAGAGCTACGTTAAGTGGGCTCTGATTATAGCTATAGTAATTGTTGTGGCAGTATTTCTATTGCGATTAGAAGGACAAGAGCCAGAACCAGAGACCAACATAACAGAGATAGAAGACATGAGCAAAGTCGCAGAACCAGGAGACCTGGTAACAATAAATTATGTAATGAGATTAGATAATGGCAAGGTAGTTGACACAAATGATAAAGAGCTTGCAAAAGAAGCAGAGCTTGAAAACTATGTAAAAGGACCATTCAAGTTCATAGTAGGACAAAGCAACAAGCTATCTTCATTTGATGAGGCTATAGAAGGGCTTAAGCTAGGAGAAAAGAAAACAATCATAATAGAACCAATAGAGCCGGTTCTTGCAGTGACAATCAATATTTCTGACCACAGGCCAAGAAGAATACTTTATTCAAGAGCAGAAATACTTTCCTTTAAAGAATACAATGAGACATTCCCTAATGAACCTGCTGTAGCAAACAATATCATATCAAATCCAGAGGCATACCCTTGGCCGCTTCAGATAATGAATGTGACAGACAAGTATGTTGTGACACAGATACAGGTAAGGCCTGGAGAATCATTCTTTATGCCTGGCCAGGAATGGAAATCACAGGTGATGAGAACATCTGACAAAGTCATCGAATTTGTCCAAAACCCAAAAGTAGGGTTAATCTTTGACACGCCTTATGGAACAGCAGAAGTAACAAATGTCACAATAAGCGATATATACTTCACGCACACTCCAGAACAAGGCAAGATATTCAAGCAAAGAATAGGGGAAGGCAAGAAACAAGGAATGACTTTTGACTTTGAGGTCCTGGATGTGGATAAAGAAGACTTTGTCATCAGAAGAACAAATTATCTTGCACAAGAACTGGCAAATCTAGAAGTAGAGTTAGTAGACCTGCAGAAGGATGTCAAAGAGCTTGAATAAATTTTTTTAATTTCTTTATATTTATTTTACTTCTTACACTATCTAATGCAAAATGTGTCTGCGCAGATTTGCCTATCTTAAGTATGGATTCCTGCTTAGGACAGCTTTTTCTTAACTTTTTACAAATCAATGGAACACTAAAGAAATAAGGAACATTCAACTTGCTTTCAGCATTAATAATACTCATTAAATTCAGGAGAGCGGCATTATCTTTATCCAGTTTCTTAAGCATTGAGAGAATCAATTTCCTGTCCCACAACTGTCCGGTCCATAACGGGCCTGCCCAAGCCATGCTCTTTTTACAGCAAACTTCCTTATTCTGAGGATGCACAACAATATCCATGCATTTATTGCAGAAAAGCAGGTATCTGTGCTTATTCAATATCTTATCAACAGCTGTCTTTGACTTAATGCACCTGAAATAAACACGCATGTAATGCCTTGTTGAATGCGAAAATATAGGCTCAAGAGCCTTGTCATACTGCGCGCCTATCAATTGAACCTTTCTAATCAATATCCTGATGCCTGTTTCATGCATCATATAATTTCTCAAAGGAGCTGCCCAATACTTTCTCTTGCAGGCAGATATGAAACTTCCACACAGCGCAGAAGTGTCTGTAGCGGTTACAGCAAGAACGCCATTTCTAGAGAGCCGTTTAACTGCATTATCCAAGAAAGGATTAGGAGAGCCAAAAGGATCAACATCAATATAATCAAAACCCTCGCTTTGTATAAGCAATTCATTAGCATCCTTGTTAAAGACTTTTGCTCGGACTTTATTTAATCTTAAATTCTTCTTGATAAGCTTAACAGCATCCTTGTTCTTGTCATTGACTGTTATCTCCTTAATCTTTGATGCAGGAAGCTCCTTGATAAAACGGGCAGAGCGTATGCCAGAACCTGCAAGCAAGTCAAGAATACGCAAATCCTTGTCAGAAATACTTTTCAGCAAAAGAATAGAGATATCCCTGTTTAACTTCATCTCAGGATTATAGAAAACAGGCAATTCCTTAGAAATCTTGCCGACTGAAGCGTAAAAAGAGCAAGAACCTTCTTGTAGTTTCTTTAGCATATTATTTTTTCTTAGGGCCTTTCTTGGCACACTCATCACAGCAGAACCAAACAAGCTCTCCATCAATCTCTTTCTCAGTCACTTCATCTTCTTCCTGACTCAAAGGCTTGCCACAGTGCGCGCACACGCCTTTGTGGCCTTTTCCTTCTGCACCCTCTGTCCAGGCCTGCTCTGTATCAGAGACCTCATCATCCTCCAGCAGTTCTTCTCTTCCTTCTTCTGTATAAACATCAGTGTCCCTTTCACCAGTATCCATCTTTTCTTCAAACTTCTCAGAACTTTCCTCATGCTCTTCAGGAGGAAGAAAGCCATCCTTTACCTCAACTTCTTTAGGGTCTTCTTTTGGCTCGTCAAAAATTGTGCCTTTTTCTTTTTTTGCCATGGTCTTTTGTTTTCCTTAGTTTCTATTTAAACTTTATGCTTTTTGAAAGAACTCATCAATTTTCTTGAGATAATCCAGAGAAATCCTTAACTTCCAGTCAGAAGGAAAACACTTGAAATAACTAGGCCAGGTATATCTTTGATCCAGAAAAACAATAACTCCCCTGTCTTTATCACTCCTGATGCACCTGCCGGCATTCTGCATTGTTTTTGTCAAAGCAGGCATGACATAACCATAATCCCAGCCCTTTGCAAACTTTCTGTCATAATACTTAATCAGCTCTTTTGTCTCAAGATCTGGCCTGTCTAATGGAAGCCCAACAACAATAACACACTTCAAGACACCAGGAAGATCAATCCCCTCGCCAAAAGAACCAGCAGCAACACCCAAGAGAACCGCGCTCTTGTTCTTGCTGAACCTGTTCAATAAATCCTGCTTTTCCTGCTTAGTCAGCTTGGACTGCTCATAAAAAATAGTTTTTTCAGAAGCAGGCTCAAATGATTTTGCAACCTCGTCACGCAGATAATAGCTGGGGAAATAAACTGCACAGTTTCCAGGAATCTTGTTCGTGATTTCACTGCAGACATCACTTATTGCCTTAAACTGTGCTTCACTTCGCTGAGTAAACTTTGTGGTTGTCTTTGGAACTATTAAAGTAAGCTTGTTTTTCTCTGGAAAAGGGGAAGGAAACTCTTGTTTTAAAGTATCTTCTGGAAAGCCAAGCAAATCTGCATACATCTCTGTGGGAGACAGTGTTCCAGACATCATGATCGTGCAGTAAGCTGAATCAATCACATCTTTTGTGCTCAAAGAAGGATCAAGACAACGATGATTCAGAAGGACATTTTCATCTTTTTTTGAGATGCTCCTGCAGAAACCAAGATCCCCATTAGGCCAGGTATCAAGGAAAGAAGCAATAGACGTCAAAGCACTTCTTTTCTGCTCCTCAAGAACAGCATCTCCTGCCAAAGTGAGATCCTCAATAAGCTCTGCATAATTTTTTATCTTGTTCGCCTCTGAAATAAACACTTCTTTTGAGACAAGCTTTTCATCACCGTCAATCATTTTTTCTGAAAATCTAGTGAGAATTGCGTTTAATTCAAACAAAGGCATCACTAACTCCTCAAAATTGAATTTCTTTGCTTCTTTTATAGCTCTCTGGATAACCCTGCTTGATAACCTGCTGGTCAGCAGTTCACTCATCCTTGCAGGAAGATTGTGGCCTTCGTCTATAATCAAGACAGAGTTTGCAAGCTCCTTGTTTGTTTTTGAGAAAAAATTCTCCCTGATACTTGGATTGAACAGCAAGTTGTAATCGCAGATTATCACTTTTGACTTTGCAGCAAGCTTTATTGCAACTTCATACGGGCAGACCTCTGCTTTCTCACTTATCTCAATCACCTGCTCAGTAGATATCGGGGAGATAGCTTCAATCTCTTCCAAGGCTTTCTTGAAATTTATCTTGTTAGGGCGGGAGTTAAGATAAAACTCGCACTTGTCATCTTTTCTCAAGACCTTGCAGAACTCTGCAAAATCAGAGGAACGCATAGAAGCAGTATTAGGCATCAAGCACATCCATTTTTTTCCGATTATAGAAGATGCAATGAATTTCAGTGCATATTGTTTTTTAATTTTTCTTAAAGTGTCAACAACAATCTTGTGCTGAGTGTGTCGTGACGTCAGAAAAAAAATTGTTATGTCCTTTGTTTTTGTAAAAGCCAGGGCAGGAGCTATTGTTGCAGCAGTCTTTCCAAGGCCTGTGGGGGCATGAATGATAAGGCTCTTCTTGTTTTTCAAGGCAAAAAGGACTTTCTCAATTAATTCATCCTGGATAGGCCTTACCTTTTCATGAGGAAAATAGATATCTGCAAGATTCATTTAAATTTTGATAATGCATTGCTTTAAATGTTTTTTGATTCTGCTCCTGAAAATTTTCCGACGAAAAACCGCATCTTCCGAAAGGTTTAAATATGAACTGCAATTACTTGGATACAATAAAGAGGTCTTAACTTTTTGGTTAAAAAACACTAACCGAAAGGTTTAAATATATCCTATAATATAAACATTATAGCATATATAATCGCGTCATGGGGTGGTTATGTGAAAAAAAATAAAGAAATTTTCAAAGTGTTTTTCAGGGAAAAACCAGCAATGATGTTAGTTGAACTGAAAAATGCTGACAACGAAGTTTACGCATCATCCCTTGCGAAAAGCATCGACTGCACTTATTCTCACGTTGTAAAAATACTCCAACAAATGGAGAAAGAAGGATTAATCAATTTTGACAAACAAGGAAGACTAAAACTGCTTACCTTAACTAAAAAAGGAGCAGAAATAGCCAACAGAATTGATGATGTAAGAATTCTCCTTTAACTTTTTTATTTTAAAAAAAAATAAAAAAACTTATTCTGTATACATCTTAAGCTTTGCAGGATCGAATTTCCAGTCAACAGGAATCTTTCCAGATTTCTTGTAATACTTTATAAGTCTCTTAATCTTGCTGTCAGTAAGCTGCATTCCCCGTTTAGCAGTCATATCCTGCTTATTGCGTTCCAGATGCTTCCTAATAAAAACAGCACGCTTCATCAAAGCTATCAAGTCTTCTGGAAGCTCTTTTAATAATTTTTTGTCACTTAAAATTCTTGATATAGGCTTTCCTATGATCAGTTTAACATCAGGAATACCATAAACATCCCTGAGAATAATACCTATCTCAGAACTAGTCTTGCCCCCTTTTGCAAACTTTACAATCAATAATTCAATTTCAGCAGGCTTATACCTAATCCAGGTAGGCTTTTCCTTTTTCAGAGGCTTCTTGCTCCCTGACTGGCCTTTTTTTCTTGAATGCATTCTAGACATTTTTCTATACCTCGCATGATTATTTGGAGAACAAGTAATCTTGTCTCCAGCATGAGCAAGCCATTACTGACCGACTCATCTCTCAACAGGAAAATAAATTCAGTGATGCTTTAAAAAGGTTTCGAAAAACAAAGTTTTTGGAACCTCACAAAATCAAAGATTTTGTGTTGGTTTTGTTTTAATTATCTTTTTTGCAGTGGCCGCCAATATCGTCAACAGTATCAATGTAGATATTGACATTATCTCCGATCTTTTCCACTGCATCTGCTGTAAACACATGATTAATGTCATTTACATCAATATCAATACCATTGTCCTGAAGGAAATAGTTTATCTTTACATCATAGCGCACGCCAGCAACAAAGAAAGACTCTGGCCTGTCTGGATGCACTGATTTACACTGGGTCTTGCCACTTTTAATACAAAGCACAGCCAGCCTTCCAGTAGGGACGCATCTGCAATCTGACTCGCAATCAGCATGCATACAACAGTTTTCCTTAGGAATGCACTTCTTCTGCATTGCACAATATTTTGAGTTATCATCACAGACACACTCTCTTTTTGCAGGATCTGGAACCTCATTTAATTTGCAATTGTCTGGAATACATTTATGATCCCTGCAGCTCTCCCCAGAATCACAGTCATCCTCTGTGCAGCAGTCCTGGGTAAGGATGCACTCTCCATTGCACTTCTTGTACCCTTCATTGCAGATGCATTTGCCATTCTCACACTGGCTATTAGAACCGCAGACGACATTCATGCATGCTTCTGCAGAAGTAATCTTTGCCTCAACATCTAATTTCTTTTCAATAGGCAAATCATCAATAGCTTTTGCTGTAATAGAATCCTTAGCACAACCACTAATGAAAATCAGTACAATAAACAAACCAAACAGGATTTTAAACTTCATTTTACACCCCCAACCTAGAAGAAAATAGTGGGTTTTTCTTTATAAAGTTTATTGTTTTAAAACGCGAAATTCGCTTAATTTACCCTTATTTTCCTTCATCTCAGAATCAATAACTTCTATGCTTGAATTAAGCTTGTTCTTTATAAGCCAGATATCAGAAGGAATTATTTTTTCCTTATCTAAATCCTTGATATTGAACCACTTAAGCGTACCAGACTCAGACTGCTTGAATTCTGCATTTTCTGCCTGCATCAGCACAAAAAAATGAATAAAGCTGTGCTTGATTATGTCCTCACCTTCAACACGCTCATACAAAACACTTGCCATTCTGTCATACTTTGCATCTATGCCTGCTTTTTCCTTAACAACCCTTTTGGCAGTTGCACCAAATGTTTCTTCCATTTTCATTTTGCCGCCAATTAAACACCAATAATTCTGGTAAGGGCGCTTGCTTCTCTTAATCAAAAGAATCTTATCTTTATGCAGTACTGCAACAAGAACAACTGGCAAAGGGCTGAGCTCCTGGCCTGTAATGTGCGGGATGATAGGAAGATACCGCTCTGCTTTTTTTGTGAGATAATAGTAATCGTCTTTCTTTTCCAGCAATCCTTCTTCCTGCATTTTTTCTAGATGGTATGAAACCATGTTAGAACGAATCTTGATGGCTTTCTCTATCTCATTGAACTTTAGCTTTGTATTCTCTGCAAAGAGCTTGAAAATCTGCTCCCGCTCCTTCTTTACCAAACCCCCAGAGTACTTCATATTACTCAAATTAATTCGAGGAATTATTTAAATATTTGGGATGAATCCCTAAAAATTGGGTGAAATCATGACAAAAGAAAAAGTGCATTATGTCTCTGTAACGGGAATAGTTAGAAAAGATGGCAGATACTTAATCTGCAAAAGAAGCGAAAAAGAGAAAGCATTTCCAGGAAAATGGTGTGTTCCAGGAGGAAAGATAGAGCACTCTGATTTTATCAATAGTCCTAAAGATACAAGCAGCCACTGGCTTGGAATATTTGAGAAAATATTAAGAAAAGAGATAAAAGAAGAGACGACACTTGATATCAAGAACATAGGATATGTCTCAAGCCTTTGTTTTATCAGGCCAAACGGGCACTCAACTATAATTGTGAGCCTTTATGCAGACTATGACAAAGGAGATGTTCAATTGGCTGAGGATGAGCTGACAGCGCATGCATGGGTGACACTAAAGGAAGCAAAAAAATATGACCTGATAGAGAATATATATGAGCAATTAGTGCAAGTAGATGAAATTTATTGCAAAAAGCAATAAGCTTTTTATTCTCATTCTAGTAAATAGAGCATATGCAAAAAATATCAGCAGAAGAAACACTAAAACTCAAGAATGCGATAGTTATTGATACTAGGACTCCTAGAGAGTATGAAAAAGACAGAATTCCTGGGGCAATCAATATTCCAATACTGGACAATGAAGAAAGAAAAGTAGTCGGGATAATGTATAAAGAGAGTCCTGATGAAGCAACTCAAAAAGGATATGAATATTACAATAAAAAACTGCCGCGAATGACTAAAGAATTCAAGAAACTAGATAAAACTAAGAAAATAATTATTTATTGCTGGAGAGGCGGGATGCGGTCGCAAACAATAGTAAAACTAGTTGCAGATTTAGGGCTTAATGCATTTTTACTAGAAGGCGGGTATCGTGCTTATCGAAGATATGTTCGAGAGCAACTAGAGAATTATGAACCTCCATTTACCTTTATTGTTCTTTATGGCCTTGCAGGAAGCGGCAAAACAGAGTTGATAAAGAAATTAGAGCCTTCAATTGATTTAGAAGGACTTGCGCAGCACAGAAGCTCAAACTTCGGAGCAATAGGCCTGAATCCAAGAGAGCAAAAACTATTTGAGAGCTTATTGTTTAAGAGATTAAAAGAATTAGAAAAAGAAAAGGTTGTTTTTGTTGAAGGAGAGAGCCATAAAGTAGGAAAAGTATTTATTCCAAATTCTGTCTTTAAAGCAATGAAAAAAGGAGTTGCAGTTCGAGTTGATTGTTCAATTGAGAACAGGGCAAAGCAGATAGTCAAGGATTACTTTACACATGGTGAAGAAGATAAGATAAGAGAAATAATAGTTTACCTTAAGCCGCATCTTACTAAGAAAGTTGTTGAAGAATTAATGAAACTAATGGATGAAAAAAACTATGCAGAAGTTTCAAAGATACTTCTTCTTAAGTACTATGACTCAAAATACGAGCATTATATAGGACAAGCAGGCTGTTCATATACTGTCAGCAATGATGATATGACTTCTTGTATTAAAGAATTGAAGAAGATAGCTGGCCAGTCATAAAAAATGAGTAGCCCCGGGCGGACTTTCGTAAAGCAGGAAATCCGGCTTTTATTCGAACCGCCGTCCACGCATCCAAAGTGCGCGATGATTGGCCACTACACTCCGCAAGCAAAGCATTTTTGCTTTAACTTTCTACGGGGCTAAAAATTTAGTGGCCACCAGATTGTATAAAAAATAAGGTATTTATAAAGATTGCTTTTTTATTTGAAGTTAGGAATACTTTCGAATTAAAAGCCACTGGACATCTTTGCGCGGGATATTTAAATCAGAATTTATATAAACAAAGCATGAATTTACAAAATATAGCAGAGTTATGTGGAATTATTTTAGGGGATGGCAGTTTGCATAAAACTTGCAACAGAATAACAATTATAGGGAGTTGTGAAGATAAATACTATTTCCTTAATCGAGTAGTCCCTCTTTTTAAGAAAACTTTTGGAAATGTAAATTTAAAAATAAATAAAAATAAAATCAAGAATTCATATAATATAACTCTTGAAAATAAAAAAGTTTTTGATATCTTTGTAAAAAAATTTGGTATGAATAGAGGTTCAAAAAATAACACGGAAATACCATCCTTTATTATTCGAAATCCTGCGTTAGTGGCGCCATTTTTAAGAGGACTTTTTGATACAGATGGATCAATTAAATTTTCAAAGCAAACCAAAAAAATACATTATTATCCACGCATTCAACTCGGTTTTAGAGATTCGCAATTTGCACATCAAGTAGGTGCGCTTTTGAAGTCTCTTGATTTTAATTTTGGTAAATGGCGGGATAAAAATGATCGTGGCTACGGCCAAAATCCTGCTGAAATGATATTTTATCACGTTTCTGGAAAAGAAAACTGCATACGCTGGATGGAACTTATAAAGCCTGCAAACAGTGTTCATGTTACAAAATATCTGTTCTGGCGCAAATATGGCCATTATGTCCCGAGATCAACTTTGAAGGAAAGACTATATTATTTAGATAACCCTGAAACTGTTGTTTAGTTTTTAAATCTTTCAAGAGCTTCTTCTTCTGCAAAATGCATCTTGCCGGGGACAATCAGGCAATGCATTCCAGGGCCAAAATTGTATTTTAGAAGTTCTGAGGCCTTGCCCGCCTTAATCTTCTGGTCTAAAGAACCAATCTTTGCACAACCAATGCATGGAGTATTGCTTGTGAAGACCTTCTCATTTCTCCGCATCTCAATCTTAAGAAGAGTGTTGATTGCATCATTGGCTGTCATGAACCTATTTTCCTTAGGCCTTAAATCCAGAAGCAATAAAGTGTGCAAGCCAATCTTCTGGTTCTCCTTGATTACATCATAAGGAGTCTCTGGCTCAAAACCTTTCTCAGGAAAAGGAATGCTTGTTGTCTTGCCAAACTTGTAAACCTGCAGTCCAGTAACACCAATAGCTGAGATAATTGATGTGTTGTGGACAATCTGTGTCTTTATTCCTAATTTATTTGCTCTCATCAACAAATCCATATGAGTTGTTGCTCCAAAAGGATCACCAACAACAAGAAAAGCAACACTCTTGTCTTTAGCATCTTTAAGGATAGTTTTTTCTGGTTCTTTCTCAACCATATCCCTGTCAGCGAGAATAATCTTCTTTTCGTATAACTTTTCAAGATAACTAATCGGGCAATTAAGAACAGCAGTGTAGTTTTCCAAATACACAACATCTGCTTTCTTGACAAGATTCAGACCCTTAACACTGATGTCTTTCTCGTCATTTAATCCAAGTCCTATGAAGTGTAGTGTCATATTATGTTAAATAGAATCCGGGTTTAAAAAGGTTGGTTTTTCAACTGTTTTAAAATGAAAATTTGCAAAAAACTTTATAAATAATGTTCTGCTATCCAAAACCATGATTATAAACATTGGCTCTAAAAATCCTGCTAAAACCACAGCAATAGAAGAAGCAGTCAGAAACTACGATTGCTCAAATGATGCTGAATTTTGCCACATCAAAGCAGACTCTGAAGTTGCTGACCAGCCAAGGTCTTTTGAAGAAACATTCAGGGGAGCGAAAAACCGCGCCAAAAACGCATTTAATGCCTGTGATTTAAGTGTAGGACTAGAATCCGGCATAATGGAAATGCCTGAAAACATTCACATGAATTTTACTGTTTGTGCACTTTATGACGGAAAAAAATATTTTTTAGGAATCTCTTCAGGATTTGTAATTCCAACCAAAGTTATTGACGGCATTATTAACCAAGGCCTTGAAATGCAGGATGCAGTCTACAAAGCAGGACTGACTCATAATCCTAAAATAGGATCTGATGAAGGCATAATTGGCGTTTTAACAAAAGGCCGCTTACCAAGAAAAGACTATGCAAAGCAAGCAGTATTCATGGCATTAACCCAGATGTATAATCAAGACCTGTATTAAGAATAGCTCTAACCTTTAATTTGACTAACTGAATAAAAAAGAAACCCCGCGCGTGTGGTTCGCGGGGTAACTTGCGTTTTTTGCCTTCATTAAACTTGATTGGGGGTGGTATAATGAAGGCAAAGAAAAACACCGGCTGAATCGCTTCAGCCTGCTTCACCAAAGACCAAAGGGGGTGAACTTAATTGATGATTTCTATGCCTAGGGTCTCTTCAAGCTCAGCCTTGGCAGCTGCCTTGCTTGTTGCTGTGGTCTTGCCAACAATCCATGGTGAGTTAACACCGGTCACGATTGTCATAACCATCAGCTTTCCTTTCATCTCTTCAGAGACTCTTGCTCCCCAAATTACGTTTGCATCCTCGTCTAGGCTCTCTGTGACAAGCTCTCCAACCTTGTTGATTTCCTCCAAGGTCATGTCTGGGCCGCCACTGATGTGAAGAAGCGCGCCTGTGGCTCCAGTGTAATCAATATCAAGCAAAGGATTTTCCAGAGCACCTTTAACAGCTTCCTCAACCTTGTTATTTGTGTCAGAGCTGCCAACACCAATTGCAGCAACTCCTCCATTTGTCATGATTGTCTTGACGTCTGCATAATCCAAGTTAACAAGGCTTGGCACTGCAATTGTCTCAACAATTCCCTTAATCATTGTAGCAATCAATTCATTTGCAACTGAGAATGCCTGCTGTATAGGCAGGTTTCCTGCAATAGTAACTAGCCTGTTGTTGTCTATTACAATAACTGTGTCAGAATACTTTCTTAACTGTTCAAGTCCAAACTCAGCTTTCTCAATTCTTGCACGCTCAATATTAAAAGGCATAGTCACTGTACCAATGACAATAGCGCCCATATCTTTAGCAAGCTGTGCAATAACTGGTGCAGATCCTGTACCAGTTCCACCTCCTAATCCCGCGCAAACAAAAGCCATGTCAGCTCCTTTTAGAGCAGCTTTCAATTCATTAATGCTTTCTTGAGCAGCTTCTGCGCCTTTTTGCGGAAAGCCGCCGCAACCAAGGCCGCGAGTGCATTCCTTACCTATTATAAACTTCTTATCTGCTTCTGAAATATTCAAGTGCTGCTTGTCTGTGTTACAAGCAAGAATTTCAGCTCCCTTGATTCCTCTTTTGTAGAGCCAGGAAACCATATTATTTCCTCCTCCACCAGAGCCAATCACTTTTATATTTGCCTGACCAACTTGTAGGCCATCTGTATTTAGGTCTTGTTTCTTTGCGTTTTCTAGGATTACATCCATTTGCATCCCCCCTTTTGGTTTTGTCTTTTTTAATCTATATATCCCCACATAACTTTTACACTTACGAAATGTTTATATGTGAGTTGACTTTAATTTTTCCCAGAACGAGGGGTTTATGATAAGTTTGCGCCAACAAATTTATCTGAGAGAAATCACATTCGTTCAACTAATACTAAACGCCAAATTAGTATTTCGCCAAAATATTTACGCTAAAATTTAAACTGAGTTCGCCAAAACTCTGTTTAAAATTAATATTTCTTTTAATTAATAAATCAGGTATATAAACATTTTTGTGATACAAAATATATTTTAAAAACTATACTACTTTTTTTTATTCTCGATAACTTTCCTGAACATCTCTTTGCCTTTCTTGATTGCCGACTGAACATGCTCTCCATAGTAACCAAGGAAAGCAGCAAGATCCTTAATCCTGTTGCCGTATTGCTCTATAAACGCGATGTTTTCAGTCTTAAACTTCTGAGGCATCGCAGGTTTTTCAGCAGCATAACCAATTGTTATGACTGCCTGCGGAGAGGCATCAGCAGGAATATTCAGGGCTTTTCTAAGCATGCTTTCTTCAAAAGCACCAACCCAGCAAGAACCAAGACCTTGATCTGTTGCAGCTAGAAGCATGTTCTCAATAGCTGCAGCACTATTGTGCCTGCAGTATATTTTTTCACCTTTCTCGCCATAGAAAGTTGCAACCTTCTTAGGCTGGCCCACGACAACAATATGCACAGGAGCATCCTGCATCCAGTATTGTTTTACACAAGCCTCTGCAATCTTTTTCCTTGAATCTTCTTTTGTGACAAGAATGAATCTCCAGTCCTGAACATTGCCAGCATTAGGAGCTAATCGACCAGCATCCAGGATATTACCCACTTTTTCAAACTCAACAGGAACATCCATGTACTTCCTTATACTTCTTCTCAATCTTATAGCTTCGAGTGTTTCCATTCTAGAAACTTTTTTAAACAGACCTGATATATATTCTTTTCGATGAAATATCTGGCGTTAGTGGGGGTATATGAACAATTAGAGGGAACTTCTAAAAGACTAGAGAAAACCTTCTACTTATCAGAATTCCTGAAAACAGTTCCTCTTGAGGAAATGGGCACTGTGATGCTGCTTGTTCAAGGCAAAGTCTTTCCTGCATGGGATGAGAGAAAAATAGGAATGGCAGCAAGATTACTGCTGAAATCAATCAACATAGCATCTGGAATTGACACAGCAGAGATAGAGAAAGAATGGAAAAAAACAGGAGACCTTGGGAAGACAGCAGAGAATATCATTGGCAAGAAAAAACAAGCAACACTCTTTGTTGCAGAACTAACTATTGAAAAAGTTTTTGCAAACCTTCAGAAACAAGCAACAATAGAAGGAGCAGGAACAGTTGACAAGAAGGTTAAGCTGATTGCAGAGTTATTGACAAGCGCCAAACCAAAAGAAGCAAAGTACATAATTAGAACAGTTCTAGAAGATCTAAGAGTTGGTTTGGGAGCAGGAACAGTAAGAGACGCAATAACCTGGGCATTTTTTGGAAAAGAGATAGGATTCCAGTACGACAAAAAAGAGAACAAACTAGAGGTTCCAGATAGGGAGAAATACAATTCTTATGTTGAAGCTGTGCAGGAAGCAATAGATGTTGCAAATGATTTTGCAATGGTTGCAAAAAAAGCACGAAAAGGATTAGAAGGATTGAAAGAAATCAGCCTAGAACCAGGAAAACCAGTAAAAGTAATGCTGTATCAAAAAGTCAAGACAATGCAAGATGCATTTGAAAAAGTAGGAAAACCAGCTGCATTTGAATATAAATATGATGGCTTTAGATTGCAGATACACAAGCACAATGGAAAAATATCCTTGTTTACTCGCAGGTTAGATGAAGTCACAAAACAATTTCCAGATGTTGTCAAATTTGTGGAAGAGAATGTTTCTGGAGACTCTTTTATTATAGACTCAGAAGCAGTAGGGTATGATGCTAATACTAAGAAATATACTGCATTTCAGAACATCTCCCAAAGAATAAGAAGAAAATATGACATAGCATCAATGGCTGAAAAATTTCCTGTGGAATTAGATGTTTTTGATGTTATTTACTTTAATGGCGAGAACCTGATTAAACAACCATTTTCTGAAAGAAGAAAAATAGTTGAACAGATAGTGCAGTCAATAGAGTTATGCATAAAACCTGCAGTGCAATTGATTACAGATGATGAAACAACTGCAGAAGCATTTTACCAAAAATCACTAGAGGCAGGAAACGAAGGAGTAATGATCAAGAATTTAGAAGGCGTGTATAAGCCAGGTTCTAGAGTAGGTTATGGAGTCAAGCTAAAACCAACAATGGATACACTAGAAGTTGTGATTGTTGGTGCAGAGTATGGAGAAGGAAAACGGTCTGCATGGCTTGCTAGTTTTATTATTGCAATCAGGGACCCTGATACAGATGAAGTCTTGGAGATTGGCCGCGTAGGAACAGGAATAAAAGAAAAAGATGAAGAAGGGCTGAGTTTTGGGCAATTAACAGAGATGCTAAAACCATTAATCATTAAAGAAGAAGGCAAAATAGTTTATGTTAAGCCAGAGATAGTAATTGAAGTTGATTATGAAGAAATACAGGCAAGCCCAACATATAAATCAGGATTTGCGCTACGATTTCCAAGGTTTGTTAAGTTACGCGAGGACAGAGGAGTTGGTGATATTAACACACTAGAAGAAGTTGAGATGCTTTACGAAGCACAAAGAGGAAGAGGATGAAACGCGTTGAGAAAAAAGTACAAAAAGAGTATTTTGAAGCCATACTAGACGGCAGAAAAAGATTTGAAGTAAGATTAGCTGATTTTGACTGTGAACCAGGAGACTTGCTTGTTCTTAAAGAGCAAGTGGGTGATGAATTAACTGGAAGAGAGATAGAGTGCGAAGTCTTGTATGAGTTTAATACAAAAGATATTGAAAAATTTTATAGTAAAGAAGACATAGAAAAACACGGATTGGCGATATTAGCTATAAGGAAGAAGTTTGAATTCAAGAAATAAAACTATTTTTTTTCAAAAACAAAACAATACTGCCAATCAAGCCAATCAAAAACGTAACAGGACAAACTAAAACACCAATCAAAAAATAACCAACATGAAGCCACTCAGTCAAGTATCTTAACACAGCAATATCAGCCCAAATAATATTCAAGGCATAAAAGAAATTATGAAATACAACAAACAGGACAAAACAAGAAGAGGAAATGCCTGTAAGCAAAAGAAAAAACTTAAGCCAGCCTTTTACTTTTTCCTTTAAAGTGAAAATAACCAATAAAACACCCAGCAAGAAAAACAAACCAATTGCAGGGAGGAATGGAATTTTTCCAATAATTCCTGTGAAAATACTTGCAAATATAATAAGTCCTAATACAATCAATGCCCAAAAAGTTATTTTTGCTAGTTTCATGATAAAAGTTTATTAACGTAAATAGTCCTACCAGGACCACTATAATTTATAATTAATATTTGGTATACTTAATAATTCTTTTTTTGTTAGCCTCTTGATCAAATAAAATCATTTTTCCCATATTTTGGACAAGTATGTTTGGCTCGCCAGTTTTATACGGTTTACGATTGTAATGTATCGCCTCTGCATATTCGTTTTTCCAATCAAAAACAATCTTTAAAAATACAAGGAAATCATGAGGGCATCTCTCAAATGACTCCAACGCCTTCTGCAAAAGAGAATACTCTGACTCTAATATAAACGTAAATGGACATAGTACAAATTTTCCCTGAACCGTGTCTTTGAACAGAGTATATGCCATCATTACATTATGACAGACTGCAATGTATAATGTCCAATAACCTTCAGACATATCATTTACATCAACAGTAAACAATTTGTTAAAAGCAGTTTGCCGGTTTTCCCAGAAATCCAAAGGAACATCAGCTTTTGCAAGCTTGCCTTTTGAAAACTGTTTGCAACTGTTGTCACGAGCACATATCAGCCAGTAGGGAGAATTTTGCTTTATTTTTGCATACAATTCTTCAGGAGACTCGGGCTTTTGTTCTAGAATGATTATCGCACTTTGTAACAACTCAGATATCTTTGACCACAACGAATCAATTTCAGCGTCCAACTTTTCTTGCCTTTTTTCCTTATTTTTACTTTTTTCATGCTCAAGAGAAATCGCTACACAAATAGTTGTAAGTTCTTCAATCTTGCCCAGATACCCGCGTGCCTTGCCAGTTGCTGCGAAAGCCTGCAATATCTGAGGCTTGTTTTCTGCAAATTCTTTTGGAAACTCTTTCTTAAGCTCGCCTAAAAGCAACTTATCTAAAACAGCAGATCCGACGTGCATGTTTTCCTTTGCTTTTTCAAACTCTTTTTTTTTAATAAGCTGCCTAATGTTTTCTAAATGAATACGCACTTGTTCAATCTTCTCCTGATATGAAGCCATATCCAGTACTATAATTAAAGGATATTTAAGTTTTTCTTAAGAATAATTAGATTGTAGTAATAGAATACGCCCCTGCGGAGAAGCAAACCAAATTTTTAGGAAAGATTTGATAAAAACTGCGCGACACAAGGTCGCGAGTGCGAAGTTTCTTTATACCGAAATTCGCAGTAATAGAATACGCCCCTGCGGAGAATCGAACTCCGGTTTTACGGACCGCAACCGTACGTACTTTATGGCTGCCTGTTAGCAGTATCCACTATACTACAGGGGCATAAGAATACTAACTAATTCTTGGTTTAAAAAACTATCTTTTAGAAAAAAGAGAAATAAAAATTATATAGATAGCGGTGCTGAAGATTGCTCAAATCTTCCCTGGCCTTCAAGACCAAATTTAGTATCTGCTGAGCTCTGCCACAGGACGCACTGTCTTGTTCCTGTAATGCCGCCGCCAGCACTCTCTTCTGCAATCCAGTCATACTGAACACAGACCGGCTCTGTATCTGCCATGCAAAACTGAACATAATTATTGTTTTCCCTTATCTCATCAATCTTGATGCCGCAGTAGGAATTTTGCGGAAGGAAAACAGAACCTTCTGTGAGAGGGCCGCTCTGCTCACCATTAACAGCAAGGTAAACCGCACCATCTTCAACAGCAACAAGCTGAACCTCTGCAGTATGCATCACACTTCCCCTAGTACGGCACTCCAGTGAATTCCTGCCAGTACCTTCAAACCTTCCAAGATAAAGGTTGCCAGTCATATCTCCCTGACAGGTAGCAAGCATCCTGGTAGCCTGGCCAGCGCCAGCTGAGAAATAATAGTACAGTCCTGCAGCACCTGCAAGAACAATGACAATAAGGATAGTTGCTTCAAGCTTTTCCATCATATCACCTCAGATACATATTGATTAACTTACTTGTTTATAAATTTTACTCGAATTTTCCTGAACATACTGAAAGCCCTGCCAAAAGGCAAAGGAGCAATCCTGCCCATTATGACAGTTTTTCTTTTCTTTATCGCATCTCTTAAACTGCCTTTGAATAAAGTAAAAGCTCTTCCAATCTCATAATAAAAATGAGAATCAGAACCAGCAGTCTGTGCAAGCTTATGCTTTTGCGCAAACTGGACAGCTAATTCATTTTCCCAGCGAAAGGTATTTCTTGCGTTAAAAGTTTCAAAACCATCTAATTTTTTAATTTCCTTTTTATTGAATTTTGCAGCAGTCCTCAACAAGCCCCAAGTAAAAGGATGCGCTGCAACAGCAATACCCCCCTGCTTATGAATCTCATCAATGACCGCTTCAGGTGTTCTGGACTTGATTTCTTTTTTCAGGTATAATCCTAATATCTCTCCCCGGTCTGTCTTGATTTCAGCACCAACAATAACTTCAAAATCCTTATCCTTATTGAGCTTTTTTGTTTCCAGACCGCCTTTAATCGTATTATGGTCTGTAACCGCAATGCCATTCAAGCCTCTTTTCTTTGCAACCTGCAGAAGTTTCTTAGGCCTGATTCTAGAACAACTTGAGTGATAAGTGTGGATATGAAGGTCGTATTTTTTCATTACAATAAATATTATTTGATTGCTTTATAAAAGTTGCTTTGTTTTTGCGAAGCAAACTGATTAAGACATCCTTCCAAATATTTCTAGAATTTTATTACAATTTTCTTCTGCTTCTTTAATGCAATCAGGAAAAGTAAGATGCTTTCTTTTTTGCTCCATTTTTTCTATTACTTTATCAACAGCTTCTTTAAAAGGAACTTGCCTAAATCCTAGTTCGTGTAACCAAATTAAACTGCCTTCAACAGTTACAAACTTAAAACACTCTGCATTCTTTACGACTTCTGCTATTTTTGATTTGGTTGGAACTTTACCGTGATGTGCTTCAATTGAATTTAAAATTATTTCTTGCTCTTTTTTATTAACATTCCATTCGTCCAAATACTTTTTCACAAAATCAGAGCTTAGTTTTGGATGATTTTTTTGTATTTCTCCTTTCCAAATAGGGCTAAAAATAGTATGCGCAAGATACAAAGAAGTTAATACTAATCGTTCATCAATACCCTCTTTTTTAGAAAGTTCCTTGCCTTTTTTGATTATAATTTCTGTTAATAACCAGGGAGGCGCTTTATTCTTTTGAGTTTGCTTGCGCATTAACTCTCTTGATAGATTTACAATATTCATCGTAAATGTAATAAAATTAGTTTAAATAAAAAGGTTTGGGTGCATTTATTCTTGCACACTAGCGATAGTAGCAGGCCCTCTCCTGCCAAGCACAGGCCCGTCTTCAACAGTGAAGCCAACTGCTTTCATGTTGTCTCTAACAATCCTTGCACAGGAATATGTTGTTAATATTGCACCAGGCTTCATGACATTCTTTACATCTTGGAAGAATTCTTTTGTCCAGAGCTCTGGGCAAACTTTTGGGGAAAAAGGGTCGAAAAAGACTGCATCAACTTTTTCATTTAATTCTTTTATACTAACTCTTGCGTCAGCAACTAAAATCTTTATCTTTACTCTTGGATCACTTTTATCCCCTTTTATAACATCGTAATACTTAAACGGAGGATTTAATTTTTTCATCTCATCAAGAATTTTTTGGTCATTTTCCAAGCCAATAATCTCAATCTTACAATCAGGATTTGCTTCCAAAGCAACTTCAATCGCTGCTGCACTATTATAGCCAACACCAAAACAGACATCAAGAATCACGATTTTTCCTTTCTTAGTTAATTCAGCTATCTTACAAGGCTTTACAAACTTTTCAAAACTTTCTTCAACAGCACCTTTTGTAGAGTGATAGTGCTCCTGGTACTTCTCATTGAACAAAGTTATTGAGCTGTCCTCTGTTATCTTTTGCTTCAATCTTTTCACCAACCTGCTCTTTAATATCATGCGCAATCTTCTTGCCAAGCAAGCCCTCTAAAACCTCAAGCTTAGCTCTCCTGACTGCACCTAAATCCTTTATTCCCTGCTTGAACATCTTTCTAGCTCTCATACGGCCAACATTCTTTAATCTCAATAAAGGAATTAATTCTTCCTTAGCACCGTGCTTTAACCTGAACCGCAACTTTGTAATGTCTTTAAGCAAGAACTGCTGCTGGTCAATCCTTGCAATTTCAAATAAGGCATATAACAACCAATTAGCTCTCTCTAATTTTGCTCTTGTCTCTCCAGGCCGAACATCATAATTTTCTAACAAGTAAACATCATCTTTCTCCTCAATCCAATCATCAAGCATCAAGGCAGTCTTAAAAGCATTAAGATAAGAATCATATTCTGGCTCAAACATGTTTGGCTCTTTATCAATCATGTAGGTTTCTTGTTTTGCAATAGCTTCTTGAATCAAGTCATACTCCTTAACTTTAACCCTTAACAAAGGCCACATCTCCAGAGTATTGCATACAAGCAGCAAAAGAGATAACGGCTTGAGCTTCACTTCTTTAGCTCTCTGCAGGCATTCCAAGAAATGATTTGCTGTCAAAGGATCAACGTATAACTCAGCGATTCTCCTGCCTAACAAAGTTGCCCTGTATTTGTTATCCAAGAACTGAATAAATGTCCAGTTTTCTAAAAGTTTAAGCATTTTGTTTATGTTTTTCTTCAGCTTATCCATATCCTTGAACTGATAAGCCCAAAAAGTCTGGCCAAAAAAATCATAGATTTGTTCTTTTGATTGAATAACTTTAGTTGAAATCAATGAAAGCAGATAAGTTCTTAAAACAGGCTCAACAGCCAATTTTGAAAAAATATCCTCTGGCTCGCCTAAAACAAACTTTTCATAAACAGAATCTTTCTCAGCATCAGAACTTGTCGTAACAATAGCTTCTCCATGAGCATCAAAAGAAGGCCTTCCTGCCCTGCCAGCCATCTGAAGATATTCTAAGACAGGAATAGGCTGCATGCCCCTGCTTGTGAACCTTGTTACATCTCTTATTATTGCTCTGAAAGCAGGAAGATCAACACCGGCTGCCAATGTTGGCGTGCAGCAGATGATTTTTATTTTTCCTTCCCTAAAATTAGACTCAATCAATTCTTTTTGTTTTGCATGCAAACCAGCATGATGAAACGCAATACCTGCTTTCAAGCATTTAGCCAGTCTCTCGCACTGCTTTGTAGGCTTGCTCAAAGCTTTTTTTGCTTTTTCAGAAATATCAGATAAATCCACATTCTTTATTTTCTTGCTGATCTCTTCTGCAGATTTTTCAGCAGAACGCTTTGTATTCACAAAAACCAAAGCCTGCTTATTCTTGCTGATAGTATCTAAAGCTAAATCAATAACAGGAGCTCCTGATTTTTCCTCTACTTTTAAGCTAGGCATATTTAGAATAAGCCAGGAACTATTTAAATAGGTTGTGGGAAGATGGCCAGTGCAAACTTTTGAAAAGTTTGATCAAAGCGCTCGTTGTTCGTACTCGAGAAGCAATCTATGGGATATTTGCTCACGCAAATATGCGTTCAACCCTTCTCTCGCACTCACAATGTCGTGCGTACGGCAAAAGCATAACTTTTATAAAACAAATTTTTAAAAAAATTTGATAAAAACAAGCGCTACATAAGGTAGCGCAGGCGAATTTGCTTTAAACAGGATGTTTCGCACAAAGCATAAGTTTTATAAAATAAACCTTGTTTTCTGAGGGTAGCATTGGGCCTGTAGCTTAGCCTGGTGGAGCGCACGACTGATAAATTCAAGTTCGCGAATCTTCTTCGGGAGATTCACCATTGAAGACCATGTCTCCAGTGACTGAACAAGAATTCACAAATCGTGAGGTCCGGAGTTCAAATCTCCGCAGGCCCATCAATATTTTTTGTCAAAAACTTTAAAAAGCAACAAAATCCAGAGTTAAATAAGATGGGAAATTACGTAATTGCAGTTGATACACTGGGCGGAGATCCTTATATAGTAGGATTAGACGGGAAGCCCAGACAGCAGCCAGTTGTTGAGAGAGCTGTAAAAGGTTCTGTCGCTGCGCTTAATGAACAAGAAAACATTGAACTTGTTCTTATTGGCAAGGAGGATGCTATTCAAGAAGAATTGGATGAACAGGAAGTTAAAGTTCCAGTTCATATTGAACCTGCGGAAATTTATTTTGATTCACAGAATCTTTCTGGCAGTTCTTTGAACAAGCTTATAGATGGTATTGGAAAAGATTTTGACGGCGGATTGACCATCGGAGACACAACTAAAATAATACAGCACATTGCTGGAAAGCTTCATGATTTTGCAATGCCTAATGTAGACCAGTTACCTCTTGCAGAATTTATCAAGGTGAGAGATGCAGCAGACAAAGTGCTATACTTAGACATGGGTGCGAACATGGTTTGCAGAGCGCATCACCTTTATCAATTTGCACAGATGGCAAGAATAGTCCTAACTGAAAGAGAGGGCATAGTAGCTCCAAAAATAGGCATATTAACAGTCGGCTCAGAGGTATACAAAGGAAATGGATTAGTCAGAAAAACAATGGAACTTTGCGAAGCTGCAGGAATAGAAACAATAGATGCCAGCAGAGCAGAACCAAGAGATGCAGAACTAAGCAAGGTTAATGCAATCGTGACGGATGGGCACACAGGAAACCTTCTGCTTAAAGCACTGGAAGCAAAAGCAGAGACAATCTTAGGGTATACAAAACAATTTATTTCAGATTATGTTCAAGCAGTTATTAAAGAATACCAAACCTTAGTTGAGCAGGGAGAAATGCAACCCGCACCTGAATTAATTGAAAAATTAAAAGAGCTTCCACGCGATGTAATGGGAAGACTAATACAATTTTTTGCTTTTGAAGGATACGGGGCTGCAACACTTCACGGCCTGAGATCCCGTTCGCAATACAGAAGCGCAATACTGAAAAAAGGACACGGAGTATCTGACGCAAATGCATTTCGCAGCGCAGTATTAAGTTGCAGAGCAGAAGCTATAAGTGGTTTGACAGAAAGAATGCAAGATTATTTCACAAGTGAATACAAGTTGCCTAAGAAGAAGCGTGCTTGATTTCTAACGGTATAAAAATATACGCCCCCTGAGCCAATCAAATTTTTAAAAAAAGTTGACAAAAATCAAAGATTTTTGGCAACCTCAAAAATTCTGTGAATTTTTGTAGGTTTGATTAAAACAGCGCGACACAAGGCCACGAGTGCGAAGTTTCTTTCTATACTCGAATTCGCAGTATTAGAATATACGCCCCCGACCCGATTTGAACGGGTGACCTTGCGGTTTCTAAACTTTTAATATTATAGTTTAACAGCCGCACGCTCTACCACTAAGCTACGGGGGCAAGCGATTAATGCGAACCTCAGGTTTGAAAAGCCCATTCGCGAGTGAGACCTTGCGTCCCACGTCTTTGGATCCTAACCTTTCGTAAAGGTTAGCCACCTAAGCTACGGGGCTTGTGACTTAGGGATAATAGTTGATTTAAATAGTTTTCTGATATCTTGATTACAGAAAGGCCTTTGTTATTCTTTAACATTTAGATTTTCCAGATAGTCTTCAAATTCTTTTGGGTTCATTTTTTCAACAATAACTATTTGTGCAATTGTTTTTACTGGTTTTGGTGTAAGATCCATCTGCTGTGCTTCTTCCAGTGTTTGTTCTACAGAAGCAGCATAATATTTTTCTGGATATTTATTTATCCGCGAAAGTTCTTGATTAACGTGTTTTTTTGCAAAAAGCAGTTTGAAGAATGAAGCTCCTTTTGTTTTGATATCTTCTCTTGCAAGTTTCAATGCTTCTTTGCCTGCTTTTTCCTTGTTCTCTTCTGTTAACTCAAATTCTATCCACATAGAAGCATAAAATGGCACTACTGCATTAAGATATTTTCTTAAATTTTCCATATCGTCGATACGAATAGATATCAAAGGACTTGACGAAAACCCCCCAGGATCAGGAGCGCCGTACCCATTACGTGGCGTTGGCTCAATTCCCCCTTCATATTTAATATTTGATTCTTGTATCCCTGCTTCTGCCAATGCCTGAATTATTTGCTGCATGCTCCTGTTTGTTGCTTTTATCGCACTTTCTTTAGTTGCGGTTATCACACCTATCCTTATGTAAACCAGAGCATAATCAGACGGAGTTAATACTTCGCCTTTGCCGATTAATTGAGGAACCTCTATTTCCTGCTCAAACCAAGCCTCTTCTGATTCAGCAGGATAAATCGATCTGCAGCCTAAAACCAGAAATAACATTATCAGCGAAAATATGATTTTTGTTTTCATTTGTTTGTTTAACAGTGAGCGCTTTTAAATAGTTTTCTAAGTTGGGGTGCTTCGCATAGACAGTCCTTTTGATTATCAATAGTTTTTTAAACGCTTCAGATATTACTTATTTTTATGGAATATGACCTAGAATTAACGCGGGTTGCAGAAGAGATAAAGAAAGCAAAGGCTAAACGTGTTTGTGTGCAATTGCCAGATGGATTAAAGCCACAGGCAGAAAAGATTGCAAAAGAACTGAAAGAAAAAACAGGAGCAGACATTATTATATGGCTGGGATCTTGCTTTGGAGCATGTGACATTCCAAAACAAGTAGAGGATGTAGGAATAGATTTCTTGATTCAATGGGGGCATTCTGAATGGAAATCTTGAATTACGCGTTAATTGTATTAGTAGCATCACTTGGCTTAATGTCAGGAAGAATAATTGCCTGGATTGCAAAAGAGGAAATAAAGCCAGGAAAGAAATATTTTATTGTTTTGCAGAAAATACTTTTTTGTTTCATTGTATTTTTATTGATGTATTCAAATAAAACAAATGTGCATTACACTTGGGTTGGAGCATTGGTCTTGTTTGTTTACTTAAGCTGGTTAAAGAAAATACCAACTTATATTATATCTGCAGTACTTGGTACAGGTATGTATTTAGCTTCATTAACTGACAACTTCTTGCTGATAAGCGGAGTTATTTTTCTGCATGGGCTTCCAGCAGGCTCATTGATGAAAAACAAGAAAGAAGTGATACTAAATATAGTGGTTTTTCTAGCAGTTGCTGTTGGCTTGTTTTTCCTGTTAAAATAACAAAAGATTTATATACACAAACTAATATTATTCTCTTACTAGCTAAAAAACTGAGGTGAAAATAATGGACCTAGAAAAAAGTTTTCCTATGACACTTCTAGCAGTCGTGGCTGTTCTAGCAGTTGTTGGAATGGTTATGCTGTATAATACTGGAACAACAGGATTAGTTGTCAGAAAATCTCCAATGTATGGAAGAGCAATAGCAACGCCAGAAACAGTAGAGCAAGCAAAAAAAGAAAAAGGTGTGTTTAATGTCTGGGGCTCTGCAATAGCAGGAGTTAAACCAAGACAATCCTGTTTTGTGTTGACAGTTCAAGGACAGCAGTATGACTTGACAGATGTTCCTGCATACATCAGCATGGATGAAATAAATGATTTGACAAAATGCTATCCTTATTTCAGCGTAGAAGACTTATACACAGACAAATATTGCTGTGTAGGTATATGAGGTGAAAAAAGATGAGTGAAAAAACACCATTCATTGTCTTGACAGTTGTATTTGTTGTAGGCATTGTAGGATTTGTCCTGATGATGACAGATGCAAATACAGGGGCACAATCTTATGGATCGTCTATTTATGAAAAAACAAGAGCCGCGGCAGAGACTCCCGGCGGAGATCCATCCCAGTTTGCTCGACAGGCTCTTGATCAGAGAGCATTGTATGGCAGCATGGTCCAACAAGGGGAAAATATAGCAACAATAGAGCAGAAAACAGGAATATCAACAGGACAAGCATATGCGCAATCTGGGGAGGCACTAGGAACTCTTGGCATGGCAGGAACTGTAAAGAAAGAAGACAGTTCAAGTATACCATATAAACGAGTAGTTGATAATAAGCGTGGCTGTAAAGTATTTGGAATTCAGCGTAGACTTGGTCAAATAGGACTTCAGTATGCTGCAGGAACAGAGACGCTAAGAGATAGTATTAGAATGTTAGAGTGCTATAGATCCGGAGAGCAAACTGTAGAAGGGGAGATACCAATGGTTAGATCTGCAATCGCAAACAAGCCATTGATATGGGGTGCAGAGGATACGTACTGTTGTTTTTCATCAGGACTGGAAGCAACTTACTAAGAGCAAACATTTATATACTTAAATAAAAATAACCAAAGAATCAAAACGAGGTGAATACCAAAATGGATGAAAAGAAGCATCTTTCACTGGTAATATTAGGAATTGTGGCAGTGATTGCAATAGTAGGATTGATCTTGTTGTTCAAAGGAGCAATGAGTGGAGCTTACAGCATATCTTCTACTGCATATGGTTTGGATAAATCCTATTCAGGAGCAAAGACAGACCGGTGGCAGGAAGTATATGGAAGCTGGGTAACTGGTGTTCCAGAAACATATGAACAGCCAGTATACTATGCAGGATATTGGGACACAGGCTCTGCAGTTATGCAGGTCAAGCCAACTGTAACAAGGTCAACAAGCGTATTCACTTCACCTTGCTACCCAAACAGGCAAGCAAGCAGAGTAGAACAGATAGACTACTGGGTTGGAGACACTGCTTGTGAGATAATCCCTTGGTAAATTTTTTATTTTTTTTATCTATTTGGTGAAGTGAATGAAACATTTTTCATTAGTGTTGCTAGGTGTTGTGGCAATTATTGCAATACTAGGACTTCTTTTATTATTCAAGGTTGAAGGCACAGGATTATTGATACATTCTATTGAAAAAGTGTATGTAGATGCTGAAAAAGCTCAAAACGCACCAGTAAGCAGGATATATGGCGCAGGAATATCACCAGAAGGTGTTATAAAGGAAACAACACAGAGAAAAGGCAGACAGCCATACAGCGATGTCTTAGGGTATGAACCTTGCGATGAAGGATATGCAATCGAGAACATATACACATACAAACAAGGATGTGTTCCTGTAAAATACCCAAGATATTATATTGGAAAGCAATGCTGCCCAGTATCAATTTACTAGAATTATTGCATACGGCGGATATTCTCCGATTTTAGGCTGAGGCATGTTTTTCTTGAACTTTCTTATTGTTGTAAGAATATCAATACCTAGAGATTCTAAGGCAGGCCTTGCAGTACTTTCGCCTTTGCACAAGGTGCAAGGGCCGTTTATCAAGGCAATGGCCTTGTAATTGCCTTCTTCAACAAGCTCTTTTTCCATCTCAAGAACTGCCTTCTGAAAATCCTCTTTCTTATTTCCAAGAATCAATACTGCTCTCCTAAACTCCTTAAGCAAGCGGTATGTCTGGTCAGGATGCATGGTGTGCTTGCAAGAATCCTTTGTGTCATACCTGTACTTCAAGCCGACCCAGTGATTAACATAAATCTTAGAAGTATAGATTGACAGGGCTTCATCTATTCCATATTTTTTACCAACCCTTAAAACAATGTCCACTTCATTTCCCATATTGGACTTATTTTGCTGTTATGCTTTATATATTTAACTGTTTACAAGAATTTCCTTTAAAAAAGAAGAAAAACTAGGCCTTCAAGGCCTTTGCAATGGTCTCAGACATGTCTATCTTGGAAGTAGGATTCTGAATAGTATTTGTTGTTATAACTCTAGCGCCAAGTTTTTTCAACATCTTTAGAGCCCCTTCAACAAAAAGACCATGAACACCAATACAGTAAATCTTCTTAGCACCCATTTTCTTGATTTGCTTTATCGGCTCAATCATTGTGTGGCCAGTGCTGATGATGTCATCCACAATAACAACATTCTTTCCCTTGAACTCTGTACCCGGCTTTACAACAATCCTTACATGCCTGGAAGTATATCTTTTTTTCTTCAAAACAGTTGCATGAACATGAATCTTGTCTGCAATAGCCTCTGCCCACTGATAACTCTCACTATCAGGACCGACAATAACTTCATTCTTAATATTTTTCTTTATGTATTTTGCAATTGCTTCATTAGCAGAAAGCTTTTTCGCAGAAATCTTGAAAATCTCTTTCAGACTGCTAATCCTGTGCAGATGAGGATCAATTGTCATAATCCTGTCACAGCAGGTCATCAAAGCAGACATTATTGTGTTTGACTTGCATTCCCTAGGATAAAATCTCTTGTCCTGCCGCATGTATGCTAAATAAGGGGCGACAACAGTCACTTTTTTTGCACCCAATTCTTTAGCAGTTCTTGAAGCAAAAATCAATTCAATCATGCTGTCATTAGGATTCGGGTGCATAGAGTTAATCAAGACAACTTCTTTTCCCTTAACATCCATAGGAAGGCGCAGATTAGTCTCGCCATCTGGAAACTGCTTAACAAACAGATTAGCATAAGGTGCTTTAAGCTTTCTCGCAACTTTTCTAGCAAGATCCTGTGAATTAGTGCCGCCAAAAATTACTTTTTTTGCCATTTTATTTTTCCTCCATACTTAGCTTTCTTACCAAGCTCTTCCTCGATTCGCAATAATTGATTATATTTTGCCAGTCTTTCCCCTCTGCAGGGAGCTCCTGACTTGATTTGGCTGTTTCCTAAACCAACTGCCAAGTCAGCAATAAAACTATCATCTGTCTCCCCACTTCTGTGAGAGACCATTACATTCCAGTTCTGCTTCATCGCAAGCTTTGCAGCTTCCATGGCTTCTGTAATGGTGCCAATCTGATTAACTTTTAATAATAATGCATTGCAGGAATCCATTATGATTGCTTTTTGGATTCTTTGTTGATTTGTGCATAATAGATCATCGCCAACAATCTGCACACCCTTGATTTTCTTATTCAATTTTGCAAAAGCATCAAAATCATCCTCAACAAAAGGATCTTCAATAGAGACAATCGGGTAAGCATTCGCAGTCTCAATATAAGTCTCAATCAAATCATTTGTTTGCATTTCCTGCCCCTCAAGATAATACTTATTCCCCCTGTAAAAAGAGGTGGCAGCAGCATCAATACCTAACTTAATTTTTTTATAATAACCAAGTTCTTCAACAGCATCCATGATGTAATCAAAAGGATCCTCATAACAAGACATTGGCGGGGCAAAACCACCTTCATCACCGACATTAGTTGCACCTCTTCCATAATCTTTAGCCAATAATTTCTTTAATTCATGATAAACCTCAGAACCAATCTGCAATGCCTCCTTGAAAGACTTTGCACCTGTTGGAAGAAGCATATATTCCTGGATATCTAACTGATTTCCAGCATGCTTTCCGCCGTTGATTATGTTAAAAGCAGGAATCGGAAGAAGCAGTTTCTTGTTCTCAAACAGATTTGCAACATGCTTGTAAAGAGGAATGCTGTGCTCTCTTGCATATGCCTTGCAAAAAGCCATGCTCACAGACAGAATGGCATTTGCACCTAATTTTTCCTTGTTGTAGGTTCCGTCTAACTTAATCATTAATCTATCTATCTTTTCCTGGTCAAATGATTTTCCAACAATCTTTTTTGCAATAGTTGTATTGACATTCTTTACTGCTTTTGTGACACCTAAACCCAAGTATCTCTTGCCGCCATCCCTTAACTCAACAGCTTCATGAACACCTTTTGAAGCACCAGAAGGAACACCAGCTCTAGAAACGCCGCTTCTTGTATAAATCTCTGTCTCAACAGTAGGGTTACCTCTAGAATCAAGAATCTCACGAGACTTAACCTTGAGTATCTTCAACATATCACCTTTTTTAAGAAATAAGGGAATATTATGTTTTTAAATGTTGTGGTGCCTAACCAATATAATTAACATCATTGCAGGATTTTCTTAATTTCTTTATTGCTTTTGTTCTCTGCAGGTCTGCAGGGCTTAACTGTGCTTGACTAAAGTCACCGTTTATTGCATCCATTTCCTTGTCAATTGTCTTGAAATTAAGTTTTAGATTAAATCTTTTGTTAAGAATTTTGAGAATCTCTCTTGTTCCCTTGACACCAAGATACATAGGATGACCATAAGTTTCAGCAAGCAAAGAGACTGCTTTCATGTTTTTTCTGCCAGCAAGGCCAAGCAAGACACCAGAAACTCCGATAATCGGGCCTACGACGCCGTACAAGTCATTATTCAAGGTTTTGATGCTCTTCTGATAAGCAGTAATCAACTCTTTGTTGTTTCCAGTGCAGAAGACGCCAGGATTCTTAGGCTCTGTCTTCATGGCAATACCGCCAAGAGTCACAATCTCACTGCACTCAAACTCATTAGCCATCTCAAGAACCTTATTAGAGAACTCATAACAAGATTCTTCGTCAATCGGCTGTACATCGCCTGCCAAAATCAACAAATCCTTTTTCTTGTTCTTGAACTTTTTGTAATAAACCTCAATAACAGGAAGTTCAACAAGATTATTCTCATTAATGAAAACAGAGTGAGGAAAGCTAAAAGAAGTGAATTCTGCAATCTTTTTTGCTTTTATTTCCTCAATAAGAAAATCAACAGCCAGCTTGCCCACATTACCAATGCCTGGCAGGCCCTCAATAAAAACAGGATTTTTCAATTTAGGAATTTTGCCGGTGAACTCAATATTCCACATAGCCATTATATCAAACCTTTAGCTTTTCTTCGGTATTCAGCATACCTATCCTGCGGACTGTATTTTGCAGGAACAACTGTTGTTGCTTTTCCCTTGCACTTACACTTTTCTTTCATTGTGTAAGCTCCACAGTTCTCGCACTTAAGTATGTGTTTAATCTTTCTCAATCCTCTTAAATTCCATATGAATCTTGTGTTTTTTTGAAAATTTCTCAAGTCCCTCGATAGCTTTTTTCAACACTTTCTCTGCACTTTTGTAATCTTCTGACTTAACCCAGATACTGTATACTCCTGTTCCTTTATACTTAATTAACGGGCCATTTTTAATAGACTCTGCTTCCTTAAGAGCCTGTTTAATAAGTTCAACACCATCAGGCGCATGGGAAGATAACATAAGGTCTCCGCCAATCTCAACTTCTGGAGGCTTTATTCGCTGAGTTATGGCATCTGTCAACTGCTTGGCAAGCTTTGCATCAATAAATTTTGACAAGTCAAGACCAGACAGCACAACATCCTCAAAAGCAGAAAACATACTAGGATATTTTTCCAGCAATTTCTGCGCAAGCTTATCATAAAGCTTGGTCTTGTCCTGCTTGTTCTCCTTAGCAACAATCTCAATAATCTTCTCAGCAAGCTGCTCCTGCTTTATCTGATTCAGCTTATTCCTTTTCTGCGCCTCATTAACCCTTCTTAATGAGAGGTCAATATGCCCTTTTTCTTTATCTATCCTTAGAACCTTACAGACAACCTTCTTGCCCTCAACAACATAATCCCTGATATTCCTTATCCTTCCAGGAGCAATCTCAGAGATGTGAATCAAGCCGCTCCTATTGTTATATTCATCAAGCTTTACAAAAACAGAATGAAACTGAACTGCTGTAACAGTGCAGAGAACTAGCTCATCTTCCTCTGGAAACCCCTCTTTCTTTAACAGCACCTTACCACAGACCCCCCTTAGTTTAAAATTTATTCAAGCACTTCAAGTACCCTTGCCTTAACCCGTGTCTTTCCACCAGTAGGCTCTGCAAGAGGCTTACTGCAGACAAGACAATTAACAATTGTTGAAGCCTTGCCAAAAACAATCTGCTCATTCTTGCATTTAGGACATCTAAGTTTGATAAATTTTGCATCAGTTTCCTTGATTGATTTCATTTGAACTCAATCCTCCTTGAACGCCAAGCCTTGCCAGCTGTATGCGCCTTCTTGCACTCAGTGCAGGTATAACGCAAATCAACTTTTTTTGACTGCTTCTTGCCAGTCATCTTCCACTTGCTCAATGCAGGCTTAGAGTAACGGCCCTTGGAACCTGCTGTGAGCGCGCCCCTTTTCTTGGCCCTTTTCTTGCTGCCATAACTCTGAGGATGCGCAGTACCAACAGTCCTTTTCTTTGCCTCAGTAACCTTGTGCTCAGTATGTTTCTTGCACTTAGGACAATGCATTCTTTTAGTTTTAGGTAATTTCATTATAAACCTCTTATTACTCTGCTGAGCAGGTATTTATTTAAAAAGCTTACGAAAATTACACGACATCACTCTGCAATAGAAGCACTACCTTTATTAACCAAGATATCTGCAATCTCTTTCGGCAGTTCTGCAGTTGTCTCAGGCTCAAAAGGGCCGTATAATTCAAGCTCTTTACCAACAAACTGCTCAACTTTCTGCAGGAATTTCACCTTGACTTTCGCAGGTTCAGAAGAAGAAGTTGCAGGTTCTGGCTTTGGAACAGGTTCAGGCGGGGAGGGCTCTGGTTCAGGGGCAGGAGGCTCGGGAACAGGTTCAGGAGGCTGTTTAATCTCAGGAGCCTTTAACTCAAGCAAGCTAAGCAGGATATCTTTTCTAAAACCATCAAGAATCTTTATGGTTTCATTATATAATTCATGCTCTTTTGCAAGCAGATTTGTTGTGTCGATTATGTTTGAATTTGTTTTTGACTTGTTCAATGCCATTTCAATAATCTTTTTTTCTCTTCTTTCATAAATCTCTTTCAGGATTCTTCTTACATTATTCAGCTGAATCTGGGTGTTTTCCTTTTCTTCAACAGAAAACATGTCAAACTTGCCTGCAGCTTCCTGCACAATCCTTGTCTTTTCCTGTAAGTATTCAAGAACATCACGGAAAAAAGATTCCTCAAGCTTCTGAAGCTCATCCTTGCTCTTTTCCCTACGAAGAACCTCATACAAAGTTTCATATGTAATCCTTATCTCTTTAGAATCCTCTCCCATTATAACCCCCAGGATAAGAAATGTATAGGTGATATTTATATTTTTAGTATTCAATGCCTCTTCTGGCACCAATGCCCTGCTCCCAGGGGTGCTTGACCTGCTTTATTTCACTAACATAATCTGCGCGGTCCATTATTGCCTGGGGCGCGTTCCTGCCAGTTAGAACAACCTCAACATTATCCGGCTTTTCATCAAGCAGCCTAATGACATCTTTGCTCTCAATAAGATTTTTTGCAAGAGCACAATTAATCTCATCAAGAACAACAAGATTATACTTGCCAGACTTGATTATGTTTGCAGCATGCTCTAAAGCTCTTCTAGCAGGCTCTCTTTCAGCAGCGTCTGGCAAAAAAATAAACCTGCCGTCAGTTCCTTCTGTATCACCAGTTCCATCAAATTCAAACATCTTAGACTGCTTGTCAGCAAGAGCATCCTTACCAAACTGTGCAATCTTTATATTAGGAATATACTTTTTCACGCTGAACAATTCCCCAGTATCTCCAGACTTCATAAACTGGATAATATAAGTAGAAAAACCCTGGCCAATAGCACGAAGACTAAGGCCAAGTGAAGCAGAAGTTTTCCCTTTTCCTTCTCCAGTATACACCTGGATTAATCCTAGCTTGCTTGGAGTCATAGTTATACACTGCATTTAGACCAACCGCAATTAGGGCAAGTTGCACAACCCTCTGTAAAAACCATTCTTGCATTGCACTCAGGACAATTTTTTTCATCAAACTTATGCCTGCTGCCCTTTTGTTCACCTTCTTTTTGATCTGAAGCCTCTTTTTCTTTCTTTTTCTCAGACTTGACATTCAGGATCTGGCCTTCCCTGCTGCCATCCCTATAAACAGTGACGCCCTTGCATCCTGTATCATACGCAAGCATGTAAACCTGCTCAACATCTGCAGTGGTAGCATCATTAGGGAAATTAACAGTCTTGCTGACTGCATTATTTGTGTACTTTTGGAAAGCTGCCTGCATCTTGACATGCCATTCTGGAGTTATGTCAAAAGCAGTGACAAAAACTTTTCTTAATTCCTCAGGAATCTCTTCAACATCCTGAATAGAAGCCTTGTCAGTTACTTTTTGAACAATCGTATCTGAATAAATACCTGCATCTCTCAATGCATTCTTGAAATGCTGATTAATGTAAACCAATTCCTGCCCTTCCATAACTCTCTTGACATATGCAATAGAAAACAAAGGTTCAATACCAGATGAACAATCTGAAATCATGCTAATTGTTCCAGTAGGTGCAATAGTGGTCCTTGCAGAATTCCTTATTGGTGTCTTGTTCTTGTAGATGCTTTTCTGAATATTAGGGAAAGGGCCTCTTTTTGCAGCAAGCTCTTCAGAAGCAATTCTTATCTCATCATCAACAAACTTCATGACTTTTTCAGCCAATTGAATTGCCTCTTCTGAATTATAAGGAATTCTTAATTGATAAAGCATATCTGCCCAGCCCATCACACCAATGCCTACCTTTCTGTTGCTTCTTGTCATCTCCTCAATTTGAGGAAGAGGCAAATTATTCATATCAATAACATTGTCCATGAAATGCACTGAAAGCTTGCAGCCCTCTCTTAAACCAGGCCAGTCAATTGTCCTGTCTTTCTTGACATACTTTGCAAGATTAATAGAACCAAGATTACAGCTTTCATACGGAAGCAAAGGCTGCTCACCACAAGGATTAGTGCTCTCAATCTCACCAATTTCAGGAGTAGGATTGTCCTTGTTAATCTTGTCAATAAAAACAATACCTGGCTCGCCGTTTTTCCAAGCCATCAATACAATCAAGTCAAAAACCTTTTTTGCATTAAGCTTTTTAACAGGCTTGTGCGTCTTAGGGCTGATTAATTCAAATTCTTCATTCTTTTTCACTGCTTCCATGAACTTGTCTGTCAAGGCAACAGATAAGTTGAAGTTATTCAAAACATTAGTCTTTTCTTTTGCAACAATAAAATCCATTATGTCTGGGTGATCTACTCTTAAGATGCCCATATTTGCACCACGCCTCTTGCCGCCTTGATTAATGACATCTGTGGCAGTATCAAAAACCCTTATGAAAGACAATGGGCCAGAAGCAACACCTTTTGTAGAAATAACAATATCATTTCTTGGACGAATCCTTGAGAAACTAAAACCAGTTCCTCCGCCGCTCTGATGAATTATTGCAGTCTGCTTTACTGACTCAAAAATTTCCTTAATACTGTCTCCAACAGGAAGAACAAAGCAGGCAGACAATTGCTGTAATGGAGCGCCAGCATTCATTAAAGTAGGAGAATTAGGCATGAACTTCATTGAAGTGATAGCTTCATAAAACTTTTCCTCTGTTTGTTTAGGGTCTCCACCATATTTAGTATCTGCCAAAGAGATGTTTTCAGAAACTCTCCTGAATAATTCTTCAGGAGTCTCAATAATGTTTCCTGCAGGATCCTTAAGCAAATATCTTCCTTTAAGAACTGCAAGTGAATTAAGAGACACTTTAAGCGTAGTCTGCTTTCCAAGCAGAATTTCTCTGGCATCTCTGACTTCCTTATGCCTCTGCCTGTAAAGAATGTATGCTTTTGCAGTCTTGCCATGGCCTTGGTCAATAAGAACAGTCTCTACCATATCCTGTATCTCTTCAACAGTCGGAATCCTGTCACCGAATTTCTTGTTAAGAACATGCTCTACCTGTCGTGCAAGATCATCTGCCCTTGCCCTATCTTTTCCACCAACAGCAACTGCAGCCTTATAGATTGCTGTTGAAATCTTTATCCTGTCAAATGGCGCAAGTTCGCCGTTTCTTTTCTTGATTTGTGTTACTACCATTTTCAACCCTCACTTTTTAAGTTTTTCCACCTCTTTTGCAAACTGCCTAGGGCTCCTGAAGCTCCTGTAAACAGATGTAAACCTCATATACGCGACACCATCCAACTTCTTTAGTTTATTAATGACTAAATCACCAATCATTTTTGTAGGAATTTTTGTGGTGTGTTTCTGATGCAGTTCTGCCTCTACGTAATCAAGCATGTTTTCAATCTGCTCAATTGTGACAGGCCTTTTTTCACAAGCCTTTAGAATGCCATGCAATAATTTCTGCCTGTCAAACAACTGTATTTTTCCATCTTTTTTGATAACACTTAAAGTATTTTCTATGCGCTCATAAGTAGTGAATCTCTTTGAGCAAGACTTGCAGGAACGCCTTCTTCTTATGGAATCCATACTGGGCCTGCTGTCCAGAACCTGTGTGTCTGATTTCAAGCAATACGGGCATCTCATTCAAATCACCTTTTTTTCATCAGTGAAAAGTAGCAAACCACAAGATATAGTAGTTGTACTTTAGAATAAATACAATAAAACAGGCTTGTATTTAAACATTATTAGAAAGGAAAATATATGTTATGAAAATATAAATTAGAACTATTCTTTTGCAAGTTCTTCATTAAGCTCTTTAATCAAAGCATCAATCTTTTCATCATCAAGGCCATGCGCCTTTGCACCATCCTCAATAGACTCTCCTCTAGCAGCAGGGCACCCAATACAGTGCATGCCAAACTTGAAGAAAATCGGAGCAAGCTTCTCATGCTTTTCCACAACATCGCCGATGATATCTGTTTTCTTTATTTCTTCTGCCATAACGCTCTTGAGAAAGCGGTGGTATTTATAGGTTTTGGAATCAATGACGCGCTTCGTTACGCTTGTGGAACTACTTGTTAATCAGATTTATTAGAAACAGTATATTCTGTCGCGAACTTCGCTAGGCGTCATTGCTGGCGTGCTTCTCTCTGCTTAAACTCCTTTAACCAAGAGCCATTCTCAATATTCATAGAAAAAGTGTACCAGTCAGGATTTTTTGACTTGATGAACTTGAGGAATCGCTTTTGCTTTTCTTCAGGCCACTTGTTGAAGATTTCTGCAGTATGGCAGAGGTAATCCTTGAAACAAAAGGTTCTTTTTCTCAGGTCTTTTCCTGCAAGCTTTGGGTGCAGAGGGCAGATTATCTTGTTGTTTTTCCAGATTAGATTATTGCAGACACCGCAGGCGCGAATAGCTCCTGTGTTTTCCCGCTCTGCAAAACTCTTGAGATTCTTGAACTGCTTGAAAGCAAGAGTGTTTCTCTTGAAAGCACTTTCCAGGTCCTTTCTGCTCGGCACAGCACCGTCAATAATGCAGCAGCCAAAACAATAATATTTGCCAAAAGTGCATAATTCTGAAAAGGCCATATACTACTTCACAAATACTTCTTGTTTTAAAAGCTTTTGTGGTCTCTTGGTTGGTGGTTAGTGATTTGTGGTTTTTAGTTAGTCGTTAGTAGTATTCGGGAATTCGATATTCGGCAACTACTTACTACATACTACTTACCATTAACCACTTACTACTGGCTACTAATTACTTACTCTCACTAACAAAAAGCTTTTAAAGGGACAATAAATTCTAGCACTGCATGGCAAAAATGAAAGACAGCAATCCCTGCAGGGGATGCCCGGCACTATGCTGCAAATTCGTTGCAGTAGAACTAGATGAACCAGACTGCGAGACAGACTGGGACGAGATAAAGTGGATGCTGTGCCATGAAAACATAACAGTCTACAAAGACAATGACGGAGACTGGCTGGTTGAGTTTGCAACAAGATGCAAGATGCTTGATAAAAACGACCACTGCAAGATATACGACACAAGGCCCCAGTTATGCAGGGACCATGACCCAGAGAGCTGTGTCAGGCATGGAGAAGGAGACGTCTATGAAATTCTTTTTGAAAAACCAGAAGATGTAGACGAATATAGAGAGCTCTTGAAAAAAGGGCCTGTCCCAAAATTTCCTTTGCCAAAAAAGAAAGAGTGATTCTCAAGATGTATGCATAGCGCGCTTTGTTTCGCTTCTATAACCGAGTGTTTCTCAGATTTATGCTTACTAGAGTCCATTCTGGAGAACTCCGCAGGCGCTATGCACATAATTCTCAAAACCTTTAAATAATAAAGAATAAGAATTCTTTTTATGGTGAAAAAAGAAGAGGTAGTAAAAGTACTTAAGATACTTCATAAATATCACAAAGGGCTATCCATGCTCGGAACAATGAGCAAATCAAGAAATTCATACAAGATGCTGATAAGCACAATATTAAGTGCAAGAGCAAGAGACGTTGTGACACTTCCTGTTTCTAAAGAATTATTCAAGAAATATCCAAATGTAAAAAGCCTTGCAAATGCAAAGCAGAGAGATGTTGAAAAGATAATCAAAAGAATAGGATTCTACAAGAACAAAGCCAAAAATATAATAGGAGCAGCCAGGGCAGTGCAAAACAAATATAAAGGCAAAGTACCAAGAGATGAAAAAGAGCTAAGAAAACTGCCAGGCGTAGGGCAGAAAGTGGCTGCATGCATGCTGGTGTATGCATTTGGAAAACCAGCAATACCAGTAGACACACATGTATTCAGGGTGAGCAACCGCCTTGGATGGGTCAAGACAAAAACCCCTGAAAAAACACAAGGCGCTCTTGAGAAACTTGTGCCAAAGCGATACTGGATGATTGTCAATGAAGTATTAGTGCTTCATGGACAGACAATCTGCCTGCCCAGGCCAAAATGCACAAAATGCCCTGTGAATAAATACTGCAAAAAAGTAGGAGTGAAAAAATGATTGATGTTGTTTACCTCTTGATTGGAGTTTTCATATTATTATGGATAATCACTTTTTTATTATTATCAAAAGACATATTCAAAACAGGACTAGTCAAAGTACACAAAGTCAAAATAAAAGAGAGAGAATCATTCTGGATAATGATTGTCGTAAATACTTTATGTATAGGAATTATTGTGGGAGAATTTATCAAGCTAAGACCAGCAACAACAATCTATAGCTATATCGGGGCGTTGCTGATACTTATCGGAGGCTTGATAAGAATATACTCAAGAAAAGAGCTGGACAGGTTCTTCAGCTTTGAAGTAGTTGTGCAAAAAGATCATAAACTAATCAAGACAGGCCTTTACAAATCAATAAGACACCCGATGTATCTTGGAATGGTGTTCATGTTTTTCGGACTAGCAATAGCATTTTCATCTTTTTACGGAGTGCTTGCATTAATAGTCTTTTATATTCCTGCACTGCTCTACAGGATCAGCGCAGAAGAAGGCATGCTAATCAAGGAATTTGGAAAACAATACCTTGACTACATGGAAAAAACCAAAAAAATAATTCCAAAATTGTATTAGGGGGGATGAACATGACAGAATTAATCTACATGAATGACTGCTATGCAAAAGAATTTGATGCAGTTGTGAAAAAAGTTGACGGCAAATTCATAATATTAGATAAAACTGCTTTTTACCCGCAAGGCGGAGGACAGCCAACAGATACTGGCAAACTGATAAAAGATGGGGAAGAGTACAAAGTAGTGTTTGCAAAGAAAAAAGGCCCTGAAGTAAGCCACGAAGTTGACAAAGAAGGGTTGCAAGCGGGTGATAAGGTTCATGGAGTTATTGACTGGGACAACAGACACAGATTAATGCGGATGCACACAGCAGCACACATATTATGCGAGATTTTTCACAAGGAAACAGGAGCATTGATTACTGGAAACCAGTTGAATGTTGACAAATCAAGAATAGATTTCAACCTAGAGAACTTTGACCGCGAGAAAATGAATGAATATGTTGCAAAAGCAAATGAAATAGTGCAGAAAGACCTTCTGATTAAAATCTATACGCTTCCAAGAGAGGAAGCAATGAAAATTCCTTCAATAACAAAACTAGCAAATGTACTGCCCCCAGCAGTCCAAGAACTGCGGATAGTTGAGATTGTGGGCTTTGACACGCAGGCAGACGGCGGGACTCACGTAAAATCAACAAAAGAAGTGGGGGAGATAGAAATCATTGGTGCAGAAAACAAAGGAAAGAACAACAGAAGAGTGTATTATACGCTGAAATGAATCTTATTCAACTATGGAAGAAAGTTGATGCACTGAGCAAGAGATTTCCAAGCCAGTACAAACCAGTACTGGGAAACGGAAAATGCAAAAACCCAAAGTATATGCTGGTGTTTATCAACCCAACAAAATCAAACATAAGTTCTCATCACTCTTGGAAAGGATTTCGCGCGCCGTTCATTGGAACAAAACCAGTATGGAAAGTGCTAAGCAAGGCAGATTTTTTTGGGGAACAATTAACTAAAATAATAAACATTAGCAAGACATGGTCGCCGTTTTTTGCAAAAAACGTGTATGCATCACTGAAATTCAGAAAAGTGTATTTAACAAACATAGTAAAATGGACAGGAAACAATGCAGACCTGCCAAATGCAGAAAAAATAAAAGCGTATTTGCCGTTATTAAAGAAAGAGATAGAGATTGTAAAGCCAAAATATATCATAACAATGGGCTTAATACCATTTGAACACTTAACTGGCCATAAAATAAAATTAGGGGAGTATTACAAAGAAGTCATGAAGACAAAGAAATTGAAAACTTTTGATTTGAAGATTGATTCTAAAACATATAAAGTAATACCCTGTTATTTTCCAGTAGGAAGAGGAAACCCCAAAAGAGCAGCAGAGATACTAAAGCTGCTTAAGAAGATGTGAATTATTCTTTATCTGGAAAAAAACGCTCTTTAACAAGCTGGTAAAGCAGATCAGTTCCAGCAAACTCAATATGAAAAATTCTCTGGCCCATATATGGTCCAGGCGAGTTGCTTCTATACAATGACTGCCCAATATAACAAAATACTGTATGATCCAGCGGTTCCCTGCAAGGAATCGGCCCGCCATATGCGCATTTTTTTGTATGCACCTTGACCTTCTTGCCTTTCTTGATCTTATATTTTTTTGTGATCTCATCCAAAATTTCATGTGCAATCCTCTGATTCTTCGCAATAGGCAAAACCCTTTTAAATTCTGACTGCACTACCCTGCCAAGATTATGAGCTTCTTCTAAGCTAGAAATAAATCCATCAATCTCATTGATATCCTTAAAGAAAGTCTCTTGATTCACAGGCCATATATTTGAGGCCCATCTGTTGTAATCATTGATATCGGCAGATACAACCTGGTCTTCATGCACTTCAGCCACACAATTACACATCTCGTCTCTTCTATACCTGTATCTTGGACCATCAGATAAAAGAAGCAAAGTTCCACGCTCAGTATAACAGTGAACCATGCCATGACTTGAAAAAGTATATCTTATCTGAGGATTTTTCTTGACAACATCCTTGAATCTTGGCTTAAGTGTTACTTTCTTTTTATCAACTATAAAAAAATCCGTATGCCTAGGATATTTGAACCTATCTCTTAAATTGTTGCTCATAACTTTTCAATAGTAGGCTTATTATTAAAAGTTATGTAGCATTCGCTGCTACAAAGCGCGCCAAAACAAAAAATTAATAAGCAGATTCTTTTGTAATCAAGAAACATGTTTAAAAGAGGCAGAACAAGAAAAGAATACAAAGGATTCTTTAAAAAACACAATCTTTGGGTAGCATCAGCTATACTGATGGGCACTATAGTAGGGGCAGGAGTTCTTGGAATACCATATGCAATCGCAAAGAGCGGACTCTTAATAGGAATAATACACCTGCTGGTACTAGGCATTACAATACTGATACTGCATCTTTGCATAGGAGAGATATCCTTAAGAACAAAAGGAATACATCAGCTCTCCGGCTACATGGAAAAATACCTGGGAAAACCTGGAAAATACTTCATGATATTATCCATGATTATCGGAATCTACGGCGCGCTCATTGCATACATCCTGGGACAAGGAGAGATATTCAGCAAAATACTTGGAGGAAGCCCGTTGATATACTCTTTTATATTCTTCCTTATTGCTTCAATAATTCTTTACCATGGAATAAAAGCAACAGGCAGGTTTGAGCTGGCAATAACAGTATTAATGGTATTAACAATATTCCTAATAGGAGCATTAGCTTATGATAAAATCAATCCTGCATATTTGACAGGAGTACACCTAACAGACTTTTTCATGCCATACGGCGTAATTCTTTTTGCATTTGTAGGGGCAGCAGCAATACCTGAGTTAAGAGAAGAACTGGCAAAAGACAAGCACAAACTGAAAAAAGCAATAATAATAGGAAGCATAACACCAATAATACTTTATTTCATTTTCGCCCTGGTAGTCTTAGGGATAGTAGGCCTTAATAACTTCAATACAGTAGGGGCAAATGAAAGAATAGCAACAGTTGCACTGAGCATATTCTCAGAACCATACATGGCATTTATTGCCAACATGTTTGCAGCCTTAGCAATGTTCACCTCCTTTCTTGGCCTGGGACTGGCATTAAAAGAGATGTACATGTACGACTGCAAATTCCATAAACACACAGCATTTTTACTGACTATAATACCGCCACTTTTGGTATCATTATTAGGACTGACAAGCTTTATTGCAGTAATAGCCTTTGCAGGCGCAGTTGCAGGAGGGATTGACGGAATACTAATAATGCTGGCGTACTGGAAAGCAAAGAAAAATGGAGAAAGAAAGCCTGAATACAGCCTCAACATAAGCAAAACATTAACCACATTATTGATAATCATGTTCTCATTTGGAATCTTATACCAGCTTTGGAGCACATTTTTTTAACTATATTTCTTTAGAACCACAAGCTTTAAATAATAGTCCAAAATCCTCGAAACTCCGAGGTGAGTGAAGACAAAATGACATACGACCCAAGAGAAACAGAGTTTAGAATGCAACCCAACAGTGTATATGAAAACGGCAAAGTAAAATTACTGCCAATGTCTACACTGGAGGCACAAGACGCGTTGACAGACATTGTCATGCATGAAATAATGCACTGCAGAACTGCTGCAGAAGCAAGAGAAATAGAACGCAACCTGAAACTAATGGCAGAGCATACAGACATGGAGACAGCGGGCTACATGGGCCAGGTACAGGCAACAATCAGAAGACTTGAAGAAGAAAATCCTAGATAGCTTTTTATATCTTCTATTTTTTTATTTTCATTATGAAAATACTGCACATACATGCAAAATCAAAAGCAGATATCAAGTTAAACGAGGCTGCACTGAATGCATTGCCTGCTAAATTAGGGGTAGTTACCACAATACAGCACCTGCACAAGATAGATGAGGTTATTTCGCAGCTAAAAGATGCTGTAAAAGGCGGACAGGTATTGGGGTGTAATGTTGATACTGCAAAACAGATTTCTGACAAAGTAGATGCGTTCTTGTTTATTGGCTCAGGAGAATTTCATCCAATAGCAGTAGCTCTAGAGACAGAAAAAAAAGTGTTTAAGTGGAATCCATTGACACAAAAACTAACTGTTGTCAAAGAAGAAGATGTTGAAAAATACAAAAAAAGAAAAAAAGCTGCCTTGGCAAGATTTCTTTCATCTAACAAAATAGGAATATTAGTTTCAGTAAAGCACGGGCAGAACAGAATAGAAGAAGCACTGAAACTAGCTGCAAAAAAAGACAAAGAATACTACTTATTTGCGTTTGACACGCTCAATCCTTCAGATCTGGAGAACTTTCCATTTATAGAGTGCTGGGTTAACACTGCATGTCCTAGGATTGCAGATGAAAAAGCTGATATAATTAACATAAGTGAATTGCCATGAAAAGAGCATTTTCCGTACTGTTGCTGATAATTTTGACTGCTTGTGCAGCAAAAACGCCTTTTGTTGAGATTGGCGGTGTACAGGTTAATGTAGAGCTGCCTAAAACACCTGCAGAGATGGCAAGAGGCTTGATGCACAGAGAATCTTTAGGAGAAAATGATGGAATGCTTTTTGTTTTTGAACAAGAAGGAAAGCCAGGTTTCTGGATGAAGAATACATTAATTCCATTAGATATGATTTTTATTGATGCAGATAATAAGATAGTTGATATATTGAGTGCAGAGCCTTGTGAAGAAGATCCTTGCCAAAGTTATGTATCAAAAGATGACGCAAAATATGTTCTAGAGGTGAATCAAGGATTTGCTCAAAAACACAACATTCAAATAGGAGATGAAGTTAAGCTGAACATATGAATCCAAAAGTTTTAGTCGGGTGCCCGACATGGGAAGGGAAAAAATACTGCCTTAAAGAGTATGCAGAGGCCTTGAAAAAATTAACATATGATAATTTTGATATTCTTATTGTTGATAATTCCAAAGAAAGCGGATACTCCAAGATAATAGAGGCTCTTGGCTTTAAGGTCATCCACGATGAATGGAATGACAGTGCAAGAGAGAGAATAAAACAAAGCAGAAACAAGATAAGAGAGTATGCTCTGGAAAATGGCTATGATTATTTCTTAAGTTTAGAACAAGACGTGATTCCTGAGCCAGACGTGATACAGAAATTATTAAGGCATGACAAGAAAATAGTCTCTGGAATTGTTTACAATAATCTTCCTGTGGGAAATAAAATAGAATTAATGCCAATGGCATATGTAGAGCACCCAGTAGACCCAACAGGACTATGGTATCTTCCAAAACAAGAGCTTGACAAAGAGCAATTAATAGAATTAAAAGCCTGTTCATTCAGCTGCGTGCTTATTCACAAGGAAGTTCTAGAGAAGATTGAATTTAGATATGAAGAAGGCTTTGATGACATGATGTTCTCATTAGATGCAATCAACGCAGGATTCAAGATATATGTAGATACTGCGGTAGTTCCAAAGCATCTGCATGGAAGCTGGGACGGGATAGAGAAGTAAATGAAAAAAAGAATAAAAAAGGCGATAAAGAACATACAGCCTAAAAAATTGAATGTTGATTCTATTAACATAAGCTCTTTCAAAAAATTAGGGCTGGGTGAATGCAACCTCAATTATCTTTTTTCTATCAAGAACAAGAAATTCATCTGCAGAGTGAACTTCTGCGGCGAGACTGAAAGAACAAAAAAAGAATACACCTGCCTAAAAGCTATTGAAGGCCTCGATGTAGGGCCCAAAGCATTTTATCTGCATAAGGCAAATAAATCCTGCCCACAGAGTTTCATCATCCTAGAATATATAGAGGGCAAACCTTTTCGGATGAGAAAAAGAGCTTATACTCCTGCACAAGCAAAAGAATTGGCAAGAGCCCTTGCAAAACTGCACAACAAAAAAAGCAAGCTATTGAAAAAAGACAGGGCCTGGCTTTCATATAAAGAAAACCTTGAACGCAGCAAAGAATTTGAAAGAAAAATCAACAGATTCACAAAAAATAAATCTGCTGATAAACTAAAAAGATTACAAGCTGCTGTTAAAGAGGCCATGCCAAAAAAAGAAACTCATAAAATAGGACTTACACATGGAGACATATATCCACAAAACATAATCCAAACAAAAAACAATAAGCTGAAACTGATAGATTGGGAATCACTAGAGCTGTCAGACCCTGCAAGAGACATAAGCTGCGTCATGATGAATCTTGGATTCAAAGGAAAACTGCTTGAATTATTCCTTAAAGAATACCACAAAATAAGAAAAGACAAAACAATCCTAAGCAGGGCAAAAAAATACAGGATATTGATGAGACACCATTATATATTATGGGAGATAATGCGCTCTTTTGAAATAATACATAAAAAAATGCCGATAGAATACCTGAGGAAAACAACAGCAAAGCTGCATATAACAGAAGCAAAATACCAGTACAGGCAATTAAAGAAAACAATAAAACTTCCAGAAATAGACATTGATTCTTTCTTTAAGAACATAAGATGAGATGCTGGGACGGGATAGAGAAATAAGTCTGATAATAATATACTCAACTTTAAAAACTATAGTTGCTTATAGAATATAGATGACTGCAAAACAGACTTTTATAAATTATCTTGCACCTGCAGATATCAAAGTTAATGGAAGCAGGCCATGGGATATACAAGTGTACAATCCAAAATTCTATACCAGAGTATTGGCAGGAGGGTCTCTTGCTTTGGGAGAGTCTTACATAGATGGATGGTGGGACTGCAGGGCACTTGACCAATTCTTTTACAGACTCCTAAAAGCAAGATTAGATACAAAAGTCAAGGACTGGAAACAAATATTCCATGTAATCAAAGCAAAAATACTGAACCTGCAGAGCAAATCAAGAGCTTATGAAGTCGGAAAAAGACATTATGACATTGGAAATGACTTGTACAAAAACATGCTTGACAAAAGAATGGTGTACAGCTGCGGATATTGGAAAGACGCAAAGACACTTGACAAGGCACAAGAAGCAAAATTAGACTTGATCTGCAAAAAATTAAAGTTGAAAAAAGGAATGAAAGTGTTAGATATAGGCTGCGGCTGGGGAAGCCTGGCAAAATATGCTGCAGAAAAATACAAAGTTAAAGTAGTAGGGGTTACTGTATCAAAAGAGCAGGTAAAACTAGCCAGAGAACTATGCAAAGGACTTCCTATTGAAATCAGATTACAGGATTACAGAAAAATCAATGAACAGTTTGATAGAATAGTCTCTGTAGGAATGTTTGAGCACGTAGGATACAAGAACTATAAAACATACGTGAAAGTTGTCAACAGATGCCTGAAGCCAAATAGATTGTTTTTACTGCATACAATCGGAAGAAACACATCTTCAACCACAGCAGACCCTTGGATAAGCAAGTATATTTTCCCAAACTCAGTGCTTCCTTCTGCAAAACAGATTGCTGCAGCATCTGAAAGAATGCTTGTGCTCGAAGACTGGTACAGCTTCGGCCCAGACTATGACAAGACACTAATGGCATGGCATAACAACTTTGTAAAAAACTGGCATAAACTAAATTATGACCAAAGATTCTACAGAATGTGGAAATATTATTTATTGGCTTGTGCAGGATCATTCAGGGCAAGAAGCACACAAGTATGGCAGGTTGTTTTTTCTAAGAATGGAGTAAAAGAAGGGTATAGAAGTATAAGATAATAAAAAATTATTCAATTCCCAAAGCTCTCATTGCATCAACATAAGTTCCCTGGCAGACAGTCAGCAGATTATTCTGGAAATAATCTTCGTATTCTTCTATTGTGTATGCTTTCAAAGGAATCTTACATGTCATTTCTGTGTTCTTAAACTGAGGCATAGGGTTTTCTGCAGCCAGGTAATGGATAACACACTTATTGCCTTCTGCACCCCTGATTGTCAGATCAAACTGAATCTTTGGACCCATGCCTGTCGTGAATGTTGCAGGATTACAACTAGCCAACTGTTCAAGAAAGCAAGAGTCTTTTATGCCGCAATCAATAGGGCCTGTGGTTTTTGCAACTGGCACTGCTTTAGGCACTGTATCTTTTTTAACAGGAGCGGATTCTTCTGCTCCGCATCCTGTAAGAAGTAAAACAGACACCATAAATAAAGTCAATAATATTTTTGTTTTCATTTTTAAACCTCCTTCTAATATTTTAGATCTAGACAGTATTTAAAGATTATGTTCAGAAAATAAATCAGCCCCCACTCATCGTAATCATAAAGTACATTAATGCAACTGAAAAAAAATGCAATAAAATCATCAAGGCAATCAATGCAGTCCATCTTATGTGTCTTGTTTTCTTGAATCTAAGATAAAAAAGTCCTGCTACAAAAAAGAAGAAAGTATAGTATATTATCACGATCCATAAGAGAGATAATGGGGAACTGTAAAAATCAAGCAGTGCAAAAAGTGAAAATTTCATGGATAAAAGCGTTATAGGAATCAGCAAGAATGCTGGCGCGCCGTTGAGTGAGGAATATATAATTCCTAATTCTGGTTCAATTAAGTAAGGTATTAGAGTTACTACGCCTATAAAGACAGATACTGGAAAAATTAATTTCATAAAAAAAGGAGATTTTTCTGGAAATATACGTGAATAAATTCTTTGGCTGAAATAGCCTACTAAGACAGGTATTAACAAGTAAAATATCATCAATAAGTTGAATAAGGAAAGCAAAAGTGTAGTTGGGATATCTAAAGTTCGTATTGACTGAATTATCAAAAACAGAACAGAAGATATGACGCTGGCTGTTATCAAGAATGCAATTGAATGCAGAAACTTGTTTTCATCAACATTCCTGCACAAGTAAAAACAAAGACTGATATAAATCAAAAACTGCATAGTCTTCATGAAAGCCACATAATTATAATCAATCGTGCTATCCATGAAAATCAAAGGAATCAAGCGTTCAATCAGCACGTCTTGGATTAGAATTGCAAGCACTGAAAAAAACAGGACTTTTTTCCACTCAAGTGTTTTGATTTTTTCTGTGAAGCTGCGCATAGTCATTTAAAGAATTTATGTAGTATTTAAATGTTGAGTATAATAAACAGCTTTTTAAAGTACTTGAGATTTTTCTTCTCTCATGGTAGAACTACTAGCACCAGTATCAGACAAGGTAATGCTGAAGGCTGCAATAGATGCAGGAGCAGACTGTGTTTACTTTGGTCTGCAGAAGCTTAACATGCGGGCTACTGGCAAGAACTTTACAATAGAGGAACTGCCAGAGATAGTTAAGCAGTGCCATGACAATAATGTAAAAGTTTTCCTGACAGTCAATACAATCGTGTATGACAATGAACTAGAGGATGTAAAGAAAGTCATTACAGGAGCAAAGACAGCAAAAGTAGATAACATAATCTGCTGGGACATGGCTGTCATTCAAGAATGCAAAAAACAAGGAATGCCATTTCATATTTCAACGCAGGCAAGCGTAGCAAACACAGAAGCTGCAAAATTCTACAAAAAATTAGGAGCAGAGAGAATAGTCTTAGCAAGAGAGTGCAAGCTAGAGGATGTAAAAGCGATTAAGCAAAACTCTGGAATAGAGATAGAGGCATTCATACACGGAGCAATGTGCGTAAGTGTATCAGGCAGATGCTTCATGAGCCAGCATCTGTTCAACAGAAGCGCTAACAGAGGAGACTGTTTGCAGCCATGCAGAAGAGAATACAAGATAATTGATGAAGAAAACAATGAATTAGTCTTAGGAGAAAATTATGTAATGTCTCCAAAAGACCTATGCACTTTACCATTCATAGACAAATTAATTGAGGCAGGAATAGACTGCTTTAAAATAGAAGGTCGTGTACGTTCACCTGAATATGTAAAAACCGTTGTTTCAGCATATAGAGAAGCAATAGATGCTTATGAAAAAGGACAATTCAATAAGGAGCTTGTGGACAGGCTTGTTGAACAGCTTAAGACTGTGTATAACAGAGGGTTCTCCAGCGGATTCTATCTAGGACTGCCAACTGCAGATGATTTCACAGACAAAGCAGGAAGCAAGGCAACAACAAGAAAAATATATTTAGGTTATGTTACAAACTTTTTCAAAGAGCCAAGCGTGGCAGCAGTAAAATTAGAGGCAGGCAAGCTAAAAAAAGGAGATAAGATAATGATACAAGGAGAGACAACAGGAGTCCAGGAACAGATAGTTGAATCAATGGAGATAAACAAAAAATCAGTAGAACTGGCTGAGAAAGAGATGGTAGGAATAAAACTAAATTTCACAGCAAGAGAAAACGACAAAGTTTACAAAATAGAATCAAACAAATAATTCTGGGCCAGAATCTTCTGTGCTAGACAGCCACACAGAACCAATGCCCTGGCCAATATTGTAAGAAGAATCATACATCACATCTGTGAATATCTCAAAAAAACCTTTTTTCTCCTTAAACTTCCTGAACTCAACAGTAATATTCAATTCCTTGCCAATCATCTTTTTAGCATCTTCTGTAGTGCCGATAAAATCAATCAAACCAAGTTCCTTTGCTTCATCACCAAAATAGATGTAACCATCTGCAATATCATAAACATGCTCAACATCCAGGCCCCTGTTCTGGGCAACAGCATTAATGAAAATCTCATGCAGCTTATCAAGCCTTTCCTGAACCTTTTTCTGCTCTTCAATAGTCATCTCTTTGTAAGGAGACATGATATCCTTATACTTTCCAGCAATCAATCTCCTATAAGTCACGTTATAATCATCCATCAAGCCAGCAAACTCAAGATATGAACTTTTAACACCAATAGAGCCAATAGTTGAGAGCCTATTAGCAAAAATCTTGTCAGTTGCAGAAGCAACCCAGTATGCCCCTGAAGTACCCATCTCATGAATCACAGCAACAGTAGGCTTTTCAGCCCGCTTTACAGCCTCTGCAATCTCAACACTGCCAACAGGCGTTCCGCCAGGACTGTCAATATCAAAGAAAATCGCTTTTATACCATCATCTTTTTCTGCTTCCTGAATCCACTTGACAACAGTCTCTGACTTAATACCGCCCCTGGACAAGACATCGCCGGTGCTGCCAGTTGTTGATATTGTCCCCTTAACAGGAATCAAAGCAACATTTCCATCAAAAACAACAGGCTCTGAAAAAACAAGATTCAAGACATTAATGAAAATAAGCCCCACAAAAACAAAAATCATCGCAGTAATAAAAAAACCAAGAATGGCGCCAAGTGTCTTGAAAAGTCCAGCTACAGTAAAACCCCTTTTTTTAGCCATATATGTTATATTAAAAGTCTGATTTATAAATGTTTTTATTAAGCAAACCGAGAAAGCTCTTGAATTAATTCTTCAGCTGTTTTAGGAATACCGCGCTTGGTGGGTATTTTTTTCTTTACTTTTTTCATCACAATCCGCTTTTCAATCACTTCTCTCTTGAAGAGCCAGCCTTTTTGAACAGGAACCAATTCTTCTGTCGGAACCTCTTCTTCAACATAGCTGGCACGGGTACTGTCTTTTGCAGCCGGAATTCCAAAAAAAAGGCTTGCGTAATTATTTAATATATTCCAATCTTTGCTTTGAGGAAGGCCAGCACTCAGAAATCTTATGAATACTTCTGCCACTGTTTTTTGCACAGCTGGATTTCTGTGGTATGTTATATTGCTGTTATCTCTTCCCTGTTGAAATGCATCAAAAACTGCCCTGTCCCTGCGCCGAAAATCCTGCCAGTCTGTTGCCTGGCTGAGAAATGAACAAGTTAAATTAACAAGTATCTGGTAATATGGATAACAAGGATTTCCTGGTTTATGGCTGTTGCTTCTGGCTAGGCAAATGCCTGCAATCTCTTTTGCTCGCCCAAGCCATCTGCTTCCACCTTCGTAGCCATGCTGAAAAAACTCCTGAATCTTTTGAATCAAATCTTTTTCGTCAACCATACATATTTATTTCCTGCAGTAGTATTTAATCTTTTTGCCTTTTAAAGCAAAAGCCTTATAAATAGCCATCATTAATATATATCTAATGAAGAAACCACAAGGCAGAAAGCCGCAAGGCAAGAAATCATTGTCTCCAGAAGAGGAAGAGCAGCAAAAGCTCGAGATGATGCGAAGGACGCCTCTTCCGAGAGCAAACCAGGTAATCGGAATCTGCGAGCAAAGAGTAGGGGGTTCAAGAATGAAAGTCCGCTGCATGGACGGCAAGACAAGAATATGCAGAATACCTGGCAGACTAAAAAGACACTTGTGGATAAGAGAAGGAGATGTTCTTTTGATAGAGCCTTGGGAATTAAGCGCAGATGACAAAGGAGATGTTGTCTTCAAGTACAGGCCAATACAGGTACAGGCGCTTAAGAAAAAAGGTTTGTTGAAAACTTTGGAGAGCGAGGAATTTTAAAATGAGAAAAGCACTTATTTTTTTGGCAATATTTCTGTTGTCTGCGGGAATTGTCAGTGCTGCCTGCACAGACTCAGACGGCGGGAAAAACTACGCAGAAAAAGGTGATACCAAGATCATAAGTGGGAAAGAAGACATTTGTATATTAGACCCGGATGCAGAAGTTCGGCAAGACACAAGCCCTTACCTGAAAGAATACTATTGCGACAAGAATGACCAGATAAAATACGAAATAGTGGAGTGCATCAGGGAAGGATTTGAGAAATGTGACATGGGAAAATGCGTTGGCGGAGAAGGAGAAGCAAAAGCAAAAAATGAGAATTACACAGCACCGCCTCCAGAACCAACATGCGGAGATTCTGTGGTAGATCCTGGGGAAGAATGCGACCCAATGAACAAAATGTGCTTTGATGATGACGGCAACATAGGGCTTTGCAATGAAAACTGCATGTGTGAAATCAAGATAACAAAATCCGGCACAAAAGTAACCACCACAAATGACTCCGGTGACACAGGCACAACAGATGTGCAGATAGACACCCCAACTGAGACAGATGTTGATACTGATACAGAACCAGAACCTGTTGTAGTTACAAAAGATGAGCCAGAAGAGCAGGATATTACAGTAACAATAGAGACCAAGCCTAAGGAAGAAAAAGCACCAAAAGGCTTTTTTGCACAGATTTGGGCATGGATAACAGGCTGGTTCAGCTAAAAAGTCACTACTCCAGAATAGAAATATTTATATATTCTTTATTTGTACTTTTTTATATTGAACGGGGGTAAGGTAAAAATGGGAATAGTAAGAACAATAACAATAATTGCACTATTATTTTTGAATTTCTTAGGAGCGATATACCTAGAGACAAAACTATCAACATACTTCACACTAGAACTAGTATTCATAGTTATAGGGCTTATATTAGCACTAGGATTGATACTAGGACTTGGTCTAGAACTAAACTGGGGCTGGCCAATAACCACAATAGCATTCTCGCTATACCTGGCAAACACAGTATTCCTATATGTGCTGACAAGATCCTTCCTTGTATTTGCACTGATGCTTTTCTTCAATACAGTAGCACTATTGATATCAGTGATATCCATAAAAGAAGATGACTTTACAGAAGAGGATTATCCACTAGAAACATATGACTTTGATGACGAACCACACTCAGTGGTGTATGAAGCAAAAACAACAAAGAAAACAAAGAAAAAATCCAAGAAAAAGAAAAAATAATTTTTTATTTATTTTTTATGATATTCTAAATAAGCTTTAACAGCCCTGACTGCATTAAATGGAAACCTGAAACAAGGCAAACCAGAATCCTCAATCTCCTGCTTTAATTTCTCGCTGAACTCGCTGCCAGTTGTGATAGTCACGATAGGCTTCTTTTTCTTGTCATTAAACTCCTTCAAGACATCTGTAATAATCTCTTCCTCAATCAAAGGAGTTTGCGAGAGAACAACAGCAACAATAATATCAACGTTCTTATCCTTTATACAGGCATCCAGAGCAAGCCTGTACCTTGATGTGGTTGCATCACCTAATAAATCAATAGGATTTCCAACAACAGCAATAGGGGGGAGTTTTTTCTTTAAAGACCTCTGAACAGCAGAAGACATCTCAGACATGTCTAGGCCAAGACCTGCAATAGCATCTGAACAAAGAATGCCAAAACCACCGCCATTAGTGATAACCTGAATCTTTTTCCCATTAGGTTTTATTTGAACCTTCTCAAAAACCTTCATGTAATCAAAAACCTCTTCAAGAGTGTGAGCAATAGTAATTCCAGCCTGCTTAAAAGCCCCAAAATACACTTCAGCACTTCCTGCCAAAGAACCAGTGTGACTCAAGGCAGCTTTCTTGCCAGCATCTGTAATACCCCCCTTAATTGCAATAATAGGCTTCTTAGAAGCAACTTTTTTGCAGGTCTCTAGAAACTTCTTTCCATCTTTAACACCCTCAACATACAAGCAAATCACTTTAGTATCAGAATCATTACCCAAGTACTCAATCAAATCAGATTCATCAATATTAATTGCATTACCATAACTAATAAACTTAGCAAAACCAAACTGTTCTTCAGCAGCCAAGTCAAGAATAGCACTGCCAGAAGCACCTGACTGAGAAACAAAAGAAATAACACCTGCCTTAGGCCTCTTTAACCTATCCTTAGGCAGGAACAAAGTATCAATATGCCCTTTAGAAGCATAAACACCCAAGCAATTAGGGCCAATACATTGAATATTATACCGCTTTAAAGCATTGAACAATTCTTTCTCAAGCTTGTCATTACCAACTTCCTTAAAACCAGCACTAATAAGTATGACATTTCGTATTCCTTTCTTGCCGCATTCAATAACAGCATTAGGAACAAACTTTGCAGGAATACAGATAATCGCAAGATCTAATTTTCCAGGTATATCTCTTACACTCTTGAAGCACTTATAACCCATTACCTCGTCTGCATTAGGATTAACAGGATAAACCTCCTTATCAAAACCTTCTAAGAAATTCCTGAAAATAACATTACCAACTTTGCCTTCTTCCCTAGAGGCACCAATTACAGCAATCTTGCCTGCCTTGAAAAATGTATCCAGATTCATTTTAACTTAAGCCTGCTCACACCATACACTCTTTCAGTGTTTAACCTGCAGTTAGGACACCTGCCTTTAATTATTTTTTCATATTTGTCCCCTATCAAATAACCATGTAAGACAGTTCCAGCACCATTAATGTTCCACATGACAGCGGCACCGCCTTTTTCTGGGCTTGTGAACTCCCAATCATCTATGAAATCACCTTTTTTGATATGATTTATCTTTACAGTTTTCACTATTGTAGATAAAGGAGCAATATGATGATAACCAGAACCAGGAAGGCACTCAATAAAAATATCCTCTTTCATCTCACTAGCGCCATAAAAATCAAGAATCAAAGGATTTTTAACACCAAGCTTCTTGGATAGGTTCAGGATTTTATCTTTATCTTTAGGAAGCATTGGCTCAGAACCATTAATGAACAAAATATTCTGCCTTAATTTAATCTTTTTTTTCACAGCCATAGGCAAAAACCTGTTTGCCATGTACTTAGCCATTCCAGCAAAAACATTGGCCTTAAACTTATCAGCCATTTCAATTAAATCCTTTGTTCTCATTGCACCACCAGCAGCAGTCGCAAGATTCAAATCAACACCCTGATTAAAAGCAGACTGAACAGCATGCCAGGCAAGATGCGGGCCATAAGGAAACAAATTCATTCCAACAGTATCTTTGAAATAATCCTGACTCATCAATTGAGCAGAGATACCCATAATATTATTCAAATTCCTTAATTGCGTTGTTGTGATTAAAGTAGGAGTGCGCTTTCCGCTCTGAGTCCCGCCTGAAAACAAAGGCATCTTAGGATGATAAAAATCATGAAGTGTCTTTGTTAATTCTTGTTTATCCATAACCTTTAATGCCAAATCAACTGCTGCACCAGTACTCAAGTCACGCAAGTAAGAAAGATGAGTCTTAAACGGATCTTCTGGCTTGACAATAAAATCCTTCACATGCTTCATGTAATAAAACTTCTTAATCAAAGGAAGGCCCTGCTTATGCCAATCCTCAACTTTCTTTAATTTAGCAGGGTCAACACCACACTCCTTGAAAAGAGTAGAATAGAACTTTGTGTGCGGAAGAAGATTCTTTGCCACAGCATGAAACTTTGCATTCTGCATTCTCTCAATCTGCACTGGATTCAAACTTCTTAATTCCTGAATTGAAAACAACTGACGCATATTACCACTTATACTCCTCTTTTGCAAGCTTGGCTATACTCTTCATAACCTTGCTTGTAACTGTTTTATAATTCTTTTTATTCATTTTTAAGTTAAACTTAATTGGCTTGCCTATTCTTATAGTTACAAGCCTCTTGAGTTTCGGCCATTTCTGATACCGAGACCAAAGCTCATAAGTTCCTTCAATACCCACAGGAACAACAGGCAAGCCAGTCTCAAGAGCCATGACCGCAAGACCAGAATGTGTTACCTTCTTAATCTTGCCTGTTTTTGTTCGTCCGCCTTCTGGAAAAATACCAACAAGCTCATTATTGATTAAATACTGAACAGCATGATCAACAGAGTGATTAGCCTGCATCTGCTTATACAAAGTCAAGAAAAAAAATCTCTTGAACCAAGTCTTGAAAAACTCCTTGTAAATCAAGATATGAACAGGCTTGTTCTTATACCATAAAATCGTGAGAAACATCAAGACACCATCAATATAACTTGCATGATTCGCAGCAAGAATATAAGGAGTTTTCTTAGGCAGATTATTAATTCCAGTAATCTGCTTAACAAAAAAAAGCCGCATCAAAGGATACATCAATATCCTAGTAAAAAAATATGCCATTTTCACCTCTTCATGCAGTCTTAAGAAGAAAGGTATAAAAATGTTTTGCCTACTCAGGAAGCCTGCCTTCCCGCTCTAAAAATAACTTTAATCCAGCTTCTGCAGGATTTGGATTTTCAGGCACTGCCAAGAAACCAGCAACCTGCGCACCAGCAGTAGGAACAGAACAAAAAATTGCGTGCGGGTCGCCAAATCTTTTATTATCCTGATGCCCGCAAGTCAAGAACAGCGGAGGATTATACGGAGCATCATTGTATCCTTTTATTGTTCCTCCTCTCAAGGCAGGGCTATATTTTTCTACTTTCAAACCAAGAGTGCCTAGCGTGACAATGGTTTCAGGATCTTCTGGATTATCAACAGTCAGTTCTTCAAGAGAAACTGCATGTCTGAAATATTTGCCATCCATTGCAGTAAAAAAAGGAAAAAACGCCTCTAAGCATGTGTTTTCCTTAGATCTCGGCATTATTTTTCTTTTATCTTTCATTGCCTCAAACCTGCCAGGAATAATTAAATCATCTGGCTTGAATGTATTATCATCACCAGTTCCGTCATGGAACTGAAAAACCAAAGCATACAGATTGCCTGCAGGCTTTTGATCATAAAAAACAGGAACTTTTGTGCGAGCAGTGTAATTTTTTTCAGGAGTGAGTCTTAATGGCTCAAAATCACCAAAAGAAATATATGGCCTGAATAATTGTGCATACGGAACTAATGCTTCTTTTAGTTCTGCAGACATTCTCCCTAAATCAAGATTTGAATTATCCATAACAAATAATCAATGTGCTCAGTATTTAAAGCTAATGGATTAAGAAATATTTATAAACAATAGCCGAAATAACACAGATATGCTCAAAAAAGAGGTATTTGCATGGAGCGTGTATGACTTAGCAAATACAGCATTCTCTGCCCTATTTGTAACATTCTTTTTTCCGCTTTACATCAAGCAATACTTGGGCGGAAATGAATTCCAGATAGGCTTAGTGTTTGGCCTGTCTATGTTGTTAGTGGCAGTAACAGTTCCATTCATAGGGGCCTTGTCAGACAGACTAGGAAGAAGAATGCCATTCATAATACTCTTCACAGTGCTCTGCTGTGCAGCAACATACTTGGTGATGTATGCCAACCTAGCATTTGCATTGATGTTCGGCTTTATAGCAAACTACTTTTACCACGCAGCACTAACTGTCTACAACGCAATACTCCCAAAAATATCAGACAAGAAAAATGTGGGCAAGGTAAGCGGAATCGGAGTGAGTGTAGGATACATAGGAACCTTCCTAAGCTTATTGATGACCTGGGCAGTATTGAACTATCTTGGCTGGGAAACACTCTCTGGAGTAAAGGCAATGTTTCCTGCAACAGCAATGTTTTTCATAGGATTCTCACTGATAACATTCTTTGTCATAAAAGACAAGCCAGCAAAACATGCAAAACTAAGAGCAAATATCTTAAGATCTTTTTCAGATGTTAAACAAACAATTGTCAGAATAAAACACCACAAAAGTCTTGTTTGGTTCTTGATAACCACCTTCTTGTATGTAAATGCAATAAACGCAGTGATAGTGTTTCTTTATCTTTATGGAAGATCAGAGATAGGGCTGACTGTAAAAGCATTCATGGGAGTGTATATTGTGTTTTCAATAGCAGCAGCAATAGGTGCAATAGTTTTTGGCAAGATCACAGATTGGATAGGACCTAAAAGAACCTTGGGAATTGCAGGGGTTCTTTGGATAATCACTCTTTTTGTGCTGATTAAGACAACATCCTTGACCACATTCATAATAGGAGGGATTCTTGGCGGAGTTGCGTTAGGGTCAGTGTGGACTTCAATGCGCCCATTATTATTAGAAATCGCTCCAAAGAAAAAAGAAGGGCAGTTCTTTGGCTTCATGGAACTAAGTGACAAATTCTCAGGAGTGATAGGGCCAATAATCTTTGGATTTCTTGCTGTTCGAACAGGATACTTCTGGGCAATACTTTCTTTACTAATATTTTTTATACTAGGACTGCTTGCACTATACAAGGTGAAAGCAAGATGAAAGCCTTGACAGAACCAAAAGCAGAACAACTATTATCAAAATACCTGCCAATAGCAAAAAGCATTCTCACAAAAAAACCAGAAGAGGCAGTAAAATTTGCGAAAACATACCCTGTGATGCTGAAATTAATCTCGCCACAAGCACTTCACAAGACAGAAGTGCAGGGAATAAGAAAAGCAGACAGTGAAGAAGAGCTAATCAAAGAATTCCAGGATTTAATAAGCATAGCTAAAAAGAAAAAACTAAAGCTAGAAGGAATACTTGTGCAAGAGCACATCAAAGGAGCAGAGACAATAATCGGGCTAAAAAACGACCCTACATTTGGACACGTGATACTATTTGGAATAGGGGGAGTCTTTGTAGAAGTATTAAAAGACGTAAGCTTCAGGGTGTGCCCAATAACACAGCAAGATGCAGAAGAGATGATAAATGAACTAAAAGCAAAAAAACTACTTCTAGGATTTAGGGGAGAAAAGCCAGTAAACCTGAAAATCCTAAAAAATGCCCTTGTAACTGCATCAAAAATACCTGAAAAACACAAAGACATAGAAGAACTAGACATAAATCCCTTTATTATCAATGACAAAACAGGAAAAGTAGCAGATGCAAGACTTATCCTGCGTTAATACAGGTAGCTAAAGGAACAATTTTTTCTCCGCAAACACATTCCTTGCTGTAACAAGTGCAGGGAATACCATCAATAACACAGCCATAACAAAGGCCATCTGAACAATCATCATTAATAGAACTAACAGCATAAATCTTGATACTATTCGCATACAAGCCGCCAACAAGAATTGCAGCCAACAAAAACAATGCAAAGATGGTTACTGACCTCATTTTTAACTTAAATAAGCATTCTGATTTAATAATTTTTCCCCTTTGCAATGCTGCGCTACGTTAGCATTGGCAATAGCGCGCTTCGTAATGATTCTTTAATTCGCATATAAGCCAGATTTATTAGATATCACAAACAAGATTTGAAGACTGCGCCAGGCGCTATTGCCAGAATAAGCAATGACGCGCTGCGTCTGCTCCTGAAACCTTGTGTTTATCAGATTTATCAAAAATCGCTAAATAACTGAGGACTGCGCAAGGCGTCATTGCCAGAATAAGCACAACATTTAAATATTTCTTAAATAAAGGACTATATGGGGGATTAAATATGGCTATAAAGAAGAAATACCGCTGTGCGGCATGCAATTGGAAGTTTTCAAGGAATTTTAAGCCTACACTGTGCCCATACTGCGGAAGAGCAGCAATAGAAGAAGAGCCAATACAAGAAGCAAATAACATAGTTAGAGAAGTAGAGGACCTAGGAAAGTAATTTCACTATTTTCTGCAATTCTTTGATAAAAATGTCACATTCTTCTTCTGTATTATACAAATACAAAGAGGCTCTCACAGAACCCAGCATCTTATGCGCATTAAACCAGGAATGACAGCAGTGCGCACCGCTTCTCACCATGACATTAGCAGCTTCATCAAGCATAATCGCAACATTATGAGTCTCCATTCCAGGAACATTAAAACTAAAGATACTTCCCCGCAATACAGGATCTTTAGGGCCTACTAATTCAACAGAATCCCCAACAGCATCTGTAATCCTCTTGTTCAGCTTAAACTCATGAGCAGAAACATTATCCAGGCCAACTTTTTTCAGGTAATCTGCAGCAGCACCAAAACCCATAATGCCAGCATAATTCTGCAAGCCAGCTTCAAACAAATGAGGCGGCTTCTCAAAATCACAAGAAGCATAAGTAGACTCTGAAACAGTACTGCCCCCAACAACAAAAGGCTTTAATTTGGATAATGCGTCTTGTTTGCCGTACAACAAACCAATGCCGCTCGGGCCAAGCATCTTGTGGCCAGAACAAGCCATGAAATCAACATCAAGCTTCCTGACATCAACAATTTTATGCGGAGCAGACTGGCAGGCATCAAGCATAAACAAGCTGCCATTATCATGCGCGACCTTAATCAATTCCTTTGCATCAATACTCGTGCCATCCATATTAGAGGTGTGCACCATTGAAACAATCTTAACATCTTTTGTCAACTTGTCATTCAAGGCATCAACATTATTGAATTCAACAACCTCGTGCTTAACACCTTTTTCCTTAAGCAACTGCCAAGGAACAAGATTAGAATTATGCTCTTTATCAGTTGTCAGAACAACATCCCCTTTCTTTAAATCCAGCGCATTAGCAACAATATTAATTGCTTCTGTTGCGTTTTTTGTGAAAATAAGCTCTTCTGCTTTTTTTGCATTAAAAAAATTCTGCAAAGATTTTCTTGCCTTATCAACTGCCTCATCAACCTTCTTGCCAAGCTTATGCATGCTCCTATCGCCGCAAGCAGGAAAATCATGATAATACTCATTTATCTTATCAATGACCTGTATAGGCCTAAGGCTCTGACACGCATTATCAAAATAAACAACAGGCTTTCCAGCTAATTTCTTCTTCAGAATCGGAAAATCTTTTCTAATACTTTCAACATTCATCTTCATGAACTCTTTTTTTCAACAGGAGTAAACAAGGTTTCTTTAGAATCCTGTTCAACACAAGGAGCATTGACAGGCTCGTCTCCATCAAATGCGTCATAAACACAAAAACCCTGCGCATTAACCCCATCACAATGACCATAACGCGCATAGTTGTAAACACCATATCCTGAATAAAGCAAGCTGGAAATCAACAAAATAACAAAAATCCAAGATATCAACTCAAATCTCTTGTAAATAAATCTTGCCAAGAACGGGCTTTTTGTAAGCAATCTACCAGTAATCTGGCTTTTCAATCTCTGGTCAAGATTAGTCCTGCACTTCCTGAAAGTGGCTTTTCTGAAAACACAATCAAAAGCCTCTGCAGCAAGAGGCCTATAGCTCACAGAAAATATAGCCAAAATACTGAATATAATCAATGCCAAAATACATATCATGAACAATCAGAAAAGCAACCTGCTTTTAAAACTTATGGAAATTATAAAGAAAAAAGATAATAAAAAAAATCAAGCAGTCTCGTTTTCTTCACTGCTTTCTTCTTCAGGCTCTTCCTCAGAATCATCTGTTGTTTCTTCTTTCAAGCCAACTATCTCGTCTGTCTCAAGATCCTTGTAAACAATGCCTGGAATTGTCTCCAGCTTTGTTATTACAAACTCATCATTCACGACAGAGCCAATCTGATCCCATACGCCAGTAATTCCAGGATACTCTTCTGCATCACCAGACAAGATAACAGTAGGAACCTTGGTGATTTCATAATCCTCCAAGAGTTTTTTGCCCTCCTCACTGGAGATATCAACTGTTTTTTCACTGCCATACTTCATCATTAACTGCTGCTCAAACATGTTCTTAATCATAGCAGTATCAAAGCAATCTTCACAGCTTTCATCAGTCAAATGAGTTATAGAAACAATACCTTTCACAGAATCAGTCTCAATATCATAGTAAGGCGGATTAACAGTCCTTAAGACCATCATTCCATCATCTTCTGTAGTGCCAATCTCTTCCCAAGCACTGCTTATCTGGTCATATTCTTTAGCATCTTTGGAAAATATCAAAGTAGGAACCTTTGTGATACCATACTTCTCAACAAGCTCTTTTCCTTCATCACTGTCAAACTCAACTGTTGTTTCCTCGCCAACAGCCAAACCAAACATCTTCAGATTACCTATCAACGCCTCTAAATCAAAGCAGTCCTCACATCCAGAGTTAACAACCTTTGTCACAGAGATAACACCTTTTATCTCATCAGCTTCTACATCATAGTAAGGCGGAGGAGTCATATCATAAACCATTGCTCCTTTTCTATTCTCAAAAGGAGGAATTGCCTCTTCAAGAGTCTCTCCTGAAACAATCTTCAAAACAAATGCAGGCAATCTCTTAAGCTCATACTCTTCAATAAGCTCTTTTCCTTCATCAGAATCATACTCTAAAATCTTGTCAGACTTGATATCAAGAGCCGGAGCCCCCTTGATTAGTTCAATGACAGTAGAGGCATTCATGCAATGCGTGCATTCAGAATTCTCAATTACATACAGCTCTACCTCAGGAGCTTCTGCAGTAATTGTGAAATTATCAAGAATTGCCTTTTCTTCTTTCTTTTCCTCTGACTCAGGCAATTCTATCACATCATAATAGAAAAGCCCTGCAATAATCAATATTACAATCAGGCCGAGCAGGCAATACCCTGCTGTTTTCTTGTCTATCTTGTAAAAATCTTCATTCTTTGTATTCTTCTTATGCTTTTTCATAAATATCCCCCTTAATAGCCTAATAAGCCCTGTAATAAAGAACTCATATTTATGTTTTGTGATAAGATTTAAATACTCTGCTTTAAAAATAAAGAGTATGGACAAGAAAATAAAAGCAGACATAAGGAACTGGGCACTGCAAAATGCATTAAAATACAGTGGAACAGCCAATCAAGGCGCTGTAATAGGCAAATTACTTAGTGCAAATCCAGACCTTAAAAAGGAACTAAAGACACTTGGAAAAGAAATAAGCACAATCATATCTGAAGTAAACAAACTAGGGGAAGAAAAGCAGAGAAAAGAACTAGAGAAAAACGCCCCTGAATTGCTAGAAGAAAAGCCAAAAGAAAAAAGAGAAGGGCTAAAGCCACTAAAAGATGCAAAAGAAGGAAAAGTTGCAGTAAGATTCGCGCCATCACCATCAGGACCGCTGCATCTAGGGCATGCATACGGCTTAAGCATTAATTCTGAATATGCCAGAATGTACAAAGGCAAATTATTCCTAAGAATTGAGGACACTGACCCCTCAAACATATATGAGCCAGGATATGAACTAGTGCCAACAGATGCAAAATGGCTCACAAAAGACAATGTTGCAGAGACACTTTTCCAGTCAGACCGGCTTGGATATTATTATGACCACATGGAAAAATTGATTTCAGCAGGAAACGCATATGTATGCACCTGCGACCCAGATGAATTCAGGGAAATGATAAGCAAGAAAAAAGCATGCCCCTGCAGGGAATTATCTATCAAAGAACAAGAAGCAAGATGGGCAAAAATGTTCGGAGAATACAAGCCAGGAGAAGCAGTGTGCAGGATAAAAACAGATGTTGCTCACAAGAACCCTGCAATGAGAGACTGGCCAGCAATGCGAATAAATGACCATGTCCACCCAAGACAAGGCACAAAACACAGAGTGTGGCCATTGATGAACTTCAGCGTTGCAATAGACGACCACCTGCTTGGATTGACACATGTAATAAACGGCAAAGAGCATGCAGACGGGGCAAAAAGACAAAAATACATCTTTGATTACTTTAAATGGAAACGACCCACGTATATAAATTGGGGAAGAATAAACTTTGTAGGGCTTGAACTCAGCTGCTCAAAAACAAAACAAAAAATAGAGTACGGGGAATATGATGACTGGGATGACATAAGACTGCCATTCATGCCAGCACTAAGAAGAAGAGGATTCCAGCCAGGAGCATTCATCAAATTTGCAGTAGACATCGGCCTGACACTAACAGACAAAACAGTCACAAAAGAAGAATTCTTCAAGACACTAGAGGCATTTAACAAAGAAATAATCGACCCTGTGTCAGACAGATACTTTTTTGTAGAGGATCCGATAGAAGTCACAATATCCAAAGCACCAACACAAGACATAGCACTGAAATTACACCCAGACAAGCTTGAAAAAGGAATGCGGGTGTTCAAGTGCAATGAAAAATTCTATCTCGCAAGAGCAGACAATAAAATCCTGAAAGCAAACAAACTTTATAGACTTATGGACTGCCTAAATTTCAAGAAAAAAGGACAAGAGCTTGTTTTTGAAGGGAAAAATTATTCAGATTATAAGGATAAAGGAGAGATGATAATACACTGGCTGCCTGTTTCAAAAGACCTTGTTGATGTAGAGGTCTTGATGCCAGACAAAACAACAGTAAAAGGACTTGGGGAAGCAGGCTTGAGCAAACTAAAAGCAGGAGATATTGTACAATTAGAGAGATTCGGATTCTGCAGATTAGACGCGAAAAAAGGAAAAAAACTGAAATTCTGGTTTACTCACAGGTAAAATGGAAAAACTTAAATAAAAAGTTTTACTAGTTATTTTTAATGTAATGAATAAGGTGAGATACAATGAAAAATAACCCGCAAGATGTTTTAAAAAAAGACCCTAATGCTTTATTTGGCATGCAAGTTCGCAGCGAGCAATTTGCCAACTTGACTCTGCAAGAGACATCAGACGCAGTTAAATTAATTATCGGCGGAGTTAAAAAGACTGGTTTTGCAGCCATGAACCAAGAGCGTATCGAAAATGCAATGGACATGCTGCGAGTTAAAATTTTATCAATAAAAGAACCTTTTAATGAAACAGACAGCTGGCTTAAAAATTGCACAGTTCTTCTTGATAATGGGATTAAACAATTAAAGGGGCTTACAACAGGGGCAAACGCTGAAAAAAAGAATGAAGAAATAATTACTGCTGTCATTGAATGTATTGATGGCATAATCGCAATGCAAGCCAATATTCGCAAACAGAAAGAAAAACTTGCAGAAGCAATTCACTTGCTGACATAATCAAGCTAAAAAAGAAAATTAGCAGATACTACTAATTTTGCGTAATATTTAAATATTAGAAGCCAAAAAAAACAAGAATAAAGATAGTGAGGTGGAATAAAAATGTTAATAGTAAAAGCAAAGATAAAAGAAATAGTAGGCGAAGCAAATGTTGCAGGAGATTTCGCAGAAGCACTTGACAAGAAAGTAGAGCAATTAGTCAAGGACGCTGTTGAAAGAGCAAAAGCAAACAACAGAAGAACAGTAATGGCAAAAGACCTATAATTTTTTTGCCTTAATTTTTAACTTTTGCTTAAGCTTCTTAATTTTAGTTTCTATTGATTTCAAACGCATCTTAGAAACTTTCTTGTCTTTTTTTGCAGAAGCATAAAGCTTCTCAAGATTCTTGATAGCATCTCTTAAGCCAGCCAGCTCTTCTCTCCTGGAAGCCATCTTTTTCTTTATCTTCAGCTCAAGCTCAAGAATCCTTCTTTTTCTCGCTTCTTTAGTATTAAGGTACTTTTCAAGCTTGCCTTCAAGCTTGTCAATCTTCTCAACTAATTCCCTGTGGTGCTCATCCTCTGTCTTTTGAGAAGTGATGATCTTTTTCTCAGTTGCAATAGCTTCTGCAATATCTTTTTCTAAATCAACAACATGCTTTTTGATTGTCTTAGTGCTAATTTTTTTCAGCGCAGAAATCTGGGCAGCAAGCTTCTGCTTTGCAAACTCTCTCTGGTCTATTTTATGTTTTGCAAGACTAAGATAAAGAAGCAAAGACTTTGTCTTGGCCAGATCAACATCTGAAGAAATCATATTATTCCAAATCTCTTTTTCCTAGGAGGCTTTGGAGGAGTCCTTGGAGGCGGCATGCCAGGCCTTGGCGGCATTGGAGCACCAGGTCTTGGCGGTGGCCCAGCAGGAGGTCTCGGAGGAGCTCCTGGCGGCATTCCTGAAGGCCTAGGAGGACCCATTGTACTAGAAGGCGGACCAACTGGCCTAGGAGGCATTCCAGGCGGCATTCCTGGAGGCTCAAGTTCAGGCTTTTTTTCTTTTTTCATGCCCTTCACAATATCTGCCAGAGCAACCATTCCTTCTGCAATATCAGCCTGCTGCTCCTGCAGTGTCTCCATCTTTTCCATCAACGGCTTCATCTTTTCCTTGAAACCCAGACCAATCTCCTCTGTTCTTATGTCGTGCCGTGCCTCATCAAAAATCTGCAGTAACTTGTCTAGTTTCTTGTTTAATTCAATAAGAGAAATACGCAATTTTTTAGTTGGTGTAATCTCAAACTCTTTTAGCTTTCTCAGCTCTTCTTTCAGGTCTTCGATTTCCCTATGCGGCAGAAGCTCATATTCTTCTGTCTCAGCAGAATGTTTAGCTTTTTTGACCATCATATCACCATCTTTTTTATTATATACTCCAAAATATACTATATTTATAAATATTTCGTTAAAAAATCAGCCCATTGGAGGCATTCCAGGCGGCATTCCCTGCGAATCAGGAACTTTGCCGCCAGCAGCAATCACATCATCAATCCTGAGAATCATCTCAGCAACTTCTGAAGCAGAACTGATTGCCTGAGTCTTAATCTGCAGAGGCTCAATAACACCTGCATTCCAGGCATCAACTGTCTTGCCTGTAAACACATTGATTCCTGCCCAAACCTTTTTCTGGTCATGAGCAGCCTTTAAGTCAGTCAAAACATTAATCGGATCAAGACCTGCATTCTCTGCAAGAGTCCTTGGAATAATCTCTAAAGCATTTGCAAAAGCAAGAACAGCCAATTGCTCCCTGCCTGACAAGGAATTAGCAAATTTTCTCAAGCGCCTTGCAACCTCTATCTCAGGAGAGCCAGCACCGCCAACAACTTTTCCTTTTTTCAGTGCAGAGGCAACATCACCAATAGCATCTGTCATTGCACGCTTGACCTCATCAACAATATGCTCTGTCCCTCCTCTGACTAAAATAGTGACAGACTTTGGATTCTTGCATCCTGTTACAAAAATTAATTCTTCGTCTCCTACTTTCTTTTCCTCAATAAGGCCTGCTTTGCCTAAGTCATTTGCATTCAAATCATCAAAATTAGTGACAATCCTAGCACTAGTAGCTCTTGAAATAGCTTCCATGTCGCTCTTTTTCACTCTTCTAGCAGCAAGAATTCCTTTTTTTGCAAGAAAGTGCTGTGCAATATCATCAATGCCCTTTTGGCAGAAAACAACACTTGCACCTGACTTAGCAACCTTGTCAACCAAAGCAAGAATCATCTTTTCTTCCTGCTCAATAAAAGCCTGCATCTGCATAGGATCTGTAATTGAAATCTTAGCATCAATCTCTGTGTCCTTAATTTCAATAGGAGAATCAAGCAAAGCAATCTTTGCATTGCTTACAACCTTAGGCATTCCAGGATGAACAACTTCCTTTTCTATCACAACACCGTCAATAAGATTAGTGTCTTCAACAGAACCGCCGACCTTTTTTTCTAATTTAATGTGGTCTGTGTCAAAAGAAATTTCAGAATCTTGTTTCTCAATAACTTTTTTTACTGCTTTTATCGCGATTTCACTTAGTTTTTCCTTAGCTGATTCAGCACCCTTGCCGTATATCGCAGTCATTGCAACTTTTTTTAGTATAGATTCTTCTTTTTCTGTCACAGCAACACCAATATTCTGAAGAATCTCCTGTGCCTTGACAGCAGCCTGCCTATAGCCCCTCACAATAACAGTAGGGTGAACATTCTGCTCAAGCAAGGTTTCTGCTTGTTTTAGCAATTCACCTGCAATAACAACTGCAGTGGTTGTTCCGTCGCCAATCTCAGCTTCCTGAGTCTTAGCAACCTCTACAATCATCTTGGCAGCAGGATGTTCAATCTGCATCTCTTCAAGAATTGTCACGCCGTCATTTGTGACAGTAATATCTCCCATGCCATCAACAAGCATCTTGTCCATGCCTTTAGGTCCTAAAGTGGTCCTTACTGTCTCTGCAACAAGCTTTGCAGCCATGATGTTATTTTTTTGCGCAGTCCTTCCACTAGACCTTTGAGTGCCTTCTGGCAGTATGAATATAGGTTGTACATCTTTAGACATTATAATCCCCCCAATTTACAAGAAAATCTGAGTGAGAGGTTATTTATAAAGCTTGCGAATTCTAATACTAGCATTCATCTTCTAGCAGTGCAATGTCATCAAGATATAAGTCATCCCTGCCTTCTTGCTCATGAGGCTGTGTTTCAAGCTTCATTCTGGCTTCTTTTACCCGGCGTTCTATTTTCTTATCCTCATAATCATACACGATAAAACGCTTAAAACCGCCTCTGCCCTTCAGTTTAAGAAGACCAACATATTTTTTACCATTTGCATCAACAGGGCGAGGCGTTTCTCCATCATACCTGAAAAGAAAAATAGAGTCTTTTTTTGGGTCCCTTGCTTCTTTAACTAACTTGTTGATTGTTTTTCTATAAAACTTTTTGCCTTCTACAGTAATAAACCTCTTTCCGATGCTTGCATCTTCCCTAACAGTTAATCTTAATTCAAAAGCAGCTGCGCTAGTATCATTTGCCAAAGAATCCTCTAATGGCTCTGCACGCTCATATGCCTTATGTCTTCCACTCACCATTTGTAATTACCCCCTGATTTTAAGAGGAAAAAGAAACAAGTATATAAAATTTATTAATTAAAAAAAAGAAATTTCATGATCCTCTTCATCACTTGCTTCATACACGCGGTCTTTAAGCCGGTTCTTAATTGCAAACAATTCTGGATCTTTTGAAATATGTTTGTGCACTTCTTCTGGCGTACATCCAAGCATATATGCAGACTCCACAGTTGCATGAAGCATTGCAGCATCTGCCTCTTCTGCTGTTTCTTCCCTGCGGTCTTGTGTAAAAATCCTTGTCAAATCAATCATTTTTGTCTTCCTCCACGAATATAATAATCCAGAGAAAAGAGCCGGCATTTATAAAAGTTGTGACCAAAAAGATTATAAAGGGGGTTTCATCCCTCAAAAACATGATAATCACAATATCAGGGGATTTGGGAAGCGGAAAGTCTGTTGTTGCAGATGCAGCTGCCAAGAAATACCATCTAAAGAGGTATTCTGCAGGAGATTTTGTGAGAGAGATGGCAAAAGAAAAGGGCATTAGTCTTTTAGAGCTGAATAAGATGGCTGAGAAAGACCCATCAATAGACAAAGAAATAGACGAAAGAACAAAAAAACTAGCAGAAAAAGAAGATAACTTTGTGATTGACTCAAGAATAGGATTTCATTTCATCCCAAAAGCAATCAAGGTGCATATGAAAGTAGACCCTGCAGAGGCAGCAAGAAGAATAATCAACAGGAAACAGGCAGGAGAAGAAGATGAGACAGAGCTAGAGAAGACAAAACAGCATGTCATAGAGAGGAAGAAAAGCGAGCAGGAAAGATATAAAAAATACTATGGAATAGATGTAGAAGACATGTCACAATATGACATTGTATTTGACACAACACACACAAAACACCAGGAAGGAATAGACGCAATCCTTGATTTAGTGGATAAATTTATTAAAGAACACAATATTCAATGAAAAAATGGCAGTTAAAAAAGACGATTTCATAGAAATCGAGTACACAGGCAGATTAAAAGAAGACAATGCAGTATTTGACACTACCATAGAACAGGTTGCAAAAGACAATGATGTCCACAACCCAAATGCAGAATACGGGCCTGTGATAATCTGCCTTGGAGAGGGACAGATAGTTCCTGGCCTAGACGAAGCACTGCAAGGAAAAGAACTAGGGAAGCAAACAGTAGAACTGCCACCTGAAAAAGCATTTGGCAAAAAAGACGCAAAACTAATCCAGATGGTTCCATTAATGAAATTCACACAGCACGAGATAAAACCATTTCCAGGACTTCAAATCAACATTGACAACATGCTGGGAACAGTAAAAACAGTATCCAGCGGAAGAGTGCTTGTTGATTTTAACCATCCCTTGTCTGGAAAAGACTTAATTTATGAAATCGAGATAAAAAGAGTTGTGACAGACAAAAAAGAACAAATAGATTCCTTATTGAAACTTCTGATAGGTGTTAAAGATGCAAAAATAGAAATTAAGGATAACAAGGCAAAAGTAGAGCTAAAAGCACAACTGCCTCCTCAAGTTGCAGAGCAATTAACAAAAAAAATAAAAGATTTGGTAAAAGTGGATGTGGAATTTGCAAAAGAAGGAGAGAAAAAAGAAGAACCAAAACCAGAGGCGCCCAAGGCAGAAGAAAAATCAGAACCAGAGGCACCAAAAGAAGATTCTTCTCCAGCACAATAAAGTATATATACTAGTTAGTTCTATTTCTGGAAAAAGGGTTTGGGAGAAAAAATGGATTTCATAAAACCAGTAAATTCTGATGAAGGTGCATACGCAGCACCACAACCGCAACAAACAATACAGCCTTCTGTGCCAAAAGCATCACAAGATGCAGAACTAGAAGAGCTTCTTGCACAGCAAAAGGCAAGCATAAAAGTATTTGGGGCAGGCGGAGGCGGAAATAATACAATTAATAGAATCACAGAAGTAGGAATACAGGGTGCAGCAACAATCGCAATAAACACAGATGCACAGGATTTACTGTACACTACAGCTGACAAGAAAATTCTAGTAGGAAGAGAGGTAACAAAAGGACTAGGAGCTGGCTCAGACCCGAAAATAGGAGAAGAAGCTGCGCGCGAAAGCGAACACGAGATAAAAAAATCACTAGAGCATGCAGACATGGTTTTTGTGACCTGCGGATTAGGCGGGGGTACAGGAACTGGCAGTGCTCCAATAATAGCTGAAATAGCAAAAAAAAGCGGTGCCTTGACAGTTGGAATAGTCACAATGCCTTTTACAATGGAGGGCAACAGAAGATATGATAATGCAGTCATTGGCTTAGAAAGACTAGAGCATGTTGTTGATACATTAATAGTAATCCCAAATGATAAATTACTGGAGCTTGCACCTGATTTACCACTGCACACTGCATTCAAGGTAGCAGACGAGATATTAACCAATGCAGTAAAAGGAATTGCAGAATTAGTTACTCGCGCTGGACTTGTTAACCTGGACTTTGCAGACATAAGGGCAGTCATGTCAAACGGAGGAGTAGCACTAATTGGAGTTGGTGAAAGTGACTCTGAAAACAGGGCAGTTGAGGCAGTAGAGAAAGCAATAAGCAATCCATTACTAGATGTTGACATAACAGGAGCATCAGGAGCACTCATAAACGTATGCGGCGGAAAAGACATGAAACTCAATGAAGCCAGGAAGGTAGTAGAGACAATATCACAAAAACTATCAGAAGACGCGCGGATAATTTGGGGAGCACAAATCTATGATGATTTAGGCGGAAATCTTCGGACTATGTTAATTGTGACTGGTGTTAAATCACCGCAAATATTCGGGCCAACAAGAAAAATGTCCACAGAGGCGAAGAAAGAAATAGAGGAAGAATTAGGCATTGAGTTTGTTGATTAGTTAACTTTTTATACTATTCCTTATTTTTTCTAGACAATATGGAAGAACACAAAGAAGAACAACCAGAGATGCAGGAAGAAGTCAATAAAATAGAGGAATCTGCGAAAAAAGAAGAGTCTCCAACAGGCGGAGAACTGCCAAAGAAACTTGAACAACAGCCTACACAGATGTTCATAGCAAAGAAAAGAGACGAAGCAAAACATCAAGAAGAGAAAAAAATAGGATGGAAACAGAAATTCAAGGATTTCTTAAGAGAGTGCAGAAGAGTATTGAAAATCACAAAAAAGCCAGACTCATTTGAATTCAAGACAATAGTCAAGATATCAGGACTAGGAATAATAGTCATAGGATTAATAGGGTTTGCGATACACTTTATCAAGGAATTACTATTATAAACCGCAACTTTTTTAAATACATAAGTAATTTTACTCAATAAAATATTCTTTTCAGATGTAAAAGAGGTAGGGTAACCTAAAATGTCAGAAGAACAAAAAAACGAACCAAAATCACACATATTCGCGTTAAGAACAACTGCGAATCGAGAAGACCAGGTCCTGGACTTTGTGAGTGCAAATGTCCAGAAAAAAGGACTAGAAGTCTTTGCAGTTGTCAGGCCGCACGGCATGCGAGGATACGTCTTTGTAGAGGCAAAAGACAGGATACACGCAGAACAAGCAGCATTCAATGTGCCATATGCAAGAGGCATACTTCCCAAAGAAGTAGAATACAAAGAAATAGAGCACATGCTTGAGCAGGTAAGAAGAGATGTAAACATCCAGAAAAATGACATTGTAGAGATAATCTCAGGACCATTCAAGAGAGAGCAGGCAAAAATCACAAGAATAGACAAAGCAAAAGAAGAAGTCGTGGTTGAACTGCTAGAGGCAGCAGTACCAATCCCAATAACAGTAAAAATGGACGCAGTAAAAGTAATAAGAAGAGACACAGAAGAAACGCCTGCAGAAGACAAGGAAGAGGAAGCGCAAACCTTATAAATCATCATTAAACAAGACAATAAAATGGCAGACCAAGTAATAGAAGCATTGATTGAAGGCGGAAAAGCAACAGCAGCACCGCCATTAGGACCTGCACTAGGACCTGCAGGAGTGAACATAGGACAGGTAGTCGCTGAAATAAACAAGAAAACAGCAGACTTCAAAGGAATGAAAGTGCCTGTCAAAGTCACTGTAAAAGACGACAAGTCATTCACTATTGCTGTCGGTACGCCGCCTGTTTCTGCACTAGTCAAAAAAGAGGCAGGAGTAGAAAAATGCGCCTCTAATCCTTTAACAGACAAAGTTGCAGACATAAAGATAGAACAGGTAATCAAGATTGCAAAAATGAAACAAGATGCCCTGCTTGGAAAAGACATGATATCAAAAGTAAAAGAAATAATCGGCTCATGCGACAGCATGGGAATCATGGTAGAAGGCAAGCAGGCAAGAGAAGTAATAGCAGACATCAACAAAGGAGAATTTGTAGAGAAAATCAAGGCAGGAAAAACAGAGCTGTCTGCAGAAGAACTCAAGAAACTAGAAACAGAGAAAAAGAAACTGCAGGAAGACCTTGAGAAGAGAAGAAAAGAATACGAAACAAAAGCAAAAGACATAATCTCAAAGATGGAAGGAAAGCCAAGAGGAGAAATAAAGACCAAATTACTAGAGGCAGGAGTTCCATCAGCATTAATAGAAGAACTGCTCCCAGCAGAAACAAAAGAAGGCGCAAAGCCTGCAGCAGGCGGTGCAAAACCAGCAGCAGGCGGAAAAGCACCAGCAAAAAAATAAAGGTGTGCATTAATGGAAAAAGGGCAAGCAGCAATAGAATTTCTACTAACTTATGGCTGGGTAATACTTGTATTCATAGTTGCAATAGGGGCACTGCTTTATTTTGGGTTCCTGAGCCCAGAAACATTTGGGCAAGAGCAGTGTGAGATAGTATCTGGGCTTGACTGCAAAGATGTAAGAGCAACAGGAACAGAGCTGACATTAGTCATTGAAAACAACCTAGGGCAGGATGTTTTCATACAGAAAATAAATGATCCAAAAGGAAAATGCTCTCTGGAGGAAGGAAAAGAGATAAAGAACAGTGAAGAAGCAACAATCGTGATTTCTGGCTGCAAGTACGGCTCTAAAGGCGAAAGACTGAAAACAGAACTAGACTTTGAATACCAAAGCTCAACAGGACTAGACCACTCAGAAAAAGCAGGAATAGTGACCTATATTGAATAATTCTTAAGTCGAAAGATATTTATACTATAAAGCTAAATTTTATATAAATGAGTTTAAAAACAGTGGTGATAGGAACACTAGGACTAGGCATACTAGTGACTGCCCTAGCAATACTGCTTAGCTTTGCATCAGGAGAGAGCCACACACCAGAACTAATACCAACAATAGTCAAGCTGTATCAAGACAAAGACAATTCTGTAGAAAAAGCAAAAGACATAACAAAAATAGATGAAATCGTGACAGACATGGATGACACTGCAGTATCAGATGCCTGGTACTCAATGCTGGAGTGTTTAAAGAGCTCTTGTGTCCCAGATGACTACTTTAATTTCATCATGATTGTCATAAACGAGAAAAGCCATGAGATAAAATACAGCAATTTACTTACAAATATACTTATAACACAAAGATACTGGGGAACAGAAAACATAGTAGAGTTTTCAAAAGCACTGACAGCAGCAAACACAGACATTGAAGAACTCCATGACAAAACAATATCCTCAAAATGGCAGGAAGTTGTTGACTGCAACGGAGTCTGCCCTGAAAAAAATGACCTATTCTTCCAGATGATAGGTCTATTAGCATAATGAAAAGAATAATTGAACAAGCTGACAAGGCAAGAATAAGATTTGTCAAAGTAGAGTTTGCTGTCTTGATGATATGCCTTGTTCTTTTGGCATTAGTTTTCTCAAGACCAGAAATAGTAGGATATGCAAGCACAAATGTGCACAGCCAGGACCTGAACTTGGTTATTGAGAACAGCCAGAGATTTTATTTACGATCTTTAGTGCCTGAACCAGTACACCTGACTTCCTTAACAATAAGCGGTGAGGTACTGGGAGAAGGAACAGTGACAATATACCTTGATAATGAACGCGGGATAAGGAACTTGGTGTATAAAAATGTCAAGAGAAAAGACAGCACGCACAACAGAATAACAGGAACATCAATAATAGGAGGAAGCGTTACTGGAAATTCAATACAAACACAAGACGACAGTCCTGTTTTAGATCTTTTAGAAGGGCCTGTGCTTTCTGGATACGAGTTTTTGCACCCTGCATACAGGGCAGTTCAAGGCGAATTCCATCATGCCTGCGTAGAATCTTGCCTTTTACAAGCAAGAACATTTGAAGGAAACAGGTTTATTATAGATTTCTTCATAGAGCCAGGAACAAAACTACGGATAAAAGAGATAGTGTATACCACACTAGAAGATCTTTAGGTTAATTTTTTAAAGCAAACTACTATTTCTTAATGTTATGAGCATGATTGATGAGCTAATACAAGTATTGAAGCAGAAGAAACTATCCAGAGAGAAGCTTTCTAAACTCAAGAACCAGCTTTGCAAGAAATACGGCGTTAGACAGCCTCCAACAGACATAGAGATATTATTACATGCCAGTCCTTCAGATATTCAAAAGATGAATCTCGTTGTAAAACCAATGAGAACACAATCAGGAGTTGCAGTAGTAGCAGTTATGAGCTATCCATTTGCCTGCAAGCATGGGAGATGTCTTTATTGCCCTGGAGGACCTTCAAGTTTTTTTGGAGATGTTCCACAGAGCTACACTGGAAAAGAACCAGCAACAATGCGTGCTATAAGAAATAAATATGATGCATATTTACAGGTTTTTAATCGGTTAGAGCAGTACATTGCCTTAGGACACATGCCTGACAAGATTGAGTTGATAGTTATGGGAGGGACTTTTCCCAGTTTTGATTTACAATATCAAGAAGAGTTTATTACTTATTCTCTTAAGGCAATGAATGACTTTGGAGCAGAGTTTTTTTCTGACGGTAAATTAGACTTTTTGAAGTATAAAAAATTCTTTGAGATGCCAGGAGACATGCGAGATGATGAAAGAGTAAAACGAATTCAATCACGAATGATGAAATTAAAAGGGGAATCAACACTTGCTAAAGAACAGAAAAGAAACGAGAATTCTAAGATAAGATGCGTTGCAATGTGTTTGGAGACAAGACCTGACTATTGCTTTGAGAAAGAGATTGATGAAATGCTAAAACTAGGAGGAACAAGAGTTGAATTAGGAGTGCAGACTGTATATGAAGATGTTATGCGCAAGATAAAAAGAGGGCATACAGTAAAAGACGCTGTAAAAGCCACGCAATTAATGAAAGACTCTTTTTTAAAAGTAGGATATCACGTGATGCCAGGATTAATAGGAAGTAATGCCAAAAAAGATGTAGAGATGTTTAAAGAACTGTTTTCAAACTCTTCTTTTAAACCAGATGCCCTGAAAATATATCCATGCATGGTCATAGAAGGAACAGAACTTTATGATTTATGGAAAGCTAAGAAGTATAAACCCCTGACAACTTCAGTTGCAGCAAAAATAATTGCTCAGGTTAAGAAGTTTATTCCTGTTTATTGCCGGGTGATGAGAGTACAGAGAGACATTCCAACAACAATGATATCAGCAGGAGTAGACAGAACAAATTTAAGGCAGTATGTTACTAAGATATTGAAAGACAAGAAAGTAAAGTGCAAGTGTATACGGTGTCGTGAACCGAAAGGTCGTAAGATTGATTTTTCAAAAGTTGAGATTAAAAGACTTGATTATTCTGCAAGTGGCGGTAAAGAAGTGTTTCTTTCTGCAGAAGTTGGAGATGTTTTATTAGGGTTTTGTAGGTTGAGGATTCCATTTAAACCTTTTAGGCCAGAAATTACTAAGAAAAGTGCAGGTATAAGAGAGTTGCATGTCTATGGAACTGCTGTTCCAATAGGTGAAAAAGGAATGGCTGTGCAGCACAAAGGCCTAGGTAAAAGATTGATGCTTGAAGCAGAGAAAATCGCTAAAAAAGAGTTTAAATGTGACAAGATGCTTGTTATATCCGGTATTGGGGTTAGAGAGTATTACAAAAAATTAGGATATAAGAAAGATGGAGTTTATGTAAGCAAGAAACTATGAAACTGAAAAAAATCCCCGGAACAGAAGACATTGAATTCAAGCCAAAATTTATAGAAAGGTACTCTAAACTGACGGATTGGGAAGAATTCAAGAAATATTCACTATGTTTCTTACGAAAGTCTATACGCGTGAATACACTCAAGAAATCTGTGGCAGAGGTTAAAAAAAGATTGAGCTCTAATTGGGAGATTGAAGAAATACCTTGGTGCAAAGAAGGACTGTTTGTTGAACACAAAGAAGGACGATTAGATGTAGGCAATACTGTAGAACATGCACTTGGATATTACTATGTGCAAGAGGCTGCATCAATGATACCTCCCGTAGTTTTAGATCCAAAACCAGGGGAGATTGTACTGGATGTTTGTGCTGCTCCTGGGAGTAAAAGTTCGCAGATGGCTCAATATATGCAAAATAAAGGGATCTTGATTGCAAATGATGTAGTAGGACAGAGACTGGCTGCGCTTGGTATAAATTTGCAACGATGTGGGGTTAGTAATACAGTTGTAACGCAAATGAAAGGGGAAAGGATTAAAGGGTATTCTTTTGATAAGGTTCTTTTAGATGCGCCCTGCTCTGGAACAGGAACAATACGGAAAAGCATCAAGACAATAAAATGGTGGAATCCAAAAACAGTTGTCAGCATAGCAGGAATGCAGAAGAAATTAATACTAAATTCATTTGATTTGCTTAAGAAAGGCGGAGTCATGGTTTATTCAACTTGTTCTTTAGAGCCTGAGGAGAACGAAGGAGTGGTTGATTATTTATTGCGTAATAGAGAAGATGCAGAATTGATGGATATTAAATTAGATATTAAAAGAGGAACTCCTGTATTAGGGTTTGAGAAAGCAAAGTATGATCCTAGTATTAAGAAATGTTTAAGATTATGGCCTCAAGATAATGACACAGAAGGGTTTTTTGTCGCCAAGATAAAAAAACTATACAACAGAAATGCTAAATAATCATATTAATTTGTTAGCATTTCTGAGCATAGCAACTGTATTTTCTTATTTGAAACTTAATTGTAGTTGCTATAGATTCGCTACGAACAAATCTGCTCACAAATTTCTAATTTGGGACAGATTTTTCGTAGCAAAAATAAAGAAAAAATAAATTTTATGTCCAGCTGTCATCTGTCCATAAGTCTATCCATTCGTTCCAGCTTCCATCAAATCCATACCAAAGGCTGTTAATAGTCTGTCCCATTTGTGGTGCTGGTTGCATTGGAACAGTTGTACACATTTTAATAGTATAAACCTGCCCATCTGGTCTAGTAAGCAGGCCTTCTCTGCAAATTTCGAGTTGTTGTTGTGTAGGTTCACCAACTTTTTCACCATACGATGGCGCTGGCGCGCTAATTATTTCCATTCTTTCTTCACCAAGCATCATTGGCTCTTCTGGATAGTAGGGCTGTGCAGCGTAGTCTGTTGGTGGATAATATGCTGTTTGCTGTTCTAATGCACGGGGATCATATTTTGGCAGCCTAAATGCTTCTCCAGCCTGCGGCTGCTGCTGGCATCCTACTGCAAATAACGCTATGCAAGCAAGAATAAGAGTTAATATTATTGCTTTTCTCATTATATCACCTTTTTTGTTTGAGTGTAAATTAAGTAGAAATCAGACTGTTTGGTATATAAATTTTGCTGAAATTTTTATAAAAAATAAAGAAGAAATAAAAAAGATTTATTACCATGTCCACCAACTTTGGCGTTTAAGCGCTTCTACTGTTTCATCGTCCATTTCTCCAACACCCAGTTCAACGCCGGAGACGGGTTTTTTTTGTGATGGGAGTGCTGAACAAACAGTCATTAATCCTGCGTTTTTATCCCTTGTAAAACTCTTTGTTCTGCATAGAAATAAATTGTCTGGACCTTTTTGTAACGCATCAAAAAATGCTTTGTAATCAGCACACTTAATTGGATCAGTAATACAAATATTTGTTAACTCTGCTATCCAATTACTTTTTTCCAAGTCTGTATGTGTAGTAGGTGCGGCTATTGTGCTACTACCATATGTTGGTCGTGTATCCGCAGGTGCTGGATAAGAAGGCATATAGCCAAGTTCTCTACTTCTATATTCTTGATATTGTTGTGGAATCAGATTTTCTGCATACCCAGAATCAGGTATGTTTGCGATATCATCTGGAGTCCTTTGTTCACTAAAGTCTTCTACAGGAGGAAATATTATTTTCTGTCGGCTTTCAAGCTCCAATACGTCTGCAGCATCTTGCATATCCATTATTTCTTTAGGAGTCAAATAAATAAGACCATCTGATCGGGGCCTCTTATTAAGTGGCGGATGCATAAATGTGTTTAGGTCATCAAATGAGTAAGGCAAGCTCACCAAAGTTTGAGAATTAGCTGGCAATTGACCATTTCTTGCCATATTAGCTGCATCTGCTAAAGGCATTGCTCCTTGCCCAGCAATTGCTCTTCCTCCAGACTGGCATCCTACTGCAAATAAAGCAAGGACTGCCAGAACAAGAATTATAGGTATTGCTTTTTTCATTATATCACCTTCTTTTGTTAAACGTAAATTAAGTAGAAATCAGACTATTTAGTATATAAATTTTATGGAAAATTAAAAATCTTTTGGATTTCTAAATTCACAGAATCAAGATTCTGAAAAAAAAGAAAGAAATAAAAAAGATTATTGAGATATCAGCTGTTTAAGGCTGGCTATCAGCTTTTCATAATCTGTTATCTCTTCTTTTAAGGTGTTAATTTCTCTCTGGATGTCGGTGCATTTTGCTCCTGTGTCTGTTACGCAGCGTTCCTGAATAGTTTTAATTTTTTCATCACATTCGCGCTGTATGTCCTTTATTTTGCTCTTTATTTCATCTATTTCTTTTTTGTAGTCTGCACAAGGGCCAGCTTTTTCTGTTGCAGTCAAGCAGAATTCTGCTCGGTCATCCTTTGCACGCATCAATGTCAATTCAACTAAGCCATCTTTAGAAGTAACAGAGTCACTTGCTTTAATTAAGTCTGTCGCTTCACCATTAAAGATGAATTTTGCTGCGTTAGAAGTACTGAAAATCAATTCAACATAGTATTCCTTATTCAATTCTTTTATTAAAAAGTCCTCTCCTTCTCTAATATCCAATCTTGCTTCAGTACCTTTGCAACTGAATTCCTCAGGTTCTTCAGGCACTTCAATAGTAGGAGGAGAAGGCGCTAGTGTTGTAGGCACATAACCCAACAAGTAAGAATTAACATTCCTTCCCAGCCTTTCACTTGGGCAATTTGGATTTAAAGAAGCCCAGCAGTCCCAAACATTCCTATCAAATTCATCAGCCCTGCAGCGATAAAATGCAGAGGTTCCAGCAGCTTTATTTGCATAAATATTACCTACTTCACGAATGAACTCACCGCCAAGATCACAACTTTTGCCTCTTACAAGATACTTATCACCATAGCGTCTCCTGCTTTTAATATTACCCCAGATATCTCTGACTTTTTCTTCATAAATCCGCTGGCATTCTGAAATCAATATGCTTCCAGGGAACGGCGTTGTGGATACAAGAGCGATATTCTTAGCATGCAATGTTTGGCCATTGCAATTAATATCTGTGGTATAAAAATAATCATACTTACCAGAACCTGGCTGTTCATAACACTGATGCAAAGGAACCCAATTTGGTTCTTGAGTGCCAGCAATAGCCTGTCCAGGTCCTACTGTTGGCTTACAGCTCACTACAAACAAAGCTAAAACAGCCAGAGCGATTAAAGTTAGGATTGTTTTTCTCATTTTTTATCACCTTTTAAGCAGCTTTTCTATCTCCGCTGTCAGTTCTTTGTAGCTTTCAAGCTGTTTCCTTAATGTATCTCTTTCCAAGATTAAGTTATCACAAGAATCTCCTTCAGCTTGCTTTTCCCTGCACTCTTCTTCAGCATCTCTTATCTTTTCTTCACACTCTTTTTTCACGTTTTCAAGTTTTACCTTAAGATTTTCTAAATCACTAATGTAGCTCTGGCAAGAAGGCACACTAGGCGTTTCTAAAGGCGTTTCTAAAACAGGCGCTTCAAGATTTTTCTTTAGGTCATCTCTTTTCTTTTCTAATTCTCTCAACGTATCACGCAGTCTTTCATTTTCTCTCAGTAAGTCATCACATTTTTCAGGTGTTGGTTGTGTTGGAGCAGCAGCAGGTGTTTGCGGCTCAGGAACGGCAACTCTCTTGCAAGCGCCATCTTCACAAACCGTGCCTGCAGCACATGTTGTCTTTATTTCCTTAACACCACTTGGAGGAGACTGCGAATCACAAGCATATTGTATAAGTAAAGTATCTCCTTCACACTTGTCAGCATACTCTTTATCATTCACAAGGCTCTTTACACTGCCTTTGACAGCAGGGTCATTTGATGGATCATTGTCTTTACAGAAAGGAAGAAGCCACCAAGAGGCCTCTAGTGTTGTTCCATCAGGACGGGGGTCGTCAGCAACAAAATGTTCGCCATTTGAGTTAAATGTATACCTGCCAACCTTTACAGCATCTGGGATGTTCATAGGTCGTTGCCTGTATGCGTAGCCCAACTCATACTGCGGATTAGTTCCAGGATCACAAGTGCTTTCTGCAATCAAGTGATCATCACCAGCAATACAGTCAAGTAATTTAACAGTATCTCCTTGGTCAGTCTTATGCGTTCTTCCAAGAATTCTTTGAGTAATTCCTTGTGGACAGGAATCAACACCTGTATAATGATCATAAATAAGTCTGCCTCCCACATCTCTTCTGCAGCCAAACAAGTTATAGAATCCAGGCTCTACTGGAGGCGGAGAAATCTCTTTTTTTGGTTCAGGAGTTGGTGGTGTTGCTGCAGGAGATTCTGCAGGCAATGTTGCAGGCAGCATCCATAAGCCAGAATAACGAGGAACTGGAACTAGAGACTGAAACTTTTTCTCAGTAAAAAACCAGCCTATTCTTGACCATATTCCAGGAGCAGGACAAGAAGGCAATGAAGTTCCTAAAATTCCTGATTTAGTAACAGTAGTCTGATCAGCTGCAAGACACTCATATATCTGATCCATATTTGGGAACGGCGCTCTGTCAGCAATAATCCTGTGCCCAACTATACGTGGAGTAGTTCCTGGTTTTAGATTACGGCACCTACTTTCATCAAGATGATAAACACCGCCGCAATCAACTAAAGGATGTGGATAAACACAGGTGCCTTCATAACACATAAGCCCTGAAGCACACTGTCCTGCAATACACATTGAACCTGATTGATAATTCTGTCCAGCAACTGCTCCGCCTGTAATAACAGCACCTCCTGTTAATTCTTGTGTTGCCTTAAGTTTTTCCTCAAGCATACGGATTTCTTTCTTAATTTCCTCAATGTCACCTTTAAGCATTGTATTGTCCTTTCTAGCTTGATCACAGGTGGATGGTGTTGGTTCAGACACTATTGGCGCAGGCACAGTAATTTTAGGCCATTTATCTGTAATCATAACATAACCAAGCAAGCCTTTGTCTGTACACCAGTCATTACGTGATTCATCATAGCAACCGTACCTGCTCACATCGTGGTTAAAAACAGGAATTCCTCTAGAACGAGGATCATCCGGAGCCCAGTGGCACCTCCTTAAAGGTCTTGTAAGCAATTGGTTGTTTATTATTACAGGGTTCACAAATAATTTTGGGCCTTGGCCGGCATATTCGTCACCTGCATCACAAGAGCCCGCCGTTATGTAGTTGTCATAGTATGTGGTGCCTCCAGTTCTGACACCTCTTCTACAGATATTGGTATCTCTTATTCCAGGACCAGAATTCTTTGCTGCATAACCTATGAACTCTGAGGCGGATCTTCCACAGTCTGGGTTATTTGGCTGAGGCATGCTGTTAACTATATCATGGTGTGAATGCTGGCATTCATACCAAGGAACCAACTCAGGATAAGGCTGTGTAGGTGCTGGCGGAGGAGTTAGTTGAGGCAGCTGGGCCCAGTATCCTACTGAACCTGCGTTCCTTCCTGTGTTACACTTATTGACAGCAGCTCCATGATCCCATTGCCCACTGCTTATACTGTCTGGATATTTCCAGCAACTTACAACTTCTGGCCAGCCAGAATTTGGATTTGTGAATGCGTACCCTGCATTTGCTTTTTCTCTTACTATTACGCCGCCTGAGCTTGGCGGGCAATTATTCAATGCAAGAAACTCATCAGGAAAATCTTTGTCTCTGTGCTCTGTAATTCTTTCACAGATCTTTACCATAGCCATGTTTGTTGTCACTTTTCTATCTGCCAAATATCCTAAAAAATCAGAATCATCGTATTCTTTTTGCCTGCCATTTTCTCGAGGATTAGTACTGAATATAGTATCTTTCTGCGTGATTGTCTGGGCAGAAGGAAACTGCTGAACAGTTTCTTTATGCTCAACATAATGCATGTAAATAGGCTTCCAACTTGCCTGCACCCCTGCAATAGCTTGTCCAGGACCTATCTCTGGAGCTTTACAGCTGATTGCCAATAATGCTAAACATATTAGAACAGATATTAATGCAAATTTTCTCACTCTTATCACCTTTTTTTGTTTTACAAAAAAAGACCAGCCGAGACTTTGC
>JAHWHY010000020.1 GCA_019323015.1 Candidatus Woesearchaeota archaeon
TTTCTTTAGATAACTTTTTACGCAGAGTACTATACGCATTTGATACTATTCTTTTAAGACCAGCTACACCAACAGGACTGAAAATATGCATTTCATTGCCGGTGAGCGGATTTACAAGAGGAGTTTCTTCTTTTTGTTCTGTTTTATCAACTTTGTTTATGCTTTGTACTTGTGATTTAGTTATTTTTTTCTCAGTAGCCCCGCGAATAGCAACATATGACCAACCTGTTAGCAAAGCTGCTGCGCCTGCTACAAATGAAAGAGGAACAGATGCATTATTTGTGGCTGCAGTAATCCCTGAAGCAAGCAGCCCTCCTAAAACCGGCCAACCAAGCGCGTTTGTAAGAATTTCCTGGACAGACTTGTGATCATATAAATCACTAAGAGCATAATTTTTAATCCTGCTAAGCAAACTTGTTTTTTCTTCTGGTGTTTTTTCTTCAACTTTTTCTCCCTGCATTAATTTCTTGACTGTTTCATCAATTGATTTTTGGTCTTTTTCTTGCTGAGCCCATTTTTCCCTTGTTTTCTTCTTTTTACGTGCTACGTAAGCTTCTCCAAGCGCAAAACCCACACCCATTCCTAGTCCGCCTATAAAATTGCTTCCACTAAGCTTTGTTACTACTGTGTCTGTTATTATTCCAAAGGGGACATTGTATAGAAAGTTAGGGATATTAAAAAAGGAATAATCTGTGTCCTTTGGTTTTTTTGCGATTTTGTTAGTGTTGATTTCAAGCTGAGAATATTCTGGTCTGTTTTGAAAGGCTTTGGGATATCTTTTGCGCAGAGCATCCATTAGTTCTGAGCCAATGCGGTCTTTTCGTTTTTCTGCACGCTCTGCAAGCTTACGAACAGCTTCTTCAATAATATCCTCAACAAAGATATTGTATTTTCTGCCTATTTTTTTGGCGTGTTCTACATATGCAGGGTGTATAATTTCCGCATACTTCTTCAATTCTTCTCTTATCTCCTGCTTGCTTTTGCCTGAATATTCATCTTTGGTTTCAAACAAGCCTTCTTTAACTCTTCCGAGCAATCCTTTCTCTCTTCTGCGGGCAATAGACTCAACAATATAATCAACATATTCTGGAGCAAGGCCTTCTTTCCAGGCAGAATAAGCAATATTGTCTGCGAGTTCATCTTTTATCTTTGCAGGATTTAGCTGATTAATCAGCTGGATATATTTTTGGTATGTTGGGAAATTTGCCTCTGTTATATTCTGGCTTTGTTCTGTCTCAAGCTCTTTACAGGTTTTTTCTGCAGCTTCTGCCTGGTCAAACTTATCTTTGTATCTTGCCCAGAGCTCCATCTCTTGTTGTTCAAAATATTCCTCAAAACCGCATTCAGTTGCTAAATCAGATGCTTTGTTGAACTTCTTCCACATCTTTTGGTATTGTTCTGAATCAGATAAGTCTGAAAGTTTAACAAATTCCTCAAATGAAAATAATTTTAGAGATATTCTCAGCAATTCATCTGAATCTGATTTGCCATGAAATTCTTTGCTTGAGAGTATGTTTGCCAAGTATTCCCTGTCTTTTGGAGAAAACCTGAACAAGACATTTTTTACTGCCTGCAAGCGATGTTTTCTCGGCACTGTAAGATAGCTTTTCATATTATCAATAAGCTCTTCCTGATTTTCAACAGGGCCTTCACAATACTTTAATTGGTCTTTCAAGTATTCAGAAACCTTTCTAAAAAATCTATTTTCTGCATTAGCAATACATCTGTAGCCTTCTAAAGTCTCCAGCTCAGAAATATCACAGCATCTTTTCTGCTTTTTAGAAACAAGATTCTTGACAAGCTCTGCAATAGCTTCAGGATGCTCAAGCTTTTTTCTTTCAGAGGCCTCTTTTACATCATCATAAACATCAGGATCTGGAAAGTCCTTTGTGCCAGTAACCATCTGATAAAGAATGACTCCCAGACTGTACAAGTCACGTGCAGGCTCTGCCTCATTCTCTCCAGGAGGAAAATAACCATACGTTCCTGGGCCTGTAATGCTGTGCTCTGGCAGCACATTGCTAATAGGCATTGACTGCTCAATTAAGGAATGCTCCTGCACAATCTTTGCCAAGCCAAAATCAGAGACTTTGACTTTTCCATCTTTTGTAATCAGAATATTTGTTGGCTTAAGGTCCTTATGCACAATACCTGCATCATGAGCTGCCTTAAGAGCGTTTTTAATCTGCACTGTCATGCTGTAAACACTTTCATCATCAACTTTTGTAACATCAAGATGAGAGCCATCAACATATTCCATGACCAGCATGGCAAGAGGCTCATTGCCATTATCATCAAAAACGGCAGACTGGTGAAATTCATTGATTTTCCTTATATTTTCATGAGATATTTTTTCCTGTGCTGTAAATTCCTTTTGCAGGGTTGAACCAAGAGAAGGATTGTTCTGGCGCAATAACTTCACTGCAAAAGTTTTGCCGTCTTTTTCAGCAGAATAAACAACACCAATACCACCCTCGCCTAGTTTTTCGCCCAATGTATAACCGTCAATAGTCCTGCCTGTATAATTCTCAGGGTCTCTTGGAGGTTCTTCTCTTATGCTTAATATGTCTTCTGAGTCACTCATCTTCTCTGTATATCTCTCTGACTTTCTCTTCTGCGAATTTTCTTTTTTCTTGGAAAAGTGCTTTTCTTTTATCCATAGATTCTTTATTATATTCAGGGAATAGATGCATCATTTCTTGAGAAAGCACTGAATTTGTTTTTATAAAGCGCAGATGCGAGACATATGCTTCGCGCGCTATGTCTGCTTTTTCCCATAATTCTTTCTCGGCTTCTATTGCTGCGGCTAATGTAGGGAATACTCTTCTATATACTTTTCTGCGAAACTCTTTGCTCTCAAGTTCTGTATAAACATTAGATCCTCCTGCAAGATTCACAGCAGTTTGAGCAAGCCTGCTGTAATGAGCAACTAAAACATCTTTAGTAGTACTGTATTTTATCAGCACGTCTTTTAATATTTCTGCCCAACCCAGATACGCCTGTGCTATCTCTGTCTTTTCTTTTTGGTCTGATTGTTCTAGCACTAAGGTGCCCAGTTGTGGCAATATGTATTCTTCAATTCTTTCTACTGGTTCAGTTAGTGGATTAATCATGGTTTCCACATTTTTCCAGTTTTCAATTATGTCTTTTACAGGAAGACTTTCTGAAGCTAAATCAGGATATCTTTCAAGTATCTTTCTGCCTCCGTGGTCCATATCCCATTTTCTTTCTTCATAAGAATATTTTCTTACAATATACACCAGGCTTGGGTCAAAATCAGATTCTATGTCCATAAATGGTTTTTCTTCACTCATTTTAACATCGTATTCACTGCATATTCTATTGCGTGGCTTTTGTTCCTGAACCTACCTTTCTCTATATGTTCAAGTATCTTTAGCAAAGTCTCTTCATCAATAGAAATACTGATTTTCTTTTTCATGCTCCCACTCAGTAATACCCAGTAGGAAGCAGATATTTAAAAAATTATTTATTATTTCCATATAGAAATAAATTGTGCCTGAAAAATATGACATAAGTTTTATATACTTTAAAATCTAGTAAAGTAGCATGATAAAGCATCCTAGAGAGCATTATGAAAGAATGATTCAGGAGTTTTCAGATAAGGCACATTATGGAAAAACAGTTCCGTTATATCTTTGTGGAGAGGATTTAAGAGATCAAGGTGTGCAAAACAGGTTATATGAGTACCTATCTAGAAACTCTGAGCGCTTTGGGAAACCCCGGCGCGGCCCTTTTGGTGTTCTCTTTCTTGATTCTGATCATGATCATGTTGCTGAATTCTTGGATGATCTGTTTGATGAAAACAAAGCAGAAATCTATGAAGCAGTAGAGGATCTAGAACTAGATTGTGTTGGATCATTGATATGATTCTGCTAATTTTGTCAGAAAGCTTTTTGCATTAACTACTCCAGAACCTAATGCCTGAGAATATAATTCATCTTCTGATAACCCCATAATCCTGTCCAGCTTTTGCTGCAGATCTTCTGCAGTGAGCAACTTGCTGAATTTTTTTGTTTTTTTGCCACACGCTCTTTTAACTGTCTCTTCTTCAATTTCCTCTCTTAGTGCGCTCTTGACTTTTTCAGCATTCATCTCTGGCTTGTAAGCAGTGTCGCAGAGCACTTGCTTGACCTCTTCTGCAGGAATATCTTCCCCAATACGGTAACCTCGTGCCCTAAGCAGAGAGACGCCTAATGCAAGAACTCCGGAGACGTGCGGTGTAGCAAAAGAGGTGCCGCTATTTAAGGCATAGGCGCGCCGGTATCTTGATATCTTCTGCATGGTTGCTCTGTCAAGCAATCGCTCTAAAAAATGGGGTGCGTCGATAGAAAAAATGTATTCTCCTGGTGCACAGATATCTACCGTCTCATCTAGATTACTAAAAATAGAATGCGCCTTGTAGTCATCTACTGATCCTACAGAGATTACTGAATCAAATGCTGCAGGAAATATTTTTCCAATACGGGTATTTCCAGCAGCAGCAACAAGCAGTTTCCCTTTGTTATAGAACAAATCATCACAGGCTGTTTTAAACAGCGAATGATTATCTATTCCAAAACTGAGATTGATTACATCACAATCAAATTCTTCATGAATAGAGAATGCCAGTGCCCTTAAAACATGCTCTAACCGCAGTGTTCCTTGTTTTCCCTTTTTCGTGACTTTAAAAATATACAATAAGGATTCTGGTGCAACATCAGTGATTATGCCGGCGATTGGCGTGCCGTGAGAAGCTTTGTCATCAAGCAAGTATTTCTTGTCAGGATCTGCAGGGTCATTTGGGTCAAGAGATTCGCACATCAAAATGTTCCTTCCCTGTTTCAGAGCATCTGTCTCAAGACATGATTCGATTTTGGGATGTGCAGTGCAGCATCCAGAATTAATTATCGCTATTCTCGCGCTATTGCCTTGATTCATTTCATGCGCTTTATGCGCACTTATGGATATAACATTTGGAAGTTTGTTTTTTTGTTGTAGAGTAATGTGGTTTGCTAATATGCGTCTGTTCAGACGCATACCATAAATTTCTTCTCCAATTAAGCTCTGAACTTCTGTCATAGAAATAGATAAGATTTCATCATTTAAAAAACTTCTCTTTAGTAATCACTGTTTGGTGGCTATTCCAGAATCTGACCGCATTTCTTGCACTTGTGGGCTTTTGCTTTATCATCCCATTCAGTAGTCACACCATAATCTATCTTGGACTTGCACTTTGGGCATTTTGGCTCTAAGTGCTCTGTTGAGTTAAAAAAGAATATAGGTTCCATTAGTCAAGCTCTTCATCTAAATAAGTTTTTATTTTTATTCTAAGCTTTATTTTAGTTCACCTTCTGGTTAGAATATAGTATATATATTGGTCTTTAAGGTATATAAGTCTTTTTATATAAATTATATAATGATTCTAAAAAGACCAATCTTTAAAAACATCTGGCATTAATAAAACAGCATGACACAAGAAAAACCAGTAATGGGTCCTAAAGAAAGAGAAGAAGCAGGATTAGAGACCTATGAAACAGGACAATGGGTAAAATTTGCCCTTAATAATACTAACTTTTTCTATGGAACCAGAGGAAACATTGACACTGAAAACGGAACAATAGAATTTGACAAACTGACAGAATATGTATACAATGAAAAAGGTTGTGTTCTTGGAAGTATAGATGAACCAACAACATTCAGGCTTGAAGACATAGCAAGATTCAGAAAAGCAACAAAAGAAGAAGTGGATGCATCAATAGAAAATCAATCAAGATTTTACCAATACTGGGGCAAGTATATTGCAGTGCAGGATGGAAGCATAACAATACCAGGAAAACTGCACAAAATCACTAATGATTCAATACAATTACTGCCTGTTTTATGCACTCATTGCGGCAAGGCATACATAGAAACAGAAACGCCAAGAACAATAGCAGCAGATTCAGTTAAATCAATAGCTCCAAGTTCTGAAGAAGAATTAGAGTATTCTGTTAAAAGATTGGAAGAACAACAGACAAAAGGCGAAGAAAAAGACGAAACAAGCATAATCATGCCTTAAACAAAACTTCCCAACGTACTCTGAGAACCTTTTTTTAAAATCTCTTCTTTTTTGACACCTAAAACAGAAAAAATCTTTTCAACACCAGGAATAATCTGGTGGTCAATGTAATAATCTGCATCATAATCCTCTGGCTTGATTTCATCAGGCAGCTTGACCTTGTCACGAATTCTACCAGCACCCTTGGTAACAACATACTCAATCAAGATGCCAGGACCAACAGCCATTCCTTTAGATTTCATCCTCTGAGCAGCTGCAACATGAGGGCCAATGCTGTCATAATCATCAATATCCTTGGATAATTGCGTGTGAATAGCAACCTTTTCAACAGGAATACGTGCATTCTTTAAATCATCAACAACCTTTCTAACATAAGAGAGGGCCTTAGAAGCATCCTGCTCACGAAGAACCAAACCAAGAACTTCTTTTTGAACATCTTTTGCAATAAAAGACCAATTCCTCCTGACTGTCTCAAAACCAGCAATCTTAACCTTATTATTCTCATCAAGCAAGGCATATTTTTTCTTTGCACCAGACTCGCTGGACTTTGTAGAGACCCAGATGCCTCCAGGATAAAATCCCTGATACTCAAGCTCCATCATACCAGGCAAGTCCCTGTTAATATTCTCAACAAACTTCAAGGCATCTTTTTTATCCTTTTCACCTAATGCAATAAAAACAGAGTCAGTATCAGAGTACAAAACCTTAAAACCAGATTTTTCAGCCTTATCAATAACATCCTTAATGTAATATCTAGCCCATCCCAAGATTGATTCAGCACACTCAACACAATACCATCGCGCTGCTGAAAAACCAAGATAACCCCAAAAAGAATTTGCAAGGTCCTTAAGAGCCCAGGAACGGGCATTCAGCAAAACATCATCTTTTTCCTTTAAAATCTCCTTAATCCTAGACCTTCTTGAAATCAAATCCTCAATAATATTAGATGCAAAACCTTTTTTTTTAGTGCAAAACCAGACATTCATCATATCAATAGGAGCCTTGTTCTTTCCCTCACAGCATTCACAGCCATGAGTTCCAGGACTGATATTATGAGAAGCAATAATAGTTGGATACAAGCTTCGATAATCAAACACAATAATGTCCTTGTACAGGCCAGGAGTTGGCTGAAAAACAAAAGCACCTTTTAACCGCCTCTGCTGCCTTGCCATCTGAGTATTATAACTCGGCCTATTAGGAGCAATTTCATTAAGGTGTTTTACTTGACGCATAATATACCACTCAACAAACTGGGAAAAACTCATCCTGTTGATGGCATACGGGTGCAGGCCAACAACCTTAACCAATTCAAAAAAATTAGGCAATAAATTAATGCATAACTTGTAAGTCAATCTTGCATCATGCAGGTTATACCTTGCATACTCTCCTAATTCCTCACTGTTCTCACTCCAAGCCTGAGCTAATTTGCTCAAATCAACATCAATCTTTTTCTCACCCAAAATCTCTTCAGCAACAGCATCAAGCTTGTAACTATCTGTCTTCAGGGTCTTTCTTACAGCACGCTGAACAAACTTAAACACATCAAAGTGAACAATTCCAGCCAACTGCGCAGTCTTAGGAGTGCCCCTGCTGACCCTTACCTCTGAATAATCAAGACCAAGCTCAAGATCCAGCTTGTATTTCTTTGCCCTTGCCTTAATAAAAGGAAAATCAAAACCATCTGAGAAATAACCAGCAAGAAAATCAGGCTTATACTCATCAACCAACTCAGCAAACCTCTGCAATAAATCTGCCTCAGAAGGAACAACCTCAACATAATCACCTGCCTTGAACTTTTTCCAGGTAATCACTCTCTTGAAATTATCCCCATACAAGGCAATCATGATAATAGGCGTCTTTTCTGGCTGGATTTTCTGACCGTGAATGCCGGCAGTCTCAATATCAAAAGCCAGAATCCTTGGATTCTTGATAGTGTCATCAGAAACCTGCTCAATCTTGTCAGCTTTTATTGCAGGAATCTTTAATTTTTCAGGCACAGCTTCCCCTTCTGCACTCAACAAAGTCAAAGGAGTTATTCCCTTGTCAATCAAGTAACGCCTCACAAAACGAATGTCATACTCATGAACAGACTCAACATTATCCCAGTCATAAATAACATCTTTTAGATTAGGAACAGCCATAGGAACATTTGTAAAAACCCTTAAAGCATCAACCTCTTTCTCAAAATAACGCATCTTAACAGGCTCAACTCTTGTTACTTGATAAGATTCCTTGTCTTTTTCAACAGATATAGACAATAGTTTTTCCTTTAAATCAGCACCTGACTTAGGAATAACATAAAAATACGGCTCAAAAGAATCATCCAAGACGCATATTTGCTGTCCTTCTGTGGTTTTTCCAAATAAGTAAATCACAGGTTTTCCATCTACAATCTTGTAGGACAAATCTAACAGATAAAACTGGAATTTAGGCATGAAAAAACAGAGGATTCAGGAGTTTATAAAGTTAACTACAATCGATAATACTGCTTTATCATTTCAGCAGACAGATTTCATGGCAAATGAAAATAATCACTTTTTTCTATATCTGAATTTTTTTGTTGTATTCATTGTGATTAATTATATCTAAAATAAAAGCAACTATCTCTATTTTTCCTTCTGCAGTCAAGGTATAAAGCATTCTCCAGAAAAAAGGCAATTCAATGCGGAATAAATTAGTTGCACAATACTTAATTTTATACTCTGAAGGAATTAATTTTTTAGAAATAATATTTCCGTAATAAATATTTTTCT
>JAHWHY010000002.1 GCA_019323015.1 Candidatus Woesearchaeota archaeon
TACTATAACAATTAATAGTAATTGTACTGATTTGTCTAATTGGACTGATAGTGTTGGTACTTGTTTTACGCCGAATGTGCCTGCTGCGTATTCTGCGTATGCTAGTGTTGTTGGTGGTAATGCTGTGTGGATTAATTTGACAAGCTTTTATCCAAATCTGACCAGTATGCCTTTTGGTTCTATTGCGCCTGATGCTACTTGTGAGCAGATTGCTTGTGAGGTTATCGGGACATGGGCTCCAGGGAACACACAGGTATTCACTGTGAACAAGACAATAACAGCAACAGCAATATAATGGTTCGTAGTAAGTAGTTTGTGGTTGCGGAATCAAAAGCCGCAACTACTTACCACAAACTACTAACTAATTTACGAGGTGGTTGAAAAATGGAAAGAATGATGGTTGTATTGATTGCACTTGTTGCGATAGTTGCGGTAGGAGGATTATTGTATATCGGCGTTCACAAGGCTCCTGAAATAACACCTGTTTTTGTTCAAGGGCATGTGCTTGAAGCACCAGATATAAGCATGCCTTCAGACAGTACAGATGTTGGGCAGATTAAGTTTACAATCGCTCCTCCGTCAGATTCAGCAACAGGAAAAATCAGTTTTGAAATGAAGTAAAGGGCATGAAAAGTGAAACACGCTTATTTTATTTTTATTATTCTATTGTTCTTGGTATTTTTTTCAGTTCAGGTTTCTGCTATTAAGATTCGTTATGCTGATTTTGACAGGGCAATTTATTTTGAGCCAAACCTGCATAAGGAATTGACTTTCACGATTTCAGATGCTGAAAAAAACGCAAAGGTTCCTATTGAATTAAAAGGGGAGTTTTCAAAATATGCTATTGTTGAGCCTGCTGAGCTAAGCTTGAAGCCTGGAGAAAAAAAAGACATAAAACTAATACTTGACCTTCCTGCAGAAATACCTGAAGGTGTTCATGTTTTGGAAGTCAGTGCTATTGAGCAGCCTGCTGTTGCGCAGGATGGCGCATTTGTGCTTATGCCTGCTGTTGGCGTTGCCTTGAAAATAATTAATACTGATCAAAAACAGGTCTGCAGTCTTGCTTCTTTTAATGCGGGGATAACAAAAAATGCAGTGAATGTTATTCTTAATGCTGCAAACAATGGTGTTGACAGGATTAAGGGCGCTTATGCTGATTTAACTCTCTATGATTCAGAAGATATTCCTATAACCAATTTCCAGACAGGAAAATTTGCAATAACTCCTTTTGAATCCTATACTGCCAGAAAAAACCAGAAATTAGATAATGCTGTTGAAGGCTATTATACTATTAAAGGCACACTGCATTGTGCTGGCAGGGAGTTTCCTGTTGAAAAAAAAATGTTGAACCACGCAAGTGATTTGGTAATTCATGACTTCAGGGCGTATAAGAAGGATGGTTATTTGTTTGTTGAGTTTGATACTGAGAATGAATTCCTGGCCCCAATCAAAACATCCAGTGTCTTTGGCTTTTTTGACGGAAAAAAATCAGTGAGGAATTACGCGCTTGCCAATGGTGAGGTTCCTCCGATGAGCAAGAAGGTGTTTCAGTTCAAGAGACAATTGAATTGGCTTGAGGTTCCTGCAGGAGCATACACAATAAAGGGTTCTTTGGCTTTTGAAGGCACTCATAAGGATGCTGAAGCGTCTATTGTCTTGACAGAGGAAGAATTAAGAAGAGCAGAAGAAGCTACTGGCGGTGGATTTAGTGTAAAAGGGAATGAAAATAAAAAACAGCAAGAAAATGCCCTTGAAAAAGCTTCTTCTTTCTCAATAGACGGCAAGATGATTGTAAGGCTTCTTGCAGCATTTGTTATTGTTGCTGCTTTGATTATTATTTATAAGAAGTATTTCAGGAAGTAATTCATGAAAATGGATATAAGAAAAAAGGTGATTTTAATATTTTTAGCCATATTCCTTTTTCTGATAGCTGTAAAGCTCTCAATTGATTTTCCGACTGGCTTGGGTGTATACTATGGTAATACTTCTGCAACTAATCCAGAAGGCACTATCCGTTTTACAGTTGCCCAGATGATTGCTGTGACTTTGATAAGCCCGCCTGATAACACGATTTTCACTATTCCTGGAAATACTTTGAATGTTAGCTTGACTTGTACTGTGTCTAATCTCACTCCTGCTAATGTTACGCAGGTAAAACTGTACACTGATATTTTCGGCCCTTTTGGAGTCACTCAAGTTGTTAATGTTTCAGGTGCTCCTCCGCATACAGTAACTTTTAATGTTTCTAATGTTCCTTTAGGAACTTATAATTGGAATTGTGAAGGAATTACTTCTACAGGAATAAGTGCTTTTGCTCCTTCAAACTGGAGATTCACTATAAGGAAAACACCTACGCCTCCAACACCTGGCGGAGGAGGAGGCACAGGATGGATTCCGCCTCCTGTAGTTGAACTAGCAGAGTATCCTCTGCCTTGTGTCATGCCGCCGGAAAACCTTACGAGTTGGTGGACTTTTGATGCAGACTTGGATGATTTCTGGAATGAGTCTAATGAAGGCTTGCCTGCTGGCCAGCCAAGATATGTTAAGAGAACAGATGATCTTGCCATCGTTTTAGACGGCAAAGAAGATTACTTAATGATATCTCCTGACAATACATATGATTCGCATGTTGAAGGAACAATTGACGGCTGGATAAACTACAAGAACAAACAGGATTATGCAGTTATATTTAGTTATTCTGATACTTCAAGAAAAGATTCTCTTGCAAAGCACTTACAATTAAGAATCAATCCTGGTGGTGATATTGAGCTAGAATACAGGGATGGAAAAAACTATAGAATTATACAGCCAGATGCTACTTTTGATTTCAAGAAAAATGCAAAGAAATGGGTTCATTTTGCAGTCACTTATGAAAATGGGGAATATGCCTGGTACTTGAATGGTGTTCAGTATGGTTCTAAGACAGTTGTTGAGGAAGGAATGCCTTTGTATTGGTTTAATGATTTAAGTGATAGTGATGTCTTGACTGGTGATATTGGTGCTGGAATAGAGGGTGGCTTGCCTGTTGATTATTTCTATGGCGCTATTGATGAGATTGAGATTTATGACAGGGCGCTTACTTTTTATGAGATTAATGCGATTTATGCAAGGTCTAAATGCAAGGTCAAGCCTCCTAAGATGCCTGTCAAGGAACATCCAGAGATTCCTTTGGTTGAAGAGGCAGAAAAGATTTTGAAAGAGACCAAGTTGTACCAACCTGAATTGATTACTCCTATTCCTTGGTGGTTGTTGATACTTGCCTTGCTTGGAATTGCAGCTGTCTTGCTTGCTTATTACAAGGGCATAAAGAAAAAGCATGTTTCTAGGAAAGCAGCCAAGAAATCACGTAAAAAAAGCAGGAGAAAGAAGCGTAAAAGAAAGAAATGATTCTTGTTAAGGCCTGCGCCTGCTTTTTCTTGATCTTAATTTTTGTGTTCTTGGGCCGCGCGTCATCCTGCCAGATGGTTTTGCACTGCTTCCTGCCCATTTCTTGACTATGTCTGATAATATCAGCGGTCCCGGGACATCTCCTGATTTTTTCTTGCCAATCCATCTTGACAAGAGACCTACTTCTGAAACATATCTTTCGCTTAGCAGTATGGCCAGTGCATCTTTTATTGCAGTCTTGAATTCTTCTGCTGTCTGAAACCTGTTGTCCGGGTCTGTTTGCAGGCCTTTGTTGACTAGCTCTCTTAATTCAGGAACTGCTATCATGCTTGTGTCAATCCTGTTTCTGTTGTCTCGCTCAGGAAGGTTTCCCGTTAATCCGTTGTATAATACTCCTGCAAGAAGGTATATGTCTGTTCTTTCATCTGCTGCTGCGCCCACTCTTTGTTCTGGCGCCATGTATGCTTCTGTGCCCATCACAGAACCTTCCAGTGTGTTTACTTGTGCATTTACATTCAATAGCGAAACATTTGCATCTGTAGTTGATATTTTTGTGCCAGGCCCGTCAAGCAGTTTTGCAAGCCCCCAGTCTATGACTTTTAGTGCGCCGTATTTTCCAAGAAGTATGTTTTCTGGCTTTATGTCCCTGTTTATTATGCGTTTTCTGTGTGCAACACTCACTGTGTCGCATATTTCATAAAACATCAAGAGAAATTCTTCATTTTGGAATAGGCGTGCCTTTTGCACAAATTTTATTGCTTTGCTGAGCTCCCTGCCGTCTATGTATTCCATTGTCATGAAAGGGGCATAGCCTGCAATTGTTCCAACTTCATAAACGCGCACAGTGTGTGGGTGATTAAGCTGTGCAGATACTTCTGCCTCTAGTGCAAATCTCGCTGCAAGGTCTTCTGCGAACCTTCTTGCTGTTTTCACGCCGTGTTTTTTTCGGTATTCTTTTTCTGCGTCAATATCAAAGAATTTGGCAACTACTTTTCTTCTGTATTCCCTGTCTTCTGCAAGCAGTGCTTTGCTCATTCCACCGCCCAGGTTTTTGATTGGCCTGTAGCGTGCCTTGAACTCTTTTCCATTTGCGAAATCTGTTCCAGCCATATTCTTTGTAAATTTGAGTTCTTTTAAATGCATTATTAGTCTCTGGTATATAGTAAGTGGTTATTGGTTCGTAGTTCTTAGTTAGTAGTTTGTGGTTCCTGGTTATTCGGGACGTAGTTATTCGACGACTACTAACTACCTACCACGTACTACTAACTAGCAATCCGAAACCTTTTTAAATGATTAAGGATTTTTGTGTTTCGAGAGAAAAGGAGCGAGAGTAAAAAGAGATTGCTTTTTTCTCACCAAATGAATGGTGTTTTCAATGGCAAAAATAAAACCGGTCTTACCGAGTTTAAGAGAAAAGAAAAGATACTTGGTTTTTGAGATAGTCTCAAAAGAGCCGATTAAGGACTTTTCAGCTATTTCCAAGGCTGTTTGGAAGGCTTTGCTAGATTTATCTGGTGTTTTAGGGGCTTCTAAGGCAGGGATTTGGTTGTTGAGTGATAAATTTAATAAAAGCAAGCAAAAAGGTCTTATAAAGGTGAATCACAAGAATGCTGATTTGCTGAAAGCTGCCTTGTGTACTATAAAGCAGATCAATGGAATTGATGTTATTGTACGCTCAGTTGGCCTGAGCGGGATTTTGAAAAAAGCAGAGAGGTTCGTATAAAAGGTGATAAAATGCAAGCAATGCCTCATCAATTAATGGGTTATGACAGGGCAATCACGATGTTCAGCCCTGACGGTAGATTACTGCAGGTAGAGTATGCCAAGAAAACAGTCAGGCAGGGTTCTACTGCAATTGGATTGGTTTGTAAAGACGGTATTCTTCTTGTTGCTGACAAGAGGATTGCAGAAAAATTAATTATCCCAGAGTCTGTTGAGAAGATTTTCAAGATGGATGACCATATTGGAGCAACTGCTTCTGGTATTTTGTCAGATGCAAGGGTTTTGATAGAGAGGGGTCAGTTAAAGGCTCAGCAGCACAGTGTTACTTATGACACTCCTGTTGACACGATAACTATTGTCAAGGAAATCTGTGCGCTGCAGCAGATTTGCACGCAGTCAGCTGGTTTAAGGCCGTTTGGTGTTTCTATACTTATTGCAGGTATTGATTCAGACGGCCCTAAGTTGTTTGAGACAGACCCTACTGGAATCTATTTTCAGTATCAGGCTACTGCTATTGGCGAGGGAGAGCCAGAGGTAGAAGAGATTCTTAACAAGGAATACAGTCCTGATATGAGTATTGAGGATGGTTTGAAGCTTGCTTTGGCTGCCTTGATGCAGGTCTTGGGCAAGGAGTTTAGTACCCAGAGGATTGATGCAGCTTATATCAAGACAGATGATAAGAAGTTTACTCATATTAAGAAAGACAAGCTTGACAAGGTTTGCAGGGAATGTAAGAAAAAATGAGTTCAGACAGTATTAACGTTGCTAGATTAAAGAAAGGTTCAGATGTTTTTGAGATTGTCATAGACCCAGACAAGGCTGTTCAGGCAAGGCATAATCCTGCGCTTACTGCTGATGCTTTATCTTATCCTAAGATTTTTTCAGATGCTAAAAAAGGTATGCAGGCTTCTGAAGACAGGATGAAGTACTGGTTCAAGACATCTGATCCGATAGAGGTTGCAAAGATAATCATAAAAGAAGGAAATATTCAAGTAACAGCAGAGTACAGGCAGAAGATGATTGAGCAGAAGAAAAAGCAATTGATTGACAGGATTCATAAGAATGGTGTTGATCCAAGGACTAATGCTCCGCATCCTGTCTCAAGGGTTGAGGCTGCTTTGCAAGAGGCAAAGATAAAGATTGATGAGTTCAAGAGTGTTGATGTCCTGCTTAAGGATGCTCTTAAGAAACTTCAGCCGATAATTCCTATCAAGTTCGTTAAAAAAGAGATTGAAATTGTTATCCCGGCAGCTTATGCTGCAAAGGCGTATCCTACAGTTAAGATGCTGGGAAAGATAATGAAAGAATCCTGGAATTCTGATGGGTCCTGGACAGGGCTGATTGAGATTCCAGGGGGCATGGAGCAGGAGTGTTATGACAAGCTGAATAGCATAACACATGGAGAGCTTCAGGCTAAAGTAGTATCAATAAGGTGAATAAGATGACAGATAAACTGAAAATTAAAAACAAGGAAATTGCAGTGCCTGGAGAGGTGCTTGCAGAAGGAATGGGCTTTGTTCCTAGTAAAGGCATTAGACGAGAAAAGGACAAGCTCGTTGCAGAACAGTTAGGCATGATAAACATTGAGGGGAAAGTCATAAAATTGATTCCTCTTACAGGTGTTTACATCCCTAAGACAGGTGATAAGATCATTGCAAAGGTCATTGATGTTTTGATGACTGGGTGGAGGCTTGACACAAGAAGCCCGTACTCCGCAGTTTTGTCAATGAAGGATGCAACAAGTGATTTTATCCAGCGAGGGGCAGACCTTACGCAGTATTTTGCGCTTGGTGATTATGTCCTGACAAAGATAACAAATGTCACAAGCCAGAAGCTTGTTGATGTTTCAATGAAAGGCCCTGGCTTGAGAAAGCTGAAAGGCGGAAGAATACTCCAGGTTAATCCTCACAAGGTTCCAAGAGTGATTGGAAAAGAGGGTTCAATGGTTGTCATGATCAAGCAGGCAACTGGATGTAACATCCTGGTCGGCCAGAATGGCTGGATCTGGATTGACGGGGAGCCAGAGGCAGAAGTCATTGCTGAAAAAGCAGTTATGAAGATTAATGCAGAGGCGCACTTGTCTGGTTTGACAGACAATATCAAAGAGTTTCTTGAGAAGTTGACAAAGAAGAAAATAACATTAGAAGGTGGAAAAAATGAAAAGAAATGATGGAAGAACACCTGATCAGATGAGGCCTATGAAGGCAGCAGTAGGAGTTATTCCTAATGCAGATGGCAGTGCAATGTTTCAGATGGGAAACACGATTGCTTATGCAGCTGTTTATGGTCCTAGGGAGATGTATCCTAGATTCATGCAGAATCCTAAGGAAGGCGTATTGAGATGCTCATATAACATGATGCCGTTCTCAGGTCATGGAGAGAGAGTTCGGCCTGGCGGTTCAAGAAGGTCAAAAGAGATTTCTGTAGTTACAGAGAATGCTTTAAAGCCGGTCTTGGACTTGAGTGATTACCCAAATGCAGTTGTTGATGTGTTTGTTGAATTGACGCAGACAGATGCAGGCACAAGGTGTGCAGGCATAACAGCAGCTGCAATGGCTCTTGCAGATGCAGGTCTTAAGATGAAGGACTTGGTTGCATCAATGTCAATGGGTGCTCTTGATGGTGAGATAATTGCAGATGTTAATGGAGAGGAAGACTGCGTGCTTGGAGCAACAGATGTTCCTATTGCATTGATTCCTAGCATGGACAAGATTTCTTTGCTGCAGCTTGATGGGCCAATGTCCAGAGAGATGCTCAAGAAATTGCTTGAGACTGGCAAGAAAAATTGTCTAGAGATCTACAAAGTACAGCAAAAAGCACTAAAGAAGAAATATAAGGTTGATTAAAATGGCAGAAAAAGAACATATATTAAAATCATTGAAAGCAGGAGTAAGGTATGATGGCAGGAAACTGCTTGATTACAGGAAAGTTTCTGTAGAGCCAAACATAACTTGTGCAGAAGGAAGCGCGCGTGTTAAGATAGGCGAGACAGTGGTTCTTGTCGGTGTTAAGCTGGCTGTTGAAGAGCCGTATCCAGATACTCCTGACCAAGGAAAGTTGATGGTTAATGCAGAGTTAAGGCCTATGGCAAGCCCTAAGTTTGAGTCAGGTCCGCCTGGGGAGCAGGCAATTGATATCGCAAGGGTTGTTGACAGGGGGCTTAGGGAAAGCAAGGCTCTTGCACCTGAGAAGTTGTGCATAAAAGCTGGAGAAAAGGTTTGGAGTGTCATGATTGACGTCTGTCCTTTGAATGATGCCGGCAATATGCTTGACGCAGCTTCTCTTGGAGCAGTTGCTGCTCTGAAGAGCACAAGATTCCCTCCTGTAAAGGAAGATGGGAATATTGACTGGGAAGCTAAGTTAACAGATAAGAAACTTGAGCTTGCTAAAGAGCCTGTTGAAGTGACTGTCTTGAAAATAGGTGAGTTTTATATAGTTGACCCTATTTTAGAGGAAGAAGAGCTTGCAGACACAAGCATAACAATTGCAGTGGCAGAAGATGGCACTGTGTATGCAATGCAGAAGAGAGGCGACTCGCCTTTGTCTATTGATGAGATAGACAAGATGGTTGAGATTGCCGTCAAGAAGTCAGCTGAATTGAGAAAATTCATCAGGTGATTATCATGTCAGAAGAAAACTACACAAAATTTGAGATTGCAAGGATGCTTGGTTCAAGGGCACTGCAGATTTCCATGGGTGCTCCTTTTTTAGTCAAGCTTTCAGAAAAGCAGCTGGAAGAGATTGCGTTTAATCCTATTGCAATTGCAAAACTGGAGCTGGAGCATGATGCTCTTCCTTTGACTGTTAAGAGGCCTTTGCCTGGCAAGAAAAAAGCAGCAGCAAAAGCTTCTTAATTATTTTTTTCTTCTTTTGTTTCTTCTTTCTTCACGAATTTTGTTTTTAGCTTGCTGGAATTTTCCATTGCTGTCGTATTTTTTGGTTTCTTTCCAATACCGATATGTTTCCTTTAATTCCCGCAGTTTTTCTTTGTTCCTGAATAACTTGTAATCTATTACTTTTTTGATGCTTTCCAGTTCGTTTATGACTATCTGGTCTGGTGTTTGGCGCGGGTTATACCTAGAATTTATTCCCAGCAAGTGCAGTGCAGTGTTTACTGCAGAAAGCAGTGATTCATTTCCTGATTTTGTGATGATTATTCTTGGGTGTATTCTTCTTATTTCTGAGCTTTGGATTGTGCAGGATGAATAGCTGGGTATTGCCCTTGAGTCAAAAAATCCTTGTAGATAGCTTATCATCAATGTTTGGTTAGGTATGAATTCCTGCGGTATGCTTGTGTTGTTTTCTGTTATGCTTTTTATTCTGCTCATGAGATTTTTTGAATCATAGTATATTTTTTCAGCGCTTCTGTTAGCATAGTGTACTGTTGTTTGGGAATGTTTCAGCCTGAGAGCATTAAGGCTTTGCTTTACTGCTTTTTCAAGTTCAGAATCTCTTGTGATTATTGTTAGCCTTTTTTGGTCTATTTCATCAACTTTTGATTGGTACACTCCGAGGAGATATGCGAATTGCTTTCTTTTTGTTAGGCCTGTGGGTGTTTCTTTTGTTCTTGTTGCGGATTGTCGGAAAGATAAAGGAAGTGTCCCTCTTTTTATCCAGCCGTATACTGTTGAGAAATTATCCTGTAATTCACAGCATTCCCTGTATGTCATGCCGTTAAGAAGGAGAAAAATGCCGTCGTCAAAGCTTCGCAGGTCTCTTTGCATTTGTATGCTGTTGTTCTTTAAGTGGCGTATCTCCTGGAATATCCTGTGCACTTCTTCCTTTCTCGCTAAAAGCTCTTGCCTGTTCATTGCTTTTGTTATATGGGGAAACTTTATAAATCTTAAGTTACTTTATGAATTCATGGATAAGATAACCAATGAGAAACTTGCAAAGTATTTTAATGTCACAGAGAGAGCTTTAGCTAAGGTGAAGATTGCTGAAGAGCAGAAGATTGACTGGAAAGCTAAAGCAGAAGATTTTCTTGATATGGCTAAGCGTTATTTTGAGGATGCAAAGCACTTCAAGGAAAAAGGGGATATTGTAACTGCTTTTGCTGCCTTGAATTATGCGCATGGCTGGCTTGATGCAGGCGCTAGACTCGGGTTGTTTGATGTCGGAAGGGATTCCGAGCTTTTCACAGTAGATTAGATTTGAACTACAATTAGCGACATCAAACGAAAATGCCTCCCACCCACCCCCAAGCGCGTTTGATGTTGATGGAGACAGTGAATTGTTCACTGTTGATGAAAAGATTTAAATAAACTAAATCTAATTTCTGTATTATGCGTGATGTAATAAAAGAGGATATACTTTCTGTATTAGAAGAGGCCATCAAGATTCTTAAGTCAGATGAGCGTCCTGTTGAAGAATTGGGGGAGCTTAGTAATCACATTATTCATGATGCCTCTATTTTTCAGGATGAGGATTCTGTATCTATAGCTGTCTTGATTTATGCCTTGTCTAATGTTATCAAGTATTGCCACGAGCAGAACATAAGCTACGCATCTATTGTAAAGAACATTGAAACTGCTTATGAAGAGCTCTCAAAGAATAATATAACTGGATACAGGACAACTATAAAGAAGTGTTTTGAGCAGATAAGGAAGATTGACCAGAAATTAAAGGTTTATGTTCAGGAGGTTCTTGACAGGGCAAGGATAAAGAAGGGAAGCAAGCTTCACCAGCATGGCATCAGTGTTGCAAAAGCTGCTGAGATTCTTGGCTTGACTCAGTGGGAGCTTCAGGATTATGTGGGAAAGCAGAAATATTTTGACATAAAGGAGATTCCCACCAGGCAAAGGTTAAAGATAGCAAGGGAGATTTTCAAATGAAGGCGATTTTGTTTGATGCAGGGCCAATCATAAGCTTGACTACGAATAATTTGCTGTGGTTGTTGGAGCCTTTAAAGGAAAAATTCGGCGGGGAATTCTATCTTACAGAGGGTGTCAGGAAAGAGCTTATTGAGAAGCCTTTGAGAACAAAGAAGTTTAAGTTTGAGGCTTTGCAGGTCCAGTACATGATTGATAAGGGCGTTCTCAAGATTATTAAGGATGGAAAGTTAAGAAACAAGGCAGAGCGATTGATTGATTTGGCTAATGGTATTTTTTTTGTTCATGGAAATCCATTGAAAACCCTGCAGTTAGGTGAGCTTGAGAGTCTTGCTGCTGCAAAGATGATGGATATTCCGTATATTGTTGTTGATGAGCGAGTTACAAGATTGCTTTTGGAGAATCCTGGCCAGCTTGAGGAATTGCTTGAAAAAAGGCTTCATGCAGATGTTCATGTGAAGAGTGCGCGGCTTGCAAAACTTCACAAGCAGGTGGAGGGTGTGAAGTTGATTCGCTCTTTTGAGCTTGTTGCAATAGCATACGAGCTAGGGCTCCTGGATAGGTATGTTGTAAAGGTTCCTGATGCAAGAAAGCAGTTATTGCAGGCAGTCTTGTGGGGCATAAAGCTGAATGGCTGTTCAGTTGGCCAGAGAGAGATTGATGAGATTGTGAGGATTGAATTAAAGAAATAAAAACCTTTAAATACTTAATCAAAGATTCTGGCAAGTATCAACTGAAAAAATAAGGTCCTGCGGGACTGGCAGGTGAAGATTGAATTATGAAAAAACCAAAGATCCGCCGGCAATTAAGGATCCGCCAAGAACATTGGTTGGAAACATAGTTCCTAAAGATTTTTTTATTACCTCTGGGATTGGCCAGAGTGATATAACAATTCATGCTGGTTCTTTTCATCTTGCCCTGAAAGATGCGCGCATAGAGCGATGCAATATCCTGACATATTCTTCTATACTGCCGGGCACAGCAAATAAGATAGAGTTTAATCCTGAAAATCTAACACATGGGGCAGAGCTAAAGACTATAATGGCTTGTGCAGATGTGAAAAACGGCGAGCGTGCGACAGCTGCTGTGATTTTTGGCTGGCTTTATAATAAGAAAACAGGGGAAAAATATGGCGGCTTGGTTTGTGAATATAACGGCAGCAAGACAGAAGAAGAAGCAAAAGACGAATTAAAAGCAAGCCTTAAGGAAATATATGGAGCAGGTTATTCTGATAATTTTGAACTGAAAGATGTGGAGATTCATTCAAGAAGTTTTGTTCCTGAGAAAAAATTTGGGACTGCTCTTGTTGCCTTGTGTTTTGTCAACTTTGAGCAGCCAGTGTTGAATAAAAATTAATTAACATCTGTTACTTTCCAGTTTTCTATTGTTACTTGTGTTGGTTTTTGGTCTGCATCAGATAGTTTTACTGTAAAGCATCCAGGACATCTTGCAGTCATTACTTCAACTACAGTCAGGCCGTATTGTTCCCCTACTGTATCTATTGCTGTTTTTGCTGCAAATTTCTGCTGGTCATCAAGCTCCCAGATTCTTGCACAGCCGCTTATTGTTGCAACCCAGGTGTATCCTGCTGGTCCTAGGCATCCGTGTTCATCTCTTTGCCCGCCTATTGGTTCTGGAAGGACTTCTGTAAAGATTCTTCCGTCTGGAGTCCTGCATTGTCTTGGATGGCTCTCCATAACTGGGAATCCTGCATCAATACATTGTTCAAAATCTGTTATCTTGAAGTAGTCTTCAAACTTGTTTTGTCCTGGGAAGCATTTGCCGTAGTAATAATCCCATGCAAGGCATTCGCTGTTGTCATCAAATATGCAGTAGCCCATTGTCTCTCCGCCAGGACCAAACCGCACTTTGTATTCATAGCCCATTTGCACGCACTTTACTGCTGCAGGGTTTGCCTGTCTTTGAGGGTATTGCTCCTGAACAACATATATCAACGCAATAAGTGCTGCTATTATCAATACTGGAACTAATAGTTTTTTCATTTCAAATCACCTCTTTTCTTGCCATAAAATTGTCTGCAGTGGTTTGCTGCAGGCCATCATCATCATTAATTGGTTTTTATCAGGCCCTTTTTTGCCAGGGCATAATAGCAAGCCAGGAATAGCTGTGTGGTATCTTAATCCTTCTAAGCACCAGCGGTTAATGTAGGGTAATATGTCGCCAGAGTCTCTTCCTTCTGCATATACAATTGCATTAATATTTCCCTTTTCATCCAAAACCTGCCCTTTGTCTGTGATGTCCACAAATTTTCTTTGTGTAGGGTCCACCCCATGCCAGTTTCCGTCAACATAGACTTGTGCATAAACATGGCCTTGGGTATCACCAAACCAGCAGTTGTTTTTCTTTTGCCCATCTGCCCAATTTTTATTATACGCCTGTAAATATTTTGTAGGGATGCCGTTTGTTCTTGCAAGAGTAATAAATACTCTGCCATACTGATCGCAATAATTATCATTGATTCCTTTCTTAAAAATATCAGTAACTGTTAAGTCCCAGGAATTGTCGTCGTCTTTTTTGTATTTTGAAAATTCATCAAGTAGTTTGAATATCCCCCTGATTTGATTAAATTCTAATCTATTTTCTTCCCAAGGCTTTACTTTTCTTCCGGGCTTAACATCTCCTAAAGAAATCGGACGAATTTTCAATTGCTTTATTTCATAATCAGGTGCGGTATATTTTCCTGGCTGAAGATAGTATTTTGCTTCTGCGTTTATGCTTGGTTTTCTTGATTCTGTTACAGTTCCAATTCTTGGCATTGCTGTGCTTGGGGCAGGTTGAGGTGTTGGTATGGGGACATAGCTTGGCGGCGTCATTTGCCAGGCTTTTCCAGATGCTTCCAGATAAACCATGCTGAAAATTCCTGCTATTGCTATCAATAATAGGATAACTACCAGTATCACCTCTTCTTTTTTCATCTTAACATATCATAAAAAGCATCAAATACAGGATAGTTTGTGCTGAAGCTGAAGAATTTTGCGCCGACTTCTGTGCAGGCGTTTTTTATTTTTGCTTTGTGTTCTTTCAGCTGTTCAAGGTATTTTTGCCTAGAGTATGGTGTTATGAATGTTCTCATGTGGTCTTTTGTCTCTGCATCAATCAATTTAAAATCACCATCTAAATCCAGGTCAGTTTCTACTTTGTCAAGCACCTGAACTAAGATTATGTCATGCTGTTTATACCTATACAAAACAGACCTTATCTGTTCAACATCATATAGAAAGTCAGATACTATCACTATCATGGATTTTGTGTTTATCAGTTGCTTGTATTTTGCCAGGCTTATTGCAAAGTTGCTTGTTCCTTTTGGTTTTCTGTTATTAAGATAATCTAATATTGTGAGGATTTGTTTTTTTCCTTTTTTTGGCTTGAACATCTCTAGTTTTTCTGCAAATGTAGACAACACGAATTTTTCATTGTTTTTCAGGGCCATGTAGGCGTATCCCAGGCCTATCATTGATGCATAGTCTGATTTTTTTGTTTTTCCTATGCCAAATCCCATGCTGCCAGAAAAATCCACGACAATATGAACTATCAAGTTTCTTTCTTCTTCATAGCTCTTGACAAATAATTTGTCTGTTCGTGCAAAGACTTTCCAGTCTATTGTCCTGAAGTCATCTCCTGGTGTGTACATGCTGTGGTCCTTGAAAATCATTCCTCTTCCTGTTGCATTTGTCTGGTGCTCTCCTGCAAAGTTGGATGTTATTCTTTTATTTATTATCAAGCTTAGTTTGTCCAACTTCCGCAGGAAACTTAAGTCAATCATTTTAGTATGGATTTGATTACAGCATCTTCATCCATGTTTTGCCTCTCTGCCTCAAAGCTCAGGATTATCCTGTGTCTCAGGATTGGGTATGCCATTGTGTTTATGTCTGTTTTTGAGACGTATTTTCTTCCTTCCATCAGTGCTCTTGCTTTTGATGCAAGTACCAGGCCGATTGATGCTCTTGGTGATGCTCCGTACTCTATCAGGTCTTTTTTCTTTCTTGTGTTGTTGACTACTTGGACTGCATACTTTTTTAGGTCATTTGCTATTGGTACTTGTCTTGTTATGCCCTGCAGATAAACCAGGTTGTCTTTCTTAAGAATAGGTTTTAGGTTTATTTTCTTGACTTCTTCTGCATATCTGTTTACGATTTCTACTTCATCCTTGAATTCTGGATAGTCTGTCTTGATTTTTAGCAGGAACCTGTCGCTCTGTGCCTCTGGCAAAGGATATGTTCCTTCCTGCTCTATTGGGTTTTGTGTTGCAAGCACAAAGAATGGCTCTTCCAGCTTGTATGTTGATGTTCCTAGTGTGACCTGTCTCTCCTGCATCGCCTCTAGTAAAGCAGATTGTGTTTTTGGCGTTGCCCTGTTTATCTCGTCTGCCAATACAATGTTTGCAAATATTGGTCCTGGCTGGAACTTGAAGTTTCTTTTGCCAGAGCTTGTCTCTTCTATGATGTATGTTCCTGTTATGTCTGAGGGCATCAGGTCTGGTGTGTTCTGTATCCTTGAGAATTTCAGGTCCATCAGGTCAGACATTGTCTTGACTGCAAGTGTTTTTGCCAGTCCTGGATATCCTTCTAGTATTGAGTGGGAGTTTGTCAGCAGTGATACAGTCATCTGCTTTAGCACCTCGTCCTGCCCAACAATTACTTTGCCTAGTTCATGCATTATTCGGTCAAATGCTCTTTTTGTTTCCTCGATTTTCATGTTAAATCAACCTCCGATTAATTTGATTTAGTTTTCTTTCGTAATCTCGCGAAAATAACTCTTGACGATTTTTTGGTATCCTTTTGGTATGCTTTCTTCATAGCTTGCGTCTGTTGATGCAGCTATTTCTGTCGGCACTGTGCTTCTGAACTTCCTGTGCTCTGGCTCTTTTACTTTGCTTATGTCTGCATCGCTTTTGATGGGATTGAGCTCTAGCTGCAATTGCTCATTTCCCAGTTCTGCTATTGATTTTTCTCCGTATATTTCATCTTCATCTGGGTTTCCTTCTTCAAATGCAAGGAGTGTCTCGTCTATTTCATACTCTTTTGAGTTTCTGGCGAATTCTTTTACTTCTTGTATTGCCTTGTGTGTGTCCAGGAACCGAACATTATATGCTGATGCTCCTATTATCAGGAATGCAACAACAAAAAGCAAAAACAATTCTCTGGATAATTTTCCAAAGCTGAAAAAGTATGATGTCATTGTGTGTTTCATTCCTTTAAGCACGTCCTTGTTCAGGCTTTCAACAATCTCATACTCTTTGTCAGTATTGTCTGCTGCTGTTATGAGTTGTTCTTTTAGTTCAGGGACTTTTTCTTCAACGTGCTTGTATGTCACTTTCTTTCTTCCGTGATACCCGTGCACTATTGCGTATATTCCTGTTGGTATGAGTGCATACAGCAAGGGAAGTGTCAGCAAAAAGAAGGCAAGGTTTGATACAAGAAAGACAACAAGCGTGTCAAGAAACCAGGTTAGTATATTTACCTGTAGTAATGTCAGTTTCAGTTCTCTTAGTGCTTGTTGTATTGGTTTAGCCATTTTTAGCAAGTATTTTCATCATCATCTGCTGTGTTTTCAAGACATTCGACCATGTCTTCAAGGTCTCTTACTTCTTCTTCAAGCTGGTCTTTGTCGTCTTTTAGTATGTCATTTTCCAGTGCCAGTGCCTCTTTTTCTGTTTCAAGCTGGTTTGCAAGCGCTTTTTTTGCTGCAAGGTCGTTCTGTGTCTTGTAGAGTGTCTGTTCTGTTTTCTCTAGTTCGCTTTGCAGGCCTTCTTTCTCTGTTGTCAATTTTTTCTTTTGCGTCTCCAGGCTTTCTTTTTCTGTTCTTACCTCTGTGTATTGGCCTGATAATTGCTCTTCTCTCTGTGATTTCAATGATAGGTCATCGCCCAGCTTTTTCAGTTCAAATTGTTTTGCCTCTAATTCATCGCTTACTTTGTTTAGTTGCTCCATTTTCAGGGTGTATGCCCCGTTTATCCTGTCAAAGTTCAGCTGAAAATATACTGTTGCCCCGACCAAGGCTGCTGCACTGAAGATTATCAATAACAGCAGAAGCAGGTTTGCATTTCGTGTTATATAGCTCATTTTTTCACCATTTATTTACTAATCTTTTCGTGTAATTCTCCTTATAAATATTTCTATAAGCAAGAGTATAATTGCCGCGATTATGAACGGCTGTCTCACTGTCTCTTTTGTGACAACTGTTCTTTTTGCTCTTGTTTTTGTGAACTGGATTATTGCGTCTATGTCATTCTTTCCGAATATTTTTCCTCCTGTACTCTCTGTTATGCTTTTCAGTTCTGGGTTAAAGCCCATCAATTCATATTCTGAAGGGTAGTTTGCTGCAAATGTTGCAGTCAGTATGTTCTGGAATCCTGTCTGTGTTGGTGTTACTGTTGTTGCATACATGTCTTCATCTATCTTGTAGAACACTCCTTGGTCTGATTTTGGGACTGTTTTTGATTTTACTATGACTTCTGTTGGCTCATTAACGCGCGTGTCTGGTATCTCTATGAATTCCTGGCTTTTTCTTTCTGGATCTCCTATTGCCCAGTTGAATGTTCTTGTTAATAGGTTTGAGTTTGCTTTGTTCAGCAGGTCTCCTGCCCAGTCGCTTCCATCGTCTGTTGTTAATGCTGCGATTCTTCCTAATCCAAGCCTCCATACTGTGAGGATTGGTTCTCCTGTTGATGTTGTTGCAAGCATTCTTGCTGTTGTTTTTGGGACTGCGTTGTTGAAGCCGTATATGAATGCTTTTGGCTCTATTCCTGCTGTGATGAAATGATTTGAATCAAGTATCTGGAGATTCATCTTGTTTGACTGCTGCTCCTGCTCGTCAAGATCTCCGAATAGTATTTTTAGTCTTGAGCTCTCTGTTGCCCTGAAGTAGATTCCATTTGCCAGCTGTGCAATCTGCTGCATCAGTTCTTCATTTGTTGTTGGTCCTACTCCTACTGTGTAGATTTTTATTCCCATTGTTTGCGCTAGTTTTGCTGCTTCTGTTGCAGCTGCTTCTGCCTGTGTCTTGCCGTCGCTTATGAGGATTATGTTTTTTCCTCCTGCCATTTCTTCTAGTATCTGTATTGCTTTCAATAAGCCTCCGCTCACTAGTGTTCCTCCGCCGTGGGATAACCTGCCTATCTTGTCTTCTAGTCCTTGTTTTTCATAGACATAGCTTGGTTCTGACACAAGGTATGCTTTTGTGTTGAATGCGACTACTGCCAGCCTTGTGTTCATTGAAAGGTCCTTGTATGCTCCTAGTGCTAGTGCTTTTTCCATGTCAACTGTTGTTGCATCACCAAATGCTGCGCTTGTGCTGCCGCTGATGTCAACTACTATGACTATGCTTGTCTCTCCTTCTTTTTTTCCAGGTGCTGCAATGTAGACAGGAAGTATTGTCTCAAATAATGAGCCTTTGTAGTCTCCTCTGTCAAATGAGTTGTCTCCTCCTATCACGACCATTCCGTTTCCGTCTGCCACAAAGTCATTCAAGACGTCTGTTGTTGCTTTCAAGGTGTCTGCATGGAGGTTGTTGATTCCAATTGCGTAATAATCATTTAATGGCGGAAGGCTGTTTCCGCTCTCGACAACATATACCTGGTCAAGCAGTGTTTTCATTGGTGATGGGTTTTCTGTGTAAAAGAATATTTTTGGTCTTGGAACTACCTTGACTGTCTTGTAGAATATGTTGTTTTGCGGGAAATAATCATTTGATTGTATCTGCGCAACTATTTTGTGATATCCTGGTGTTAATAGTTTTGTGAATTGAAGTATTGGCTCGTCTGTTGTCTTGTCAATCACTGTTTCTCCGTCAAATGTGACTTTTACAGGTATCTTTTTCACAGTTCCTACTGTGTTTATGATTATGCTGAACTTGTTTTCTACTCCTTCCTGGCTTTTTGCTGGACCTATTACCACGACTCCAGAATCATCGTGTATTGGGTTGAGGTCTATTGCATTTATTGTTGAGTTTAGTTTTCCTGCAAACAAGGCAACGTCTCCGAGGCTTGATCCTTCATTAGAGTTTCCATCTGATATCAAGAGTATGCTGTCCTGTGGTTCAAGATTGTTCAGTATAGCGTCTCCTATTGCAGAGTGTTCTCCTTCTCCTATGGTCTCTACCTCTACTGTTAGTTTTTTCTCTAGTGCTTTTGCAAGCTCATTTGCATTGTTTTCAAATAATTTCATTGATGTGGAATTGTCCACAAGTATTTTTACATAGATATCTCCTTGTATTGTCTTGCTTGTCTGGTGATATGGTGCTGCAAGTGCAATCAGTAACAGTATGATAATTGCTGCTCTTGTAAAGAAAAGAATCCTTCTTAGGAATTTTTTCTGTTTTACTACATCTGGGTCTTCTTTTACTTTCACGAATTTTTTCTTTAGGATAAAGTAAAGCACTATTATGATTGGTATGAATAATAAGATTGCCCATGGCTGTTCAAAATACCTGTATGCAATTTCCAGTGCTGTTCTTACAAATGTCATACATCCCCTCTTATTTTGATATACATTATTTCCAGCAGTATTATGAGTCCTGCTGCAAGGATAAGTAATGGCTCTAGCTCAAGTTTTCTTGTCTCTTTTACTGGCTTTAGCTCAAACTGTGTTGATTTTGCCCCTATTATTGTTTCTGCATTTATCTCTGACTCTTTTTCATCCAAAAGATTTGCTGCGATTCTTTTGTCTTCTAGTTCATAAACTCCTGAGCTTTCAAGCATTATTGTTGCCTGCTTGACTGTTTTTATCGGTGTTTTTATTGTTTGCTCGCTGTCTAATATCACTGTGTCTTTTGTGAGATAATTTAGATTTTTCAGGTCAAGCTGTCCTGTCAGGTATCTCAGCATCTCTGTCCAGAATATTGGGTAGCTTGGAGAGTACTTGAAGTCTGCAGTGCTTTCTGGTATGCCGTAATAAACTAGTTTTCCGCTTCCTGCTTTTCCTAGTGATATGATTGTGTCATTTCCCAGGGATACGATTGTTGTGAATCCTTGTTCTTGTCCTGTTGTTGTGAAGTGTGATGTTATGCTGCCAAAGTCTATGTTTTTTGTGAACTTGTTCAATTGTTCAACACCCACGAATCCGCCGTTTCCTTTTCCTGTTAGTTTTAGTGGGAGCAGGTTCTTGTAATTTATTTGATTAGAGTCTTCCTGTACATGCACTACCACATTTGCTCCGTTCTGTACTGCGTAATATAGTGCATCAAATGTTCCTGGCAGTACTTCATTCATGTCAAGGTTGTGCAGTATGTAGACGTCATAGCCTTCCACAGGGACAACTGGTGGTTTTATCACAGTTACCTGCACGTCTCCTGATGCTTCTAGTGCATTTTTCAGGAATACTGATGCATTATTTGTGACAAGTGCTGCTTTTGTTTTTTCTGTCTCTGGCGCGCTTAGGTATGCGAGGTTGTCTATCTTAAAGTCATCATCTGTTACAAGCATCATTTGTGTTATGCCGTTTGGTGTCTTGAATGTGAATGTTTCAGAGCTCTTTGGCCCCAGATTGAGTTCTTTTTGTACATCTCCTACTTTTAGTGTTGCAAATCTTGCAGTGTCATCAAAGTTTTTCACATAAACTGTTGCTTCTTCCCTGTCTGCTTCTATGTTTATGATTCCTATGTTTGATGCTTTTTTCTCTGCAACATTGACGAAGTTTACCACTAGTCCTTTTGATTCTAGTATTGATTTTGCGATGTTGGGGTCCTGCCCTCCTGTGTTTATGAAATCACTTAATACTATTACAGCGCCTTCGCTTCCAAGTGCTTCTCCTGCTAGTATGATTGAGTCTCCTATTCTTGATGTTGATTCTGTTGGCTGGGCTTTATTTAGGTATTTTGCTGCTTCAGCAGATGTTGCTTCTTTGACAACTATTGAAGGGACTTCTTTTGCAAGTATGATTGTGTTTTTTGCTCCTAGCATCTGTTTTGCTTTGTCTTTTGCCTTGTCAAACCTGCTGTACTGTCCTTCCAGGGCCTGCATTGAGGCGCTTGCGTCAAGTACAATCACTGTGTTTTGTGCTGTTATGTCATGCTGGTAGTTTGTGAATGGCTTTGCTATGCTTAATGCAAGAAGCAGGATTATCAGTAATTGTATCAGGAACAGCCAGTCTCTTATGAATTTCTTGAAAAAAGAGCTTAGCTTGTTTCTGCCAGATGATTGTATGAAGAACATGAGGCTTGGTATCTCTATTGTCTGCGGTTTTGGGCGTATTAAATAGAGTAAAATAAGAGGAATTAGACTAATAAGTGCTAATAATCCAAGCATACTCCCTATATGTATCACTTTAAAATACGAGTAGAAGTCGGCCTATATATACCTTACGATTTTTTATGGTGCTGAAACATGTCTTATTGGCGCGTCTGGATTTGCTGGTTTTGCAGGTGCTTTTTTTTCATATCTTGCCAGCATTCCTTGCCTAAGTGCCTCTGCTTGCAGAGATAATGGTTCTTCTGGTCCATGATAAGCATCCTCTACAGTAGGGGATTCTTCATAATGTGTGCTGTGCTCTTCTAAAGGCATAGCTACATATGTCACTCTGCATCCATTTATTGTGTTTCCATTTTCATTTAATTTTGCTTGTAAATCATGAAGATTGTCTAGGGCTGCTTGGTCCATTGCTAGAATCACAAGGTGGTCTGTGCGACTTGGAGGGTTTTGTATTGTTCCTGCGATTTCTGCTGCTTTTTCAATGCATTGCAAGAGATTGCGCCTGCTTCCTTCACCCGGCTTAAAACTAACAGGCTTGAACTCAGCTAGGCTTTCCCCTATTGAATACAGAACTAAATCATGTTCTACAAATTCTTTGCCAGAGTAAAATACCCCCATTAAAGGAGCTTCTCCTCTCTCAATGAGATCCCTGATTATTGTAAAGCCTTTTGTAGATTTGTGTCTTGACCCTAAAAATTTTTCTAGTCTTGCTATGTATAAATCCATTTATCTTAACCCACAAATTTATATAAATTATATAGAAAGAATATACTAGAGTATATAAGTATTTCGGTTCTATACAAGAAGATTAACTATTTTTTCTTCCATTTGTCAAAATATTCCTTTAGAATAAAGCTGATGTTCTTCCCCACTTTAATGTAATCTTTGTCATCCAGGTTTGCTACTGAAACCCGCAAAGACCATTTTGGGCCTGCAAATCCTTCTCCTGGAAGGCACACTGTTGCTTTTTCTTTTGCTAGTTTGAACAAGAATTGGTCTATCACATGGTTTTTTTGCAGGTGTTCTGCAAATGCCTTGCCGTATTTTTTCTCTGCAGCCCTTGCAAGGTCAATAAGTGCATAATAATATGTGTGCTCTCCTCCTTTTGGAAGAGGAATCTTGAGATTCTTGTAAAGATACTTTACTCTTGTCTTGAGTATTGACTGTATTGATTTTTTGTATTTCCTTTTCTTGTCCATCAAATAAAAGAGTGAAAATAGTGTCATTATTGTCTGTTGAGGCCCTGATATGCCTCCTGTGTGTGCAAGTGCTACGTCTCTGCTGTCCATCTCTAGTCTGTCAATGAATTTTATCTTGTCTGGATTTGTTGATGTCATCTGGTATCTTTTTCTCAGCACTGCTTTGTCTTTTGCAGGAAGTTTTGCAAGCAGCTTATCAATTACATTGTCTTTGCTAAGCATTATCACACCTAGTCTCCAGCCTGTAACCCCAAAAAATTTAGAGTAGGAATAAACACAGATTGTGTTGCGCGGAACCATTTCTAAAAATGAGTTGAACTTATCAACAAAAGTTGCATAGACTGTGTCAGTGAGCACAATAAGGTCTTTTCTTTTCTTTATTATTTTTGCAATCTTCTTGAGTGTCTCTTTCTTTAGCTTGATTGATGTTGGATTTGTTGGGTGCACCATGAAGAATGCTTTTATTTTCTTGTTTTTCAGCTTCTCCATCTCAGAATCAGGCACCTGCCATCCCTTGTCTTCATCTCCTTTGACATATACTTCCACTAGATTATAATCTGCAAGTGAAGGTATCTCCAGGTATGGTGAGAATATTGGCGTCATTATTGCAATAGAGTCTTTTTTCTTCAATATCCTGTTCTCCTTCAAGGATTTAAAGACATACACCATTGCTGCTGTTGCCCCTTCTGTTGCAAATAAGTCAAAGTTTTTTGCAGGATGTTTTTTGTCTGCGCAGAGTATTTCTGTAAGATATTCATTCATTATTTTTGCCATGTTTGGAAATACTCTTGGCGGCGATGGATAGAAATCTCCTCTTATTGCGTCTGTCAGTTCATCAACAAAGTTATCTGGGTTAAGCTTGAATTTTTTCTCTGCAAATGCTATTGATTTTTTCAAGAACAAGGCTCCTTCTCCTTTTTGGTTTCCAAGATATTTCTTGAGCTTGTTTGCAATGCCTTTTTTCTCTGGCCTCAGGCCAAGGTCTTTCTTTGATATTTTTTTGCCAGCTTCTTGGGCAGCAAACATGTTCAGGTGGCTGAATCCTTCTCTGGCAGTTGTGTTGAGAAAGTTTGGGTTTCCCCTGCCTGCATTGAGAAATTTTATCTTGTTTCTTTTTGAAGACGCTTCTGCCATCTTTATGAAGACATTCTTTATCTCAAAAGGGCTCATCTGCAGGTATTCCCGCATCTTTTTGTCTAGTTTCATCTTGTCTGCCACACTTTTCTTAGTGCAAATATGATGAATGGCACTATTAGCAGTGTTGTTATTCCTCCTATTGTTATTGTGAGGTATGCTGTTGCATCAGTGACATGCAGTTGTGCTGGAGGAAGGAATGCTATTATAAAGCCAAATACTAGTGTCGCTAGTCCTACAAGTGATACAAGCCATATGCCGAACCAGCCTCCTGGAATTTTGTATGCTCTTTTTGCTTTTGGCATGGAATATCTTAGTTTTAGGCATGCAAGTATCATCATTGCATACATGAAGAAGTATATGCAGCACGCCATTGCATTTGCCATCCAGAATGCGGTGTTTAATTTTGGCATAAGCAGTAATCCACAGCCGATTAATGATATTACTGTTGCCTGCACAATCAATAATCTTACTGGAATTCCTTTTTTGTTTTCTTTGTTAAAGAATTTTGGAAGTGCTCCTGTTTTTGCACTTGCATAAACTGCTTTTACAGGCCCTAGTGTCCAGGTTGTTATCTCTCCTAATGCGCCTATTGCTGTTAGTATTGCAAGTACTGGAACAAGCCAGGCAAGATGGAATTGTCCAAAAAATACCTTGAATGCCTCCATTAGTCCTGCTGCAAGGCTGATTTGCTGTTGAGGAACCACTATTGCGACTGCAAGTGATCCTAATATGTTTAATGCAAGAGCCAATACGACTACTACTAATATTGCCAATGGATAATTTCTTCCAGGGTTTTTTACCTCGTTTGCGTGTGAAGCAGACACCTCTATTCCTGTGAATGTTCTCATGAAGCCTACTAATAATACAAGTGTTGTTAGCTTGCTTAGGTCTGGTATTATGTTTTTTGCTGTGAGTGACATGTTCATCTGTATTGGGTTGCCAGTCACCCAGTATATTATTCCAAATAAGATTATCAGTACTCCGGGTATCAGCACTCCTAGAAGAAATCCGTATGTGCTTATTTTTCCAGATGCTTTCAATCCCCGGAAGTTGTATATTGTTGCTGCCCAAGTCACTAATAATACGATTAATGCCATGAATGGTTTGCTGTGTGCTAGTGCAGGCATCATTACAAATGCAAGTGATCCTGCAATAAAATAAAGCATTGGTACGCTTCCTATCATCATGTAGGTCCACTGGAGCCAGCTGCTCACAAAACCAAATCTGTCTCCAAATGCTGCTTTTACCCATGCAAATATTCCTCCTTGTTTTGGCAGCAGTGTTGCCAGCTCTGCTGACACTAATGCAACTGGGATAAAGAACCCGATTGCAGCAAATAATGCGAAGAATATCATCTGCATTCCTGTCTCTGCTTCTGTTGGGAAATTTCTTACGCTTATCACAAGCGCAGATGAAATCATTATCAGTGTAAACAAGCTTATTTTGTGCTTTATTGCAGAAAGTGTTTTTCTCACCATTTTATTCTCTTTTTGTTTTAATAGTATATAATTTTTATGTCTACATTAGCTGTGTGACTGTTAATTTTAGTGCTACATATCCTATGTAGACAAGTATGAGTGTGATTGCCTCTCTTTTCTCCAGCTTCATCTTTGTTCTTAACAAGAAGATTGCCAGGACAGCTACGCCTATCATGAATGGTACGTCAAATTCAAGCAAGGAAGAATTAACATTGAATCCTTTTGCAATTATGGAGCTTAATCCTAATGTGAATAATATGTCAAATATGTTGCTTCCTATCAGGTTGCCGATTGACAAGCCTCCTGCTTTTTTCATGACTGCATTTGCGCAGATTGATAATTCAGGAAGGCTTGTTCCAAATCCTACTATTAATAATCCTATCAATGTTTGGGAGACTCCCCATATGTTTGCTAATACTACTGCATTGTCTACAGTTGCTCTTGCACCAACTATTAAGAATACAAATCCTGCAAGCAGAGAAGCAACTGACCACACAAATACGCCCCATCCTTTTTGGTTTCTTATCTTTTCTGTTATTTTTTCTTCTCTAGCGACTGTCATGAAATAAAAGATGTATATTATCACCATTATTATTCCGTCAAACATAGAGATCTGCCCGTCAAGGCTCATCAATAGCATTACTGCTGCTGCCCCTACCATTACTAATCCGTCTCTTAAGAATTCTCTTTTTGATATTATTACTACTCCAAATAATCCTACAACTCCTAGAATAAAGGTTGTCTGGCTTATGACTGTTCCTACTGTCTCTCCCACTATCAGGCCGGATGTGTCTGCAACGCCGTATAGTTTTTGCAATGCTGCTGTTATGTCAATGAATAGTTCTGGCAAGTCACTGCCCATTGCCAGGACAGTTAATCCCATGAACATATGAGATATCTTTAGTCTTTTTGCTATGCTTATTGAGCCTCTTGTCACTAATTCTGCACCTACCCATAAGCCCACTAATCCCAAGATTAAGTATAATAACTCGTATTGCAAATAATCACCTTTTTTATATCTTAAACATGCTTATTATTTATTAAATTTTGGGTATGTTCCTGTTTCCATGAAAACTTTGTGTGTCTTTACTGCAATCCCGCGTTCTTTCTCTATCATTTCATCTGATGCAATGTCTGCAATTCCTAGTGCAATTAATTCATCTTTCAGGCTCATGATTGCAACAGTGTCTCCTTTTTTTATTCCTGTATTTAGTTTTGATATTCCTGGTGTTTTAAGGTCAGAGCCGTGGCATACTGTGTCTGCTGCATTGTCAAGTATCCAGACTTTGGGGACTTGTGGTATTGCTTCTTCAACAGGCTTTATGTATTTTTTAATTCCTTCATCTTTTTTCTTTTTCCATAGCCAGTAGGAATCAGATAGTTCCTGCAGTGTCACCATGTCTTTTTCAGTGAATGGCCCTGCTTTTGTTCTCATGAGCTGAGCCATGTGCCCGCCGACTTTTAGTTTTTTCCCTACGTCATGGCAGAATTTTCTTATGTATGTTCCTGCCTGGCATCCTATCCTGAAAAGGACATCCTGTTCCTCTATCTCAAGCACTTCAATGTAATATATTTTTCTTTCACGGACCTGTCTTTTTACTGCTGACTTTATTGGAGGAAGCTGTTTTATGCTGCCCACGAATTCATCAAGAACTTTTTTAATTTTATTTTTATCAACAGGCTTGTGCAGGTGCATTATTCCAACATACTCTTTTCCAGCAGGAAGAAGTGTCTGCACTATTCTTGTTGCTCTTCCAAGCGCCATTGGCAGAACGCCGGTCACTGCAGGATCCAGTGTTCCAGAATGTCCTGCTTTGTTTATGCAAAGTATTTTTTGGACATATTCTGCAACCTGGTGAGATGTCGGGCCTTTTGGCTTGTTTATGTTTACAACACCGTAATTTATCAGGACATCAACTGGCCTTTCTTCTGGTTTGCAGCCATAGGATGAATCTGTCTCTGATTCTTTTTTAGTTAGAATTTCTCTTTTGATTGTTTCAAAAGGTAACTGATTTTTCATCGAGAGTAGTTATTTATTTTTCAGCAGGTTTTGGTTCTGCTTTAGGAATTTCTTCTTTAGGAGTGTCTTTTTTTGGCTCTTCTTTCTTTTCTTCTGTAGGTTTCGCTTCTTCTGTTTTCTCTGGCTCTTTCTTGGCTTCTTCTGCTTTAACTTCTTCTTTCTTTTCTTCTGCTGGTTTTGCCTTTTCTTCTTTTTTCTCTTCCTTCTTCTTTTTCTTTATTGGCGGTTTCTTGTCTTCTTTCTTCCCTGTTATTGTTTCTTTTACTTTTGTTGCGATTCCTTTCTTTTCTTCTTCTTTTTTCTTCTCTGCAACTATTTTTTTGCCGAATATTTCAGCTCTTACAACTCCTTTTTCGTCTTTTTGGACATTGACTTTTATTCTGCCTGGCGGATTTTTTATGCCGTTTTTCCATAGTTCTTCATTTAGGTGTTTGCCAAGCCTTACATCTTCTGATTTCATGTGTTTGATTAGAAAGTCTTTTACAGCTGTGACTGCTTTTTTTGCTCTCCTGTATTTTGGAGACTTCAGCCACTCTTTTCGTAGAGGTATTGTGTATGTTCTCTCTATTTTTGCCATTTTATGCCTTTATCTTTGTCCTTCTCCAGCTTCGCTTTACTGTTGTGTGTCTTCCTGGATGGACTCTCCTGCCTTTTCCGAATTTTTTTGGCACTGTCCAGTAAGGCGCCCATCTGCACTGCCTTCCTGCTTTTACAAGGCGTTTTTTTCTGCTTGGGTGCTTGTTTCGTGCCATTTTTTATTCCTCTGGTTTTGCTTTTTCAGCAGGTTTTTCAGGAGCTTCTTCTTTTTTTGCTGCTGCTTTTTTTGTCTTTTTTTTTGCTGCTTTTTTTCTTGTTGTTCTTTTCTTTGCTTTCTTTTTTCTTGTTTTCTTTTTCTTCTTCTTTACAACAGGGTATTCAACTGGAAGCTCTGTTGTGCTTTTCTTTGGAAGCGTGATTTTCTTTTCTTTCATTAGCTCTTCAGAAGCTTTGCCAAGCAGTTTTGATCCTTGCTTTGTTATCACTCTTCCTTTGTGTGTTCCTTTCTCTCCTTTTTCTGCAAGTCCTGCTTTCTCTAGCTGCTGAAGTATTTTTCTGATGATGTTTCCTGATGCTCTGAAGAATTTCTCAGGCTGATGTCCCCTGTTTTTTCTTCCGCCGTATTTTGTCCTTAGTTTTGATACGCCGATTGGGCCTTTTTTCTGTATTGTTAGAAGTATTGCTGCTGCTCTTATGTGCCACCAGTTCCTTTGCACTGGTGCTCTCTCTTTGTGCACTCCTGTCTTTACAAAGTCAGACCAGCTTGGTGGAGTCAGGTCTGGTATTTTCTCCAGCTCTGCAGCTGTCTTTAGTATTAGTTCATTTACAGGTACATCGTATAGTGTCATTTTTTATCACTTATTCCGACCTTTCGGTCTACTCAGGATGTCCGAAGATCACCCAGAATACTGGTATGAAACAATGGTTTGTTTAAAAAGGTTGCGGTTCTACACAAATATTCAGTAAAGTTTATATAAAGGTGATTTATCTTTTATTATTATGAAAATACTTGCTTTGCACTCGGATTTTATTGAGTTTAAGCCAGAGAAAAAAGCCTTGAAAGATGCAGAAAAAGTAGATAAAAAGCCAGTTCACGTGGACGAATGCCTTGTGATACTTTCTTCTGTTGAAAAAAGGGATGAGTCTAATGCAAAGGCAGTTGTCAAGAGGCTTGTTGAGGAGATAGAGTCTGTTGCAGGCCAGGTAAAGGCAAAGAATGTTGTTTTATATCCTTATGTTCACTTGAGCGCAAGCCCTGCATCCCCTGCAAAAGCGCTTTCAGTTCTGAAGGATGCTGAAAAAGCTTTAAAGAAAAAGTTCAAGGTTACAAGGGCGCCTTTTGGTTGGTATAAGTCTTTTGACATTAAGTGCAAGGGGCATCCTTTGTCTGAGTTGAGCAGGGAGTTTACTGCAGAAGGTGAAGAAAAAGAAGATGTTAGCAGGGCGCTGAAAGCAGAGGCAAAGGCAGTAAGCAAGTGGTTTATTCTTGATGAGAAAGGGAAACTGCATGAGTTAAAGATTGAGAAAAATAAGATTGCTGGTTTTGATTTCAAGAAGCATGAGAATCTCAGGAAGTTTGCAGAGTATGAACTTCAGAAAGTGCGTGTTGCAAAAGGAGAGCCGCCTCATGTTAATTATATGAAAAAGCTTGAGTTGGTTGATTATGAGCCAGGCTCTGACCCGGGAAATCTTCGGTTTTATCCCAAGGGAAGGATGATTAAGTCGCTTTTAGAGAGGTTTGTGACAGGAAAAGTAAAGGAGTATGGGGGCATGGAGGTGGAGACTCCTATAATGTATGATTTTGAGCATCCTGCTCTTAAGAGTTACCTGAATCGTTTTCCTGCGCGCCAGTACACTATTCAGACGCCTAACAAGAGGGTTTTCTTGAGGTTTGCTGCTTGTTTTGGGCAGTTCTTGATGGCTCATGACATGGGTATTTCTTATAAAGACCTTCCTTTGAAATTATATGAGCTTTCCCGTTATTCTTTCAGGGTTGAACAGCATGGTGAATTGACTGGTTTAAGGAGGTTGAGAGCGTTTACTATGCCTGACTGTCACGCGTTTTGTGCTGATGTGGGCCAGGCAAGAGATGAGATGCTTGTCAGGTTTGATATGTGCACAAGTGTACTGGACAATATTGGCCTTAAGATTCCTGATGAGCTTGAGATGGATGTCAGGATTGTCAAGGGATTTTGGGAAAAGAACAAGGAGTATGTCAAGAGTCTTGTCAAGAGATGGGGAAGGCCTGCTCTTGTGGAGATGCATGATGAACAATATGCTTATTTCTTGATGAAGTATTCCTGGAATTTTGTTGATGTTCTGGGCAAGGCTGCTGCGTTGACAACTGATCAGATAGATGTTGAGAATGCCAGGCAGTATGATATTACTTATGTTGATAAACACAGCAAAAAGCAGAATCCTATTATACTGCACTGCTCTCCCAGTGGTGCTATTGAAAGGGTGATGTGGGTCCTGCTTGAGAGGGCGCATTTCATGGAAAAAGCAGGCAAGCCGCCAATGCTTCCTGTGTGGCTTTCTCCTTCGCAGGTCAGGATTATCCCTGTTTCTTCTGAGAATCATTTTAAGTTTGCTGAAAATCTTGCGCAGGAGTTCAAGAAAGAGGATATTCGCGCTGATATTGATGATAGGGAAGAGAGTGTTGGCAAGAGAATAAGGCAGTCTGCTACTGAGTGGGTTCCTTACACTCTTGTTGTTGGTGATAAAGAAGCAGGGGAAGACAAGCTTATGGTGCGGGTCAGGAAGACTGGAAAAGAGATTAAGATGTCTAAAAAAGATTTGATAAAAGAGATTAAGTCTGAAATAAAAGACATGCCGTTTGAGCCTGTTCCAGAGAATGTTTTATTGAGCAAGAGGCCTATTTTTGTGGGATGATTGCTTAAGTTCTTGCTTTTACTTTTTGTTTTAGTTGTTTTTCTGTTTCTTTTTTTGTTGTTGTCCAGTAAAGTTTTCTGAATTGCTGCACAATAGGATTTTGTTTGTTTAACTTGTATAGTTTTGCTTTTCCAATTGTTCTTGTCTGCACCACTATTTTGTGCTTGACGAGATTTTTCCAGAATATTTTAAGGGTTGAATACCCAACTCCTGAATTTCTTGCTATGTCAACCATGGAGTAATCAAAATCCTCATACACCATGAAAAAATCAAGCACCCTGAGCAGGGGGCTGTCACCAAATATTTTCAAAAACAATGATTTGTTTGCCATATTGTTCAGAAAGCACAGCAAATATTTAAGACTTTCTATTTTTAACCTTTAAAGGCTAATAATAACAATTATAATCTGTAAGTTTTCCGGATTTCTGAGGGCAAGGCTGATAAAGGGAAAACACAGGAAAAAAGCCATGCAGGAGATTGAATTAGTCAAAAAAGCAGTTATCAGGAAGCTTTATTCAGCAGGCTGCTGGGGAAAAGGGCATATGCTTGTTGACAGGTTCAAGTCAGGCCTCCCTCCGCATTTTAGAGGCATTGTTTCAAAAGCAGTAAAAGAATTAGTCAAAGAAAGGCTTGTCTGTGTTTATGGCCGGACAAAACATGGATTGGCAGTTTACTTGAATGTTACAAAAAAAGAGCGAATTGATGCATTGATAGAGAAAGAATTATAAATTAAAGGCAAATTCTATGTGCTATGAAAGAATACAAGCAGGTAATTCTGATAAGAAAAGATTTGAAATTGTCTAAGGGAAAGATGTCTGCTCAGGCAGCTCATGCCTCTACAGATGCTTTGCTTAAGTCGCACAAGGATGACATTAAGAATTGGAAAGATCAGGGAATGAAAAAAGTGATTCTTGGTGTTGAGAATCAGGAAGAGCTGCTTAAGTTAAAAGTGCAGGCAGAAGATGCTGGTCTTGTTACTGTAATCATTGCAGACGCAGGCAGGACAGAACTTGCTCCTGGCACAGTGACTGCTGTTGGCATTGGCCCTGATGATGAAGATAAGATAGATAGAGTTACTGGGCATCTAAAACTTATTTCTTAAATGCAGCTCCTGCTCTCCATCTCTACTCTTAATCCTGCACAAATAGGCTGTTCTGGCCGCCAGTTGCAGTTATACTTTTGGTAATCATTGTGTAATTGTTGGCAAGAGTAATAAACTGCTTTTCCTGACGCTGCTGCTGTTGTTCCGCTGTAGTGCAGTGCGACTGCGCCTACTGCTGCAATGACTATTATTAAGACTGTCATGAACAGTAAATAATCGTGTTTTGGGTGTGGTATCATTCTAGTTTGCCTTGTATTATTATTATGTCATTGTCTGTTCCAGGTGCGTTCCATGCATCAATAAAGTCTTGTTTTAATGCTTTTTGGTTTGGCCCGCGTGCACTGTTGTGGAACAAGACGTGTGTTTGGTTGATGTATGTTATTGTGACTCCGTGTCCTGAGTATAATCCTGGCCTGCCCATTACCGTGTTATAATCAATTATCATTAGGATTACATCTCCTTTGTTGAATGCGTTTTCAACTGCTTGCCAGTCTAGTTTTGTGTTTTGATATCTGTTGCTTGTCCTAAGAAAATCAATTGACTGCATCAGCAATGGCCAATCTGTGACTTCATTTATCAATGGCCCGTCTTCAGGACCGTAATATTCCATCACAAATTCTGGAGTGAGTTGATAATATGGTGTTGTTGAGAAATAATATGCATCCAGTCCTTCATTTAACAGTACTGGCATTGCTTGTGAGAACCAGGTCCATTTTTCTCCTGTCCTTCCTATCATGTTGTCGATTTGTTCTAGTGTGTATTTTCTTTCTGCAAAATAATAATTCAGTGCCATTGTTACCTGGCTTGGAACACAAGACGGCCCTTCTTGGCGGGTATAAGGAATATCTAATGGTGTTCTGGTTATGGTTGCGCAGGAAGTAACAAGCACTAAAACTAGGAGTATCACCAGTTCTTTTTTCATATCTGCTTTTTATCAACTGTAGTATAAATATTTTGCCATATTTAGTAAGTATTGTGTGGTAGGTAGTAAGTAGTTGCCGAACATCAATTCCCGAATAACCGAGAACCACAAACTACAAACTAAGAACTACTAACAGAATAACCACAAACCCAAGACCATTAACTAAACAACCACAAAAGACCGCAATATTTATAAACAACTGCCAAATCTAATATTCCATGGTCGGTTTCAAAGTTGTTATAGGAACTAAAGAAGGTAAATGCCACCAGAAAGAGATTCCTGAAGAGGATTCCAAGAATTTGATTGGCAAGAAAATAGGGGATACTATCAAGGGTGAATTGATAGGCCTTACTGGTTATGAGTTTGCTATAACAGGCGGTACTGACTATGCTGGCTTTCCTATGAGAAAGGATATTGTCGGTACAGGAAGAAAGCGTATCCTTGCAGTTGCAGATATTGGCCTTAAGAAGAAGGCCAGAGGCATAAGAAAACGAAAGACTGTCTGCGGAAACACGATTCATGCAAAGATTTCTCAAATCAACCTAAAGGTTATGAAAGAAGGCAAGGAAAAGCTTGGCGCTGCTCCTGAAGCAAAAGAAGGAGAGGCACCTAAGGAAGAAAAAAAAGAAGCTCCTAAGGAAGAAAAGAAAGAAGAAGCCCCTAAAGAGGAGAAAAAGGAATAATTCTCAGAAAAATAGTAAAGTTTATAAATAAGTCTCTCTAAGATTAGTAAAAAGGGTGGTAACAATCGATAAAGTTGATCTCATTCACAAATTTGTTCAATCATATAATTCTGCTCAAGACAGCATAGATTCAAATAGGATGGATGAAGCTAAGCTGAAGTATAAGGAATTGATGTCTGTTTATAAGCAGATTGCTGATTCTGACATGGAGTCTGTTCACAAGGAGCTTGCTTATGACCAGGTAATGAAGGTCTTTAATGGTGTCAAGGGAATGCGGCCGAAATCCAATTTTCACGTAAAGTCTGTTGCTCTTGCTGTTGTTGTGATAATCATCAGCTTGGTTATTTTCATAAAGCCTGAGATTATAGGCATGGTTGTGTCTGACATAAACCAGGCGCCTGCCTGGAATAGTGACAGCAGCTTGTTTGTGATTTCAGGGGTTTCGCAGGATACAATGTTTGCTGGAAACAGCGGCGGAACCATTAATCTTGATGCTTTCTTTAGTGATGCTGATGGTGATGAATTGACGTATCTTGCAACATCAACAAGCGGCCTTGATGTGAAGATTAATGGGGATTTTCTTTCATTCATTCCTCAGCCAGGTGTGTTTGGGGAAAGGATGATAACTGTTGTTGCTTCTGATGGTGAAGAAGTTGTTCAGCAGGAGCTTGTGGTAAGGATTGTCAAGAGATAGTTTGTGGTAAGTGGTAAGTAGTATGTAGTCAGTATTTGCCGAACATCAATTCCCGAATAACCGAGAACCACAAACTAATAACTAAAAACCAACCAAAAGTTTATAAATAAAACCTCTATTCATTTTCTTATTTATGTAAAAAGGGGGATTTGCTTGAACTTACTTAGATTTGCAGCTGTTTTTATGTTGTTTCTAGTGCTGTCTCTGCCAGTTTGTATTGCGCAGTCTCTTGAGATTGAAAGTTTTGCTGGCAAGGATAATGTTCAGAATTATGCAAGGCCTGATGATGATGTCACTATGAATGTCAAGGCCATGATTCCAAGGGATTTAGTCATCAGTGATTCACAGGTTAAGGTGTGCAGGGGAGGGAGTTGTTCTTATCCGTCTTGCTCTCCTGGAGAAAGTTTTAAGGCAGATGTGTTTAATGAATGCATATACAAGGAAACTTTGGCAGATGAAAAAGGCATCTTTCCGTATACTGTCCAGCTTTTTGATGATGACAATAATCCAGTAAAGACGCTCTCAACAGAGTTAGGTATTGATAAGGTTCCCCCGAATATTCTTAATTTCAGGATAACGCCGCCTGCAACAAAGGATGCTGCTGTTATTGAGATTGATGCGCAGGATTATGGCTCTGAAAAAGGTGATGCAAGCTATTGCGCTGGCATAAAGCAGGTTGATTTTTATGATGAGGCTACTGGAACTGTCTTGTTTACAAAAGAGTTTGGTTATGAAGAGTGTGATATAAGTGATTCTTTTGAGTACAGGCATCAAACAAAAGAAAAATCAGAAAAACTGGTTGTTTGTGCAAAAGCTATTGACTTGTTTAATCAGGAAAGCGAGCCTGTCTGCAGGGATTTTGTTTATGATGAAGAAGGCCCGAAGTTTATCAGTCTGGGCATGGCTGATACAGAAGGCAATCCCATTAGCCACATAACAAGTTCAGGCGCAGATGTTGAGATGGTTGTCGAGATTGATGATGCTTCTGATTTGAGTGCTGTCACTGCAGATTTGTCAAAAATTTCAGGAAAATCCTCTGATAAGAGCAGGAAATTTAATTACAAAAAGGATGGTCTGTTTTATTGGTCTGGTTTTAGGGTTAATCCTGGTACTGTTTGTTCTGTTGATGTCAGGGCTGTTGATGCCTTGGATAATTCTGCTAATGCTTCTTTGTCTTGTGATGTTCTTGTTGATGATGCAGGTCCTGAGGTTCAGGAATTGATGTCTAGTTATGAGGATTATACAGGCTCTTACATAATGGCGCCTGGCACGCAGATAAAGGCAAGGATTCTTGAGCCTGGTGTCGGACTGCACAAGCACGAGGTTTATCTTGACTTGTCAGAGGTTAACCTTGGCACTCTTCAGGCAGATTATTGTGAAAAAAAATCAGATAAGCTCTGGGTTTGTTACTGGAATGACATAACCCCTGAAGTTCGTGATGGTGATTATCAGATCAGGATTACAGGGGATTCAAGAGATGACTTGGGTAATCCTGTTCTTGAAACAGCAGGCCTTGATGTTGAGACATACACAAAGGCTGCGCGGATTACTGCAATAAGCCAGTATCCTGTCTCGCCTTCTTATGAAGATACTCTTGAGTTCACTCTTCGTGTTGAGAATGCAAAGACAGAGCCGAGTGTTTTTGTTGATGCTTCCCAGATAAGCAGTGATGCATTTCCAAAGCAGGCTCTCTGTACTGGTGCAGGTATTGAGGAATGGGAGTGTTCTGTTGATGTGGGAATGCTTAATCAGGTGTATATGAAGGAAATGATTACTTTTTCCACAAAAGGGGATTCTATGCAGGAGGTTCCTTTTGAGGTCACTGTTTATGAGCCAGAGCCTGCTGGGCGTGTTGACTTTTATACAATCACTGCAACTAGTGTGATGCCAAGGAAGGGCTTTGATAAGAGTATGATGGAAAGTGATATTCCTGTTCCTGTTTATTTGCAGCCAAGGCTAAAGAAAAAGGCGCCTGATTCAGACATGTCTATTCTTGAGACAAGTGCAGATTGCACTGCAGAGGGGGCTTCTGATGTTTATCTGGTTCAGGGAAATCCTGAAAAGCCGTATATTGTTGTGAAGGGTTCTTCTGACCTTGCTGACCAGGACACGCCTGTAAAGGTTGACTGCACTCTTTCATTGAGGCTGCGGGAGGGCGAGAGGGTTTTCAAGAATCTTGAGACAGAGTCTTTTAGTGTTAATATTCCTGTTTATGGCAATCCTTTGGGGACAATTGATGAGAATGCAAAGGCGCAGATTACTGCCATGGATGACAGGGTGTGGGATTTGCAGAAGAGAACCACCCGCTGGTCTGATGTCAATGATTGGGTCGGCACTATTGTTTGGCTTGCCCAGTCTCTTGCGCAGATGGATTCAACTAATAATTATATTGGGAGCATTCTTTGGCTTGTTGCTGTTGTGCTGTATGAGCTTAGGGTCATAAAGCCTTTGGGTATTGGTGATGCCTGCAAGGCAGCTTCAAAGTTTTTATGGAAGACTGTTGCCTGCAGTATGCTTACTGATTTAAACATGCTTGTTTTGGATTATGTCTGGAATCCTGGAATGATTGGGTCTGAGATTTTTTCAGCAAAGGCAAGTGTTGCAGCAGAGGGCTTGTGGACTACGCTGATAAAGACTGTTTCAATTATTTATTCCTGCCAGATGTGTGATTACAGCAGTTCTCTTTATGCTGGAACTAAAAAGATTATTTATGGTGACACTAGTTTTGATATAGGTGCAAGCAGGGGCAAGCCGACTGAGATAGAGCGTTTTACTGTTTATGATTGGGATCCTTACAGGAGCATGCATATTGCGATGGGCTGCTTGTGCATTCCTGGTATTGTTTATAATATGAGAAAAGAGGTTCAGGTCAATTGTATTTATCGTAATTGCATTGAGCAGAATGCAGAGCTTGGTCTGCCGTTTGATTCCTGCCAGCAGACTTTCAAGGAGCAGAATTGTTTGTATGTTGATGGTGCTGCCTGGCGTGTTGCAGGTGGTTCTGGGATTGCTTTTACATTGAACAGCCTGCTTACAGTCATACTTGACCAGCTTCCTATGATGGTTACCAGTAAGGCATGGAGCATGGTTTGTGACCCAGACTGCGGCATGTTTGGTAAAGAGCAGACATCTGAAGAGAAGAATTGCGGAGAGTATGGGCTGGCGCTGAATAAGGGAAGCGGAGAGAGCGCGTATCCTGATAAGTGCAGGGATTATCCTGAGGATGACTGGCGTGTTCCTTTCTGTGCTTTGTGGACAGGAACAATGCTCTTGCAGGAGACTGATTTTTTTGGGACAAACAAGTTTGGCTGGGATAGGTATTATGCAGAACTGGAAGGTGAGGATTATTGTGATTAATCATAAGAAAGTGGTTGTTGTTTTGGCTTTTGCTGTCTTGTTTTTGCTAGTCGTGCTTTCTAATAATATTACTGCTCCTACTCCTACAACTCCTTGGTATCAGGTTGAGGATTGGGAAAAAGAGGTTTGCTCTAAATGGGGCGGCACTCAGTTTTCTGGCCAGGCTGCAGTCACTTCTGGAAGAAAGTTTTCTTTTGCAGCGCTTACAGCTACTGTGCAGGGCAAAAGGCTGAAGACGCCTGAGAATTTTTATCTTTATGAGGTTGCCTGGTATATTGACTCTTTTGCAGAGGACATTGATTATGAGATTTCCTTGTTTCATCCTGACAATGCAGAAGTTTTCAAGATTGTTGAGGCAGGAAGGCTTGTTCCTGAGGCAGGGACAACAGGGTATCAGGTTTATAACCTTACGCAGGATTTCACGCATATTAAATTCAAGTATACGGGCGGGCAGGTTGTCACGCCGATAATACAGGTGAGATGAAATGAAGTTATTGTTTGTTGAAAGCTTTAGGAAGATTGACAAGAGATTTGTTTATGTTGTGTTGTTTGATTTCTTGTTTTATGCAGGGCTTGCGCTCTCTGTTATTTTGTTCCTGAAACTGCTTGCATGGGGGCTTGGCTCGCTTCACCAGCTTCCTGGAAAGTTTCTTGCAATGAGCAGGATGTCTGATTTTGGGCAGTTGGGTGCTGGTGCAGAGGACCTGGGTTTGTTGTTGAATCAGTTCAAGGCAAAGCTTTTTGTTGCTTTTGTCGTGTTTTGGCTCTTTGTTGTTCTTGTTTTTACTTTTTTCAAGGGTCTTGCATGGAGTTTTGTTTTAGGGCAGAAGATTGATAGGAAATTCTTGATTAAGTTTTTTAAGCTTAATCTGTGGTGGCTTGGTATTATTGCAGGAATGTTTTTGGTTGTGTTCTGGCTGACAAAGCCTGCTGCAACAGGTTTTTCTGTAATGCTGCTGCTGGCGCTTGCATTGTATTTTACTCCTGTTTTTTATGCATTGTTTAATCCAAAGAAAGATGTCAGGGATTTGTTTGCCCGGTTGTGGCATGTTGGTATTGAGAGATTTTATTTTTTTATTTTGCCTTTTATTGCTGCAAAGCTTGTTTTGTTTGTTTTTCTTGCTGTAATGGCTGTTGTTTTGCTTGCAGTTGTTCCTGATATTGCGCTTTATGGCTTGTTTGCGTGTTTTGTGGTGTGGCAGTCCTGGTTCAAGTATTATGTTTGTCTGGTTGCAGGGAGGATTAAATGAATAAGAGGGCTCAGGTAACAATTTATATCATTATCGGGATAGTGATATTGTTTTCAATAGCCACTGCAGTTTATGTTGCGCATAGATTGTTGGTTTCTCCTGAGGAGATTGCTACTGTTGACAGGCCGATTAAGGATTATGTTGAGGCGTGCATACAGCAGGTTGGTGAGCAGGCCTTGCTTCCTGTGGGAGCTTCAGGCGGTTATCTTGATCCTGGTAATCCTGTTTTGTCTGGTCAGGATTTTTTTGTCTCTAAAGATCCTGCAGAGGGTGATGCTTTGCTTGTCTCTGAATTAACTGGTGACTTTATTCCTTATTGGTTTTACATGTCAACTGGGAATGACTGCAAGCAGTGCATGATGGAGTCTATGCAGCCTTCTATTGAGCAGGTCAAGAGCCAGATTGATGGTTATATGGAGGAGCATCTTGAAGAGTGCATTCACTCTTTTGAGCCGTTTCTTGAGCAGGGCTATATTTTTGAGACAGGTGATGTGCAGTCAGATATTTTGCTTGCTGAGGAGAGCACGAGGTTCTTGGTTAATTATCCTGTGACTGCAAAAAAGCTTGATGTGACCACGAAAATGGAGAATTTTGTTGGTGTTGTTGATGTTCCTTTCAAGAAGATGTATGATTTGGCAGGCAGGATAACTAAAGAGGAAAAAGAAAAGGCGTTTCTTGAGAGTGTCTTGTTTCATTTTATCTCGCTTCATACTGGCCTGGAGATGTCAAAGCTTCCTCCGCTTGGAGGTGTTACGCATGACAAGATTCTTGTCAATTGGTTCAGGCCTATGGTTGAGATGAATGTTCAGCAGCTGCTGCTTAGTTATATTCCTTTGATTCAATTGTATAACACTAAGGATGCAAGGCAGGTTTCTGCTGGAGATAATGTTTTTGAGGAGGGCTTTTACAAGGGGCTTTACCTTAAGTTTTTGAAGGAGAAGCATCCGTTTAATGTTAATTTCATGTATCTTGAGTGGCCTTTTTATTTTGATATAACTCCTCGGTCAGGAGAGATTTTGACAGGTGAGGCGCATATCCAGGAGTGGCCGTTTAATTTTGCAACTGCATTCCAGACAAATTATTATGAGTTTTATTATGATGTTTCTGCTCCTGTGATGGTTGAGATAAGGGATCCAGACGCCCTGAAAGGAAAAGGTTATTCCTTTAATTTTGCTCTTGAGTTGAATGTGCGCGATAACAAGGATTTTGTTGAGTGGAACAGGGGTGAGGGGACTATTGGCTACTGGGATTCTTCAAAAGCAGGTATTGAGACAAAGGATGTTGAGACGCAGACAGGCGTGTGTTCAGAGCAGGGCAGTATGTGGAAATGTGATATTTCAGGCAGGTCTTATCCAGGCCAGGTGGAGTGTGTGCAGAATTGTTATGTCTCAACGTCAAGACGGGTTCCTTTTAAGCCGGTGAAGAAATTGTTTGCAGATGAGAATCAGAAAGTAAGTGATACGCATATAATTTCTGTTTTTGATGCTGTCACAAAACAAGGAGTAAATGAGGTTAGTATATTGTTTACCTGTGGAAAATACAAGACTGTTATTCTTGGCGGGACAGATTTACGGGGGCGGCTCAAGACCAAGCTGCCTATGTGCATTAATGGCCAGCTTTCTTTTGACAAGGATGGTTATGCAAAAAAGATTATTCCTTTGACAGTCAAGCCAGATGACAGGAAAGAGATAGATGTTTTCATGGAGCCAGAGGCACAGGTAAAAGCCACGATTAAGAAATACCCTATTCAGATAAGGAATTTGAGGGAGCTTGAGTATTCACAGGAGCCAGAGGCACAGCTTTCAGTTAGTTATGCAGAGATTGACAGCTGGGAGGGCCTGGGCATGTCTGCTCTTGGCGGTTTTCAGGAGGTATTGAATCCTATTTCATTGAGCATTCACTGGGAAGAGGAAGGCTATAAGGTTGGGAAAGAGCAGAAGAACATGAAGATTTATGATAGGTATTGCTGTGATGCTCCTGAAAAATTAAATGCAAGTTACAAGGCGATTTTGATGGTTGAGAAGATTCCAGAAGAGCTTCTTGAGCCTGCTTATTTTCAGGCAATGATGCTTGAGAAAGGTGTTTCAGAGGATGTTATATCGCTTGTTCCTGGATTGTATAAGGTTACTGGGATGCTTATTGATGTGGATGGTTTTGTGATTGAGCCGGGGTGTCAGGAGATTTGTCTTGAGTATGATACTGGCACTGAGTTTTATGTTGAGGAGATTGTTGGAGGAGTCATTGACCCTCTTGGCGCTATTCCAGAGGAAAAGCCTGAATGCAAGGAGTGGGGTTATTTCCCTGAGGAGGAGATTGTTGCAAAGCCTTCTTTGATGGGCGGTGTAATGCTGGATAATGCCACTGGTTACTGGAATGTGACGCGGGCAGACCTTAACAAGGGTGCTGTTGAGTTTTATTTTATCCAGACTCTGAAGCCGACATGCACTGCTGTTCAGGATTGTGTTCTTGATGTTTGTGTTGATGTTGGTGAGACTCAGGCAACAAATTCATATTCTGCCAAGTACAGGGAGTATCTTGAGCCTGTGTTTAGTAGGCAGTGATGTTAAGCATTAGAAGTTGTGTGCAGGATTTTTTGGTTGTTTCGTCTTTTATCTTGCTGCAGGTGTTGTGTCCTGCTGCTGCTAGATTAAAATAACATTGGTCTCTTACTTTTTGCTCGCTTATTTTTGCGCAGAATTCCGGCTTTGCAGCTGTTCCTGCAATTTGTGCATAACAGCTGTCTTTTTCCATTCTTGTTTTTAGGTCGCTGCAGAGGGCTTCTGCCCTGTCTGGTTCTGTTGTGCTTATCTCTCTTATTTCTGCTATTTTCATTGAGCTCTCAAATTCCTGTGTGTCTTCTGCAGGCGGTATTTTTATTTTTTCTGCAGGGGGTACTGGTATTTTGTCCAGGTCTATTTCTTCTTCTGTGATGATTTCTTCTTTTTGAAGCTCTTCTTTTTCTGGTATTGGAATTTCTTCTTTTGGAAGAAGTATATCTTTTTCAGGTGTCTGCATTTTTACATAAACAAGAACAGTTAGCACAATGATTACAAGTATAATCAGGGCTATTGCAATCCATATCAAGGGCGGTTTTGGTTTTGCCTCTTTTATTGCTGCATCAACAACAGATGTGTTATTTCCTTGTCTTAGAAGAGTTTGTCTTATTTCAGTTGTACTATACCCAGCTTTTAGCTGATCCTTGATATACTTCACCAAGCTCGCATTTGCCATATATTTGGTAAGAATATGATTTGTATTATAAAAATTGTTTGTTATTAAATGATAGTTAATTTTTGCACGGGTGTTTATATACGATTTTCCAATAAATTTATAAATAGAACCAAGATAAGCATATATTATAGTAAAAAAGGGTTGATTGTGTGGTTTTGAAAAAGGGGCAGGTTACAATATTCATAATTATTGGCATAATTCTTGTGATTAGTGTAGGTATTTTTATCTATCTTTATCAGGCAAAGGTTATCAGGCCTTTTGAGGAGGTTGTTATTCCTACTGTTGCAAAGGCTCCTTCAGAAATTCGGCCTGTGCAGGATTTTGTAACTGCGTGTGTTGAGACTGTTGGCAAAGAGGCTTTGAGAAAGGTTGGTGATTATGGCGGTTATGTTGATACTTCGCAGTTCTTGTATAATCCTTTTATTCCTACAGAGGGTGATGCTGTGCAGTTTAGTCCTGATTCTGAGCTGGTGATTCCGTATTGGTGGTACTTGAAGTCCTCTAATGACTGCACTGGCAAGTGTGTTTTTTCTAGTCTTCGGCCAGAGCTGCATAGGGTTTCTGGAAAGATTAGTGTTGAGGGCCAGCTTGACAAGTACATGAATGAGCATCTTAAGGATTGTCTTGCTGGTTTTGCACCTTTTGTTGCGCAGAATTTTGAGTTTAAGGAGCTTGGCCCTGTTGAGACAGAGACTACTGTTTCAAAGGACACTGTTTATTTTCTTGTGAATTATCCTTTAAGGATATCTCGTGCAGACCAGAGCTGGGATATCAGGGAGTATCTTGCAGAGCTTGATTTGAATCTTGGCAGGATGTTTGAGCTTGGCACTGACTTGGTTAATCTTGAGTCAGAGCACCGCATGATTGAGAAATTTACTATTGAGCTGGTTTCTTCTTTTTCAGACCTTGACAAGAACATGCTTCCGCCGACTAATGACGTGGATGTCCAGTTTGGGCAGGGCATTATTTGGTTTAAGTCAAGGATTGCATCTGCGCTTCAGGAGATACTGGCAAGTTATATTCCTATGATGCAGGTCGGTAATACTCGATTGTACATGCCTGTTTTTGCTCCTGAGGATGAAGATATCCGTGACAAGGAATTGTATGAGGCGGTTTATAACCGTAACATGATAATTCCTCTTGAGAAAGAGTACAGGGACATATCTGCATCTCTTTCTTATATTCCTTGGTGGCCTATTTATTTTGATGCTAATTGTGAGGGTGAGGTGTGCATGGCGCAGAGTGTTTCATCTAACCTGAAGTTTTTGCAGATTGGCTTGCATAAGTATGCTTTTGCTTATGACGTGAGTTACCCTGTGCTTGTTGAGTTAAGGGATCCTGATGCTTTCAAGGGAGAGGGTTATTCATTCAAGTTTTTTATTGAGGTGAATATGAGGAATAATTTTCCAATGCCTTCTGTTTTTGAGCCGTTGGAGGCATTTGATATTTCTTTTAACAGCATGCTTTGTGACCCTTACCAGAAGACTTCTGGCAATGTCACTATTACTGTTAAGGATGCAAGAAACAAGAGGGGTGTTGATGAGGCATTGGTTGGCTATACCTGCGGCAGGGAGTCCTGTACCCTGGGCCAGACCTCTAATGGCACTCTTGTGACTCAGCTTCCGAGGTGTCTTGGTGGATTGCTTAGTGCTTCCAAGATAGAGTATGAGACGCGTATGGTTCCTCTTGATGTTCTTGATAACAGGTCTTTGGAGGCAGAGATTCTGCTTGAGCCTTATCGTTACATGGATTTTGCTGTCAAGAAGTACCTGCTTAGCAAGGGTTCTACAGAATGGTCTCTTGATGCTAACAAGACTGTTAATCAGGCCAGGGATGAGGATACTATGATAATGTTAAGGAGAATAACAGATCAGTTTTCTCCTTCTTTTGCTGCAATTGGCGAGGTATGCGGCTTGCCTAATGCAAAGTCAGCTGCTGCGTGCGGCTCTCCTCCTTCAGATAATTCAGAGCATATTGCCTTGATTCCAGGCGAGTATCAGGTCAGTATTTATTCAGTGAAGTATCCGCGGCCGAGCATTGAGATTCCGCGTGACTTGAGGACAGCTGGAAGCGGCCTGACAAAAGAGGAGTTTTATGTTCCAGAAGAGCCTATTGTTTTTGATGAACGCAATCCTTTCCCTGCTGGTTTTGCAAATTTTAACTGGACTTTAACTGCAGAACAGCTGGATAGCGGTGATGCTGTTGAGTTTTATTATATTAATATTGCTTTGGACAAGGTTCCTAAGCGCAGAAGAAAGATTGAGGACTTGGGTGAGATTGGCAAGGCCATTGATTATTCCACTCTTTATAGGAAGGCTCTTGAGCCAAGGGTTTTTCGCAAGTCAAAAGCAAAGGAGAGTACCATTACTGTTAAGATATAGCAAAAGCAACAAATTTCAGAATATAGAAATTGCTTTTGCTTATTACGAAAAGCAAGCAAATACTAAATTATTATTTGCTTTGAGTATAGAATGAATAAAAGAATTAGGTTTGCGGCATTTGTCATGATTTTTCTAGTTTTGTGTATGCCTGTTGCTTTTGCGCAGAAGCTTGATGTGACCAGGTTTAGTGGAAAGGATGAGGTTGAGGATGTTGTGCGCCCTGAAGGTGATGAATTGTATATTGTTGTGTCTGCAGAGATGCGTGGAGACCCAAGCCCTGAGGTTGCAAGGACAAGGCTTCTTGTAAGGCATGGTGGTGATGAAGAGTATTTCAGTGAATGCTCTCGCCAGGATTCATTTTATACTTGCACTTATGTTTCAGATGATTTGATTAATTATGATTCTGAGGATTATGTCATTACTTTGGTGGATTCTGAGAATAACGAGCTTAAGTCTGTCAAGAAGATATTGGGTGTTGACAGGACTGCTCCTGAGATAATACAGTATTCTGTTGAGCCGAGGATGTCAAGGACAGGTGAGATGAAAATTTCTTATTTGGTTGAGGATTATGGGACTGATGTTGGAGACAGTGCCTTTTGTTCAGGTGTAAAGGAGATAAGGGTTACTGCTGGTGATTCTCTTGTCAAGAAGATTGATTATGATTCTCCAAAGAAGTGTGATATAGAAGAACAGAAGATTGATTATAAATATTCCACAACAGATAAGTTTGTTGGCCTGGATGTTTGTGTTGTTGCAAAGGATTATCTTGGGCAGGAGAGTGATATTGCGTGCAGGTCTTATGATATTGATAATTCTCCTCCAAAAATAAAGTCTGTTGGATTTAGTGATAATAAGGGTTATGCTTTGTCTCATATCAAGACAGGTCAGAAGGTTGTTGCAGACATGTCTGTTGTTATTGAGGGCGAGGATGATGTTGTTCTTGAGAATGTCAAGGCAGACCTTTCAAAGATTCATCCTGGTGCTGGTGTGCGTGCTGCTGATGACAAGGTGGGTGATACTTTTATCTGGAATAATGTTGAGATTACCAGTCCTTCAACTTGCGAGGTTCCTGTGACTGCAGTGGATGAGATTGGCAATAATGCCTCTGCTGTCTTGAAGTGTTCTCTTCCTGTTGATGATACTGGTCCTGTTGTAGAGGGGATTTATGCGAGCTCTGCAGGTTCTAATGCTACTCCTTTGATTGGTGTTAACGGGACAATCTATGTTGATTTGCTTGAGGAGGGTTCTGGAATGGACAAGAGAAATGCTTTCCTTGATTTGCATAATATCGGGCTTGGCACTCTTGTTCAGGCAGATGAGTGTGCTGACCAGGGCAGTGGTGTCTGGAGGTGTGAGTGGAAGGTTGTTCCTGATATTGGCACTGGCAGGCATAAGATTGTGCTTATTGATGGTACAAGTGATGACCTTGGTAATTATGTGAGTGCTCCTGTGAGTGCAGAGATTCTTGTTGATACAACTCCGCCTGACATTAATTCAATTGACATCACTTTTATTCACGAGAATGCAGATTACGGCCCTAATGCTGTTTATGGTGACACTATTGAGTTCTTGTTTAATGTGACTGATGGTGTTGAGGGTTATGTGAATCTTTCAATGGTTGGAGGTAATTACTCCCCTGCCACAGAGTGCACTGGGAGGTACTGCAAGTTTTATACATTGATTGATGTTTCCGGCCCGTTGAATGCCACGCTTCATTTTGATTTTTTTGATCTTGCCGGCAACAAGGAGTCTTATGATTATGACTTTTTTATTTATGGTGTCTTGCTTAATGATACTGTCACGAATTACTGGGATGCTAATGTTAGGTGCTCTCCTAAGATGATTGACAGGCACACTGCTGAATTGTATAATCACCCTCTTTATTGTCATATAAAATTGACTCCTAATAATCCAGAGGCAGAGACTGTGTATGTTTCTCTTGGAGATCTTGGGGAGTGTCTTGGAGAGGGTGTTGGTTATGTTGTTGACCTTGAGGTCATTAATAATAATTTTGGCTCAAAAGACCCTTATGCTGTGTTTACTCTTGCTGCAACTCCTTTTACGATTAATAAATTAAAGTTTAATTGTCCTTTGTATGTTGCCACGCGTGTTGGTGATTTTTTCTCTCCTGTTGTTGAGGTTGAGAACATTACTGCAAAAGTGGATTTTTATAATCTTCCTTATGGAGAGGCTTATGATAATATTGAGGAGAGGATACAGCACTCTATGGAAAAGGCTGTGGAGGATTGGGAGTGGGTTGGCACTATTGAGGATGTCATGGATACTTTGCGCTCTTTGTGCAATACCAAGAACACGATTTATTCTTTGGTTTCTGTTTTTGAGGCTGCAATTGATTTGTTGACTACTTTGGGTATTGTTGTGGGTCTTGTGAAGAAAAATACAGGAGAGAAGATGATAAAGCAGGCTCAGAATTTGTGCAACAAGGGTGTTTCACCTATTGAGCGATATGTTACAGGAAAGCCTAAGCCTAATCAAAAAAAGTCTGTCCTTAACTTGTTTAATCTTTTTGATTTGGCTTGCAAGATGGCTAACTGCCAGTTGTCAAGAGAAGATGCTAAAGAGTATGATTCTGAGCTTGTTGTTGGTGCTTCTTATTTTTTTGGTGAAGGTTGGGAAGATGCGTGTACGTTTTACAAGGATGTTGTTGCAGGAGGGTATTTTTTTGCTGATTATGACAAAATAATGGAGGGCTCTGAGATTGGTGATACTAAAAGCCCTGTTAATGTGAAAGAGAGCATTATTGGCAGCTTGATGTGCACCTGTATTCCTGGAATCACTTATAACCTGAACAAGATTAGGCAGATTCACTGCGGTTATGCTTATTGTCTTGGCAAGAGGGTTCTTGAAGAGGGCTTGCCAAGGTCTTATTGTGATAATGAGAAAGCTTACATGACTTGTAATTATGTCACTGGCCAGATTTTTGAGGTGTTTCCTTTTGCTTCTGTTGTTGACAGGTATATTAATATGATTCAAGAGGCTTATGCTAATCCTATTTCCTTGGTTACTATCTTGTCTTCTCTTATTTGCGGAGGTGACAAGGGCACTGGGGGATTTTATGATTACTGCATGGATAGGCGTTCATTTGAGATTAATGGCCCGAACATGATCCTGTACGTCCTTTGTTCTCTTCCAAAGACAGCTGCAAAGATTGGTGATGCTGTTGCTAGTTATCAATTAAGTGAGTCAGAGGGTTTTGGCACAAAGCCTGTCTCAAATAATTATTGTGAAATGGCTGAGGATTTACTGGAATGAAATCAAATAAATTGAATAAATTATTGTTTGTGGTTTTGGTTGCGGTTTTGTTAAGTTCAAGTGTTATTGCTGATGACCAGCCGAAGAAAACAGAAAAACACAGAGATAAGACTGGTGAGCGTGTAAGTCACTTGAAGGCAGGATATGATCATTTAGGCGGTGCTGTTGTTCGGGAAGTGGGTGCTTCTGTTAGAGAAGCCATGGCAGATGTTCATAGAGGCATGGGGGGGATACTTAATACTGCAGATTCTGTAGAAAAGTTAGAAACTGATGCGGCAAGGCTAAGAAAAGAGGCAAAAGAAGAAAGGCGTGCTGCAAAAGCTGAATTTGAGGTTGCAGAAACCTATCGTGAACGTATCTGGCAAAGAGGATGGTATTCTTTCTATGACATAATTGATGCTTATGAGGATTATTCTGGTATTAATCAGTATAGTGCATTGTTTTTTGGTGAGGAGTGGCTTGCCAAGAGGCGTCAGATGGCTGCTGAGTATTTTTGTGAAAAGACATTGATTCTTGGTGGAAAGCAGTGCTGGCAGTCAAGGATTTGCGAGCCGTATTATAATGATAGGGAGCCTCCTGTTGGAAGAAGTGTTTTGGTTGCCCAGACAGGTATTGGCGGTTATTTACCTGCTGTCTCTATTCAGGGCGAGAGGTCTCTTCCAATGTCTTATAAGGTGGGCGGGCAGCCTAGGAATAGTTATGTTTACAAGATTACTTATTTCATTGCAAACCCGCATGATGTTGCCTTGACTTATCACATAAAGCTTGTTGGTCCTGCAAAAGAGTTTACCTCTCCTGCAATGACTATTAAGCGCACAGAAGGAGATACTGTTTACAGGGAGGAGCGCCTGGGCAATAATCCTTTGATTACAGATAGTGATAATTATTATCATACTGTTTGCCTGACTTTTAGTCCTAGGATGGCTGTTGCAAGCGGCAGGTTGTTTGGTGCAAAGAGAGTTTCAGAGGTTTGTGCTCCGCTTGTTGAGTATGAGGGTGCTGCCACGCGTCCTTACACAACAGTTCCTGATGAGGACTTGCCTGGTGGGCAGGAAGAAGATGAGGTGGAGAGGCCTGAACCTGAGTCAAATCCATTGAAAGATGCGTAAGTTAACAATTCAATTGCCGAGAATTATTGGAATCATTTTGTTAGTCTTGTCAATGGCTGCTCATAAGTATTTTGGCTCGTATGTTGTTGCTGTTGTTCTTGCAGGCCTTGTCTTGATTATTTTTGACAAGGAGAAGACTTCCAGAGAATTCAGCAGGTTTCTTGACTCTTTTAAATTAATCAACAAGCGTTTTGTCTTGATTGCTTTTTATGACATGCTTTGCCTTGCTGTTTTTTTCTTTGTTGTTCCCTTGTTTTCAGCGTGGTTCATGAAAAGCATAAGCAGTGTTGAAAGTATCAGCGGATTAGTGTATGTGTTGTTTTTGCTCTGGATTTATTTTTTTGCAGTGGCTTTGATATTGTTGATTATTTATTCTGTTTTCAGGGGCTTGATTTGGCTCACGATATTGAAGAAAAAGCCAAGCGCCCTTTATTTCAAGAGGTTTTTCCTGCTTAACTTGTGCTGGTGGCTTATATTGATTATCCCTTTCTTCATTACAGTGTTTGGTGTCAAGCAGAATTACTTGTTTTATGCTGTAATCTTGTTTGCTGTTGCATATGCTCATGTGACTTCTGTCATGCATTATGTTTTTACAAAAGATTTGCGTATTGGCCTTTCGCTTAGGCAGGCTTTTGTTGTTGGGTGTGCGGGAATCAAGGAGTTTTTTGTTCCTTATTCATTTATTGTGGTTGTTTATTTTGTTTTGTTGCAGGTTTTTTGGATTGTTCCAAAGGATACTAAGACAATGTTGTTTGCTTCATTGTTGTTCACTGTTTTTTTCCTTGCCTGGTACAGGCTTTATTTGAGTACTGTTTTAAGGAGGCTGGCTTGAACTTTTGCGAAAAAGTTCAAGTCTTTAGATTTTTGCCTGATGAGTATATATAAGCAAAAATCTAATTTACATAACATTTTTATATATAAACATTAAAAATTGTTAAAAAGGGGTTATTTATGATAAAAAAGAGGGCGCAGGTCACTGTATTCATAATAATAGGCATAATTCTTTTGCTTAGTGCTGTGTTTGTTGGTTACTTGATTTACCGCCAGAGTGCAAGGCCTGTTGAAGAGGCGATTATTGTTCCTGAGGATGTTAAGCCTGTTCATGAGTTCATAACTACTTGCCTTTACCAGACCTCTAAGAGGGGTGTTGCTTTGATGGGACAGCAGGCTGGTTTTATTTATGTCCCTGCGATTATCAGCAATACTTATGAGGCGCGCATTAATCTTGATAATAAGGGGGCTTTTGTGGTTCCTTTTTGGTATTATGAGGGTGAGGACAGGACTCCGAGCCTTGATTTCATGCAGAAAGAGCTTCAGAGGTATGTTTATGAGCACTTGAATGAGTGTCTTGGTGATCTTGAGTCTTTCAAGGGTGAGTATGATATTGTTGAGAAAGATGATTTGCTTCCTTCTGTCACGATTGCAGAGGAGGATGTTGTTGTTAAGCTGAAGTGGCCCCTGCAGTTGACTTCTCTTGGAAAGACGACTTTTATGGAGGATTATGTTGCAAGGCTTGATGTGAAGCTGAAAAAGGCGCATGAGATTGCCTCTAAGGTCATGAAGTATGAGAATGATAATTCTTTTTTTGAGAATTTCACTATTAATTCAATGAGTGCTGATACAGAGATTCCTACTGATGATATGCGTTTTGAGTGCAAGCAGAGAAAATGGCATCTTGATGATGTGACAAAGCGGCTTCAGAAGATTTTGTATTATAACCTGCCTATTGTGCGTGTTGAGAACACGCAGTATGTTCCTTTTGTTGCGCAGAGAAAGTATTATGAGCGTCTTGAGGATGCAAGGGAAGATATGTGGGAGGAATTGTCAGAGGGTGCTGAGACACCTACTCCTCCAAAATATACTCCGAGTGATGCTATTGAGTTTTTCAAGTACAGGATTGAGGCTGGTGTTTCGCCTAATGATCTTAAGGCTAGTTTTGATTACCAGCCTGGCTGGGGCATGAGACTGAGTGCTGTTCCTAATTCAGGGGGCTGGCTTAAGTCTAATACTGGAAGAGGGGACAGGAGCATGATTGGTTTCTTGTGCATTAACCAGTGGCATTTTACTTATGATGTTATTTATCCTATTCGCTTGACTGTTAAGGATGATTCTGCATTTGCAGGAGAGGGCTTTATTTTTCAGATGGCTTTTCCTGTTCTTGTTAATGATAATATTCCTGAGAGAAAGTATTTTGGTGTTCGCCAGTTCACTGCTGTTGATTTTGACAAGCCTTTTTGTGCAGTTACTGGAGAGCAGGCTGTTGATATCAGGGCCACTGGTTTTACAGAGGCAAGCCCTATTGAGACAGAGATGGATAATGTTTCCTTTACATACCGTTGCTTGACAGAGGAGTGTATCCTTGGTGAGTCTGTTGCAGATGATGGTTATTACAGGTTGAGAACAACTGTTCCTACTGCCTGTATTAATCCTGTTATTGTTGCTGAAAAAGATGGTTACCTGCCTGCAGAGGGCGTGCTTAAGGGTGATGAGTTGACAATACCTATGAAAAAGGTGAGGCCTTTTGATGTTGTGCTTGTTGTGCACCCGTATGCTTCTTATGCAGGGGAGTGGAATCCTCCAAGGTATAAGTTAAGAAATTCTGAAAAGGCCTTGGTGCACGTGGGCTTGAAGGGCGCGCCGTTTGAGCAGTACATTGAGTTCCCTTCTAATGGTACTGTTCTTGAGTTTGTGGAGGGAAAAGAGGAGTATAATATTGATATTACTTTATTGTCTGTTGATAATCCTACTGGAGGTTATCTTGCAAGAGATGTGGAGATTGAGTATGCTGATTTTGCAGATGCTGATACAGTTGAACTGCACGTGTTTGAGTATGTTCCAAACCCTACAAAGGCAGCAACGCCTTCTGCAGAGCAGTTGAGGATGGACATGTATACTTTTATGGTTAATGGAAATTATACTGAAAAATTGAGGCCTACATTCAGATGAGAGCAAAGTCAAGGATTCAGTTGATTGCCTTGTTTATGATAGTTTTAGTTCTCGCGCTTCCTTTTGCTTTTGCACAGAACATGTCTGATGTTAATCAGACTTCTGTTCCTGAAACCCTTTCTTTGGAGATTTCTGTAAATCCTGTCAGCAAGGACAAGTATGTTGAGGTGAACGGCACTACTGCCCCTAATGCGCGTCTTGAGTATTACATAGGCCCTACAAAAGTAAAGGTCAGCAGGGCTAAGCAAGACGGCACTTTTACGACAACAAGGGTTCCTATGATAAAGAAAGGGGATAATGATTTGCTGGTTAAGGCTTCTATTGAGGATAAAACTGCGCAAAAGTCTTTTACAGTGCTTTATGACCCTGTGCCTCCTGACTTGAATGTTTCTTCAATTCCTGAGTTTACCACAAAGACTTCGCTTGAGGTGCATGGTGATGTTTCAGAGCCTGTGGTGGTTAAGTATACGAGTTATCCTAAGAAGGATTCTGATGCTCCTTCTGAAGTGGGTGGCCTGGAGATAAGGGATGTTAAGGATAATCAGGTTACTATGGTGTGGACTCCTTCAGATGCTCTTGATTTGCTGGAGTATGCTGTTTACAGGGATGACACAAGGGTTGGTGTTGCGCGTTCTGCTATTTTTGTTGACAATAATGTTGCCAGTGGAAAAGAATACACTTACAGGGTGAGTGCTGTTGACACGAGCTGTAATGAGGGTGTAAAGTCTGCACCTAAGAAGGCAGAGACTTCTTCTGGCGGAAGTCCTGAGGAAAAGGCAGTTGCTGTTCCCTTGAGCTGTGTTCCTGCTTATGAGTCTCTTGATACTGCTGTTCCTTTTGATATTACTTTGTCCTTGCAGGCTGGCGGTAATGTTGTTGAGATTATTGCTTCTGACAAGGCAGGTAATACTGCGAAGATTGAGAAGCTTGTCACTGTTGATACAGGTCCTCCGCAGTTTATCACCACTAATCTTGATAATATAGGCACTACTTATATTCCTGAGGTGACTGTTCGAGGTAATCTTTCTGAGAAAGGCACTGTTTTTGTTTATATTAATAATGAGAAAAACCCGAGTCATTTTGGGACTACAAATGATCAGGGTGGTTTTGAGATACCTGTAAAGCTGAAGTCTGATGTTAAGGTGGAGTCTGGCCAGGCTGCAGAGCTGGATACTGGTGTTGGCTGGCAGAACAAGATTAAGCTGAAGGCAGTTGATCTTGCAGGCCAGGAAGCCTGGTATCCTGGGCAGCAGCAGACTAAAGATGTTGTTTGGGCTATTTGCGGTTATGGTTCATGGTTTGATTTTGATGTTGAAGAGGTTACTCCAGAGACACTTACTCCTCGGTTGTTGATGCAGGGCATTCAGCAGGTTGGTGTTCCTTTTACACTGAAGTATATTGGGGGCCAGGATGATGCAGAGATTGCTGGTGTTGTCAATGCTGTTCCTGTTCGCATATCTGCTGACCTTGAGGATTCTTTTGATAATGACAAGATAAGTGCTTCTCAGGTTTGGATAAAGCCAAGGCCTGGTGTCAAGGGTGTCTGGGATGGTTATGTTCAGATTAATTTTGCAGAGTGGCCTGTTGACCAGCTTGAGCTTGAGGGCAATGAGACTGCTGCTGCTATTGAAGAGGGCATCAGCAATTGGAGAAAAGGCACAGAGCATTTTCATGAGGCAGGCGTGTCTGAAAGAGGTGTTTATCTTAAGCCTGGCTGTCTTAATCCTTTGCTTGGCTGTGTAAAGCTTTATCTTGAAATAGATATTCCTTTAAAGGAAAAAAGCAGGATTTATGACCCGAACACTCAGCAGGAAAGGTTTGAGTGGAAGACTGTGAGGCAGAGGAACTGTCTTCCATTGGTGCTTGATATTGACCAGGTCATTCCTCCTGATGTCATCAGAAAAGATGCTTTGGAAGGCACTTCGCAGTTTTTGGGAAATGCCATTGATTTTATTGATGAGATTCTTGATCCTTTGTATACTTTTACTGAGAACATGGTTTACTTGTGCACAGCTGCTGCTGCAACCTTGTTCATAATGAGTCTTGCAAAAAGAGTTACCTGCAGTCCTGTTCTTGAGGCAATTGGTCTTTCAGAGAAGTTTGACCCTGAGATTGCCAGTGCCGGCCTTTGCCAGATGGCTTATGGGGGTCCGGAAGAGCAGGAAACAGATGAGTACCAGAATGAGGCAAAAAAATTAAATCTTAAGAAGACAGATATGTACAAAAGCTGTAATTCCTGTCAAGACATGCTGCAGGCTTACCGTGATGTTTTGCAGGATTTTTACCAGCCTATCTGTGACAGGATTGCCTGTCCAAGTGCTCCTACTGTTCAAAAGTATATTATTGACAAAAGAGGCTCTACAAAGAAGATAACAACAAACATCAAGAATCTTAAGGTTGATGACAAGCCAGACACAACAAGACAGGACTGGATTATTAAAGAATGGGGTGTCAAGGGTGATGTTTATTCTGGCAGTGGCTGCGGCTTCAAGGATTTAGTCAGCACTAGTTATACTGTTTCAAAGGCAGAGCCAAAGCCTGTTGAATCATTGCCTACTGAGGAAGAAAAAGAAGCTAAACAAGAAGTCCTGCAGGAAGAAATGGCACAAACAGGAACCCCTACAGAACCAGCGTCATTGCAAGGTGCTGAATCAAATATTCCTGATTTAAATTTTGTGACAGGTGCAATGCCAATGGATGTTGTTGGTGCTTTTGCAACTGGTTCTGCTATTGCAAGTGCAAATGCAAAGGATAACAAGCCTGCTGCTGCTGGTTCAGTAAGTAAAGGAACTGCAAGTCCTCATGCTAACAAGATTTGTGGTATTGATATTGGAAAAGCTCCTTTAAGCGGCACTGGCGGCAAAATAGGCATAAAAGATATTTATGAGATTTACAAGGGGGATTATAAGGAATTAAAGGAAAAGTGTACAAAGCCTTCTTTCCATCCTGCCTGTCCATTCTGTTGTGGTATTGATTACATGTGGGAGTGGAACAGTGCTTGTGGTGTTGGTAATTTCCTTGGAATCACAAATGCTGGTCTTGATATTGATACTTATGATGAGTTAAAGCACAGCACAAAGCTTGCTGCTGAGAAAGTCGGCCGCGGTGATGATATTGGCGGTGATGGATTGTTAGGTATTTTTAATTCCTTGTCAGGCTTCTGCACAGCAGATGGAAACCCTACGCCTGATATTGTGAGCACTCACCTGAATTTTAATCCTAAGATTCAGGAGGCAGAAGAGAACTTGATGCAGGTTTTTGTGTTCCCAAATGCTGCAAGAATCGATAGTGGTGATGATTTCAAGTACCTGGTTTACAGGGGTTATCTTGCAAAGAAATTTGTTATTGAGAATGCTGTGAAAGAAAAAGGCAAGAAATATGACTTGTATAGTTTCTCAAGCACATTGAGTGCTGTCAAGGAAAAAGATCTTACTAAGTATTTCGAGCATCTTGGCACTGATAAAGAGGCTGCTGATAAAAAGGCATTTGCTACAGAACTGTGCAAGCCATTGGGTAATTCTAAATTTACTGGAAGCAAGTCCTGCTCTGCAAGGGCTCCTGAGGTTTTTGAAAAAGTTAAGGCGCATATAAGTACTGTTGATGAAGAGTATATAATAAGGCCTGATTCAAGCATAATCAACAGCGTAAGATGTATCTGCCTGAGCTCGCTTATTGCTTTCTTAGAGCAGTGGAGGCAGATTGCTCAGGCTATCAAGAACTGCATTGATACAATTATCCTTACTGGTGATGGTGAAGAGGGCATGTGCAGGTCAATGTTGAGCAATTATGTTTGTGATTTGTTGTGGGAGATTATTACTTGTTTTGCAAATAAGTGGAGCAAGCCGACTGGTACAAGGATTAGTGGTGACGTTGGTCCTGGTGATGTTCTTGGCTTGGTTACTGGTGCTGGTACAGATGTCTCAAATCAGGTTAAGGGAAGGTATGGCGAGACAGCAATGTTTAATGCAATGTTTAATGAGAAAGAGATTGTGCATGGCTTGTGTTTCCTTGCGTTTGGTCTTGAGTGGAATCTTGATGTTAGTGCTATGGTCAAGCAGAGCATTGAGTCTGTTCCTGTTGAGACAATGGTGCTTGGCCCTGCTCCTGCGCAGGCAAGGTTTATTGCCTGGAATCCTGTAACTAATCCGCGGGGCTTGACTACATGGGAGTATCATTTTGGCTTGATGATTTCAGCTGGTGCTGACATTAACACAAGGGTTAAGCTGAAGTGCAGTACTGGCTTTGGATGCAGTGAGGCAGACGGCTTTGTCGGCGGAGAGTGTGACTGCAACAAGCTTGGCTCTGAAAAGATTATCTCTATTAATCCTACGTGCAAGCCTGCGTGGAAAGGAAGGCTTAACAAGAATGAGCTTGCAAGTTATGATTGCTCTTATCTTGTTCAGGCAGGCAAGTACAGGTATGACACTATTATTTTTGAGTATGACTGGCAGGATCCTGGAACAAAGCAAAAAAGGTCTGATACCTCAGAAGCTTCATTGAACAGGATTGGCGCGTCTCCTCCTGCTTTCTGTAATTTTGATTTGTTAAGCTTGAGTTTCAGGTGCAAGTTTGGGGAATCCCCTAGCGGGATAAAGATTGAGAAAGTAGAACCGCAGTATGGGTATAAAACAAAGAGTGACAAGCCGGTTTTTGCAATGGATGAAGACCTTGAGTTTGAGTTAAGTGTTGTGCAGGTCATGCCTGATGTTGCTGAAGAGCAGCAGCAGGGCATCAAGTATTTGGGTTATAAGGTCCTGAATTCTGAAAACAAGGTTGTTGCAGAGCTTGACCCAAGAACAGGGGAGTTTGCGCAGCATTATCAGTTCAAGACAGACGGTGCTTACAAGCAAAAAGTAGAGGTCAGGAGAGGCACTCAAACCACTTGGGAGAATTCTTTTGCAAAAGGCGGAGGAACAAGTGGTTCAAGATACCAGGTTGAGCCTAGGTCAGATGATATTCCTGTCCTGAATAAGATAAAAGCAGACCCTTCAAAATACATTGATGGAATCAGCATAACAGCAACCAAGGATGGCAAGACAGTCACTCCTGCTGCCAGCAAGAGATTCTTTGTCAGCATAATGGATAATGCTGTTGCAGCATATGAAGCTAAAGGAGCCACATCTTCTGGTTTGTTTACCAAGTCTGATGAAAATAGGCTTTTGGGAGACGTGCAGGAAGCAAAGGCTGGCCAGAAATATACTTTTACGCATATTGATGACAATAGCGGTATTAAATATGAGATTTCTTTCAGGCTCAAGACCATTGACTTTGGAAGTGCAACAAACACCCAGTTCTTGATACAATATGTTGCTGGCAAGGCTTCTGGCGACCCTTGTGCAGGTGCTTTAGGCCAAAGAAGCCCTATGACCTGGAAGGTTACATTCACTTCTTATGATGCAGATAAGTATGGCAGGGTAACAGACCAAAAATCAGTTGATCCGACAACAGGAGAAGTTCAGGAAAAAACAATTCCAATACAGGTTGTTTGTGATCCTAAACAAGAATTAAAAGCAAAAGGCGCAGAACCAACTCCTGTAACACCTGTTGCTGGACCAAAGATATCTTCAGTTGTACTCTTGCCAGAAGGCGTGAGAACTCGGGGTGACACGCTTGTGTCAGACAGTAAAAATGTGCTAATTGTTTCCAAAGACCAGGAAAATGTTTTACTGCAGGTCGTGCTCTCAGAGCCTGCTGATGAAGTCAAGGCAGACATTACATATGATTCAACCACAGTTTCATGGACCTTGCAAAAAGATGCTTCAGAACCTAAAAAGTATGTTTCCGCTGAAAAACTAAACTTGAAAAGCGCTGCACTAAGCAAGATTGTAATTACAGTCAAGAAAGACAGTAAAGAAACTGACAGTAAAACATATGAGTTTGGTGAGGCAGAACCAACTCCTGCAGCTGCTGGACCAAAGATAGAATCCGCAAAATTAGGAGATATGGATTTAGTACCAGATAAGATGGCATATGTTCTTCCTGGAACTCAAACATTGTTTATTGCTGTTACAGACTACGCCACCAAAGTTGAGGTAGATGGTACATTAATTAAAGGCGATTTAGAAAAACACCCTGGAATTAAAAATTTATTCATCAAAGAAATGATTGATATTAAGCCAAAACAATCAGATGAAGTAACAGTTACTGTTTATAAAGATGACAAAATAACTGATCAGAAAAAATATTTGTTTAGCGCCCCTTCTGATAAAATCGTAAATATGGAATTACTTGTAAGCTATAGCCCAGAAAGATATGACGGAATTAAGATGAAAAAAGAACAGACTGACAGTAAGTATGTTTTTTATATTGATAAATTAGAAGATAACTATGAATTAAAAATGTATTTCGCAAATGGGACAGGCGTTAAGGTTAACGATGAAACTTTTAATACAGGCCCCCCAAATACTATTGCAGACAGCGGCAAAGGAAGCGAATTAGTAGGTCAGCAAATCCAAATAACTTTACTGGGCGAAGAAAACAAAGAGTTAGATACAGCGCAAGTTCATTATTTGGCTGCAGAAGAGGTTTCATCACGTGAAGCAGAATGGGATACAGATTGCGACGGCATTGAAAAATGCGAAGATTATACTTCTCTTCAATACAAAAAAGTATATGATCATAGTATACAAGAAGGCTGTGAACAAAATAAGTGTAATGTGGAGGGTTTGTGTGGTTATAAACTTAATAAGTGTATTACAGTAGATTGTAGTAGAGTTGATGCTTGTACAGATTATACTGTTGCAGGGGAGTATGTTTGTGTTAATGATGCTTGTAAGAAAAGATTGTCTTGCTTGTGGAATCATGAAAAGAATATTTGTGCTCCAAAAAAAGGCATCATAGAAAGCATAACTTTGGGCGGCGTAGACTTAAAAGAAGAAGAGGAAGTTACTGTTCCAAAAACAGGAATGCAGGATTTAATAATTAAATTAAATCAAGAAGTTGATAGGGTGTATGTTTATGGAAGTTATGGTGCTAGTCTTTTGATGGGTGATTTAAAGCAAAAAATAGATCCTACAACATATGGCCCAATGAAACTGAACTTGTCAAAAGTCATAACAGCACCAAAAGGCAGGAAATACGGCAATATAGGTGTGGATGTATACAAGGATGGGATGCAGATAGATCATAAGAGGGTTAGGTTTACGGTTGTGCCTTTGAGTGTGGGTAGTTACTGGACTTCAATGAGCGTCTCTGACTGGACAGAATCTTCTGATTTATTACAGTTAGTAAAAATGTTGGATACACAACCAGACCTGCTTCAATTCAAAATAATAACGGGTAAAAAAAAAGGCAGTGAAATCAATATACCTGTCAAAGAATTGGGTGTATTAGTTCCAGATCCTTGTTCAAGATTAACAGATTGTTCTGATTATGCTGTTAAGAATACTTGCTTTTACGATCCTTGCAGTTTTACTTGCCAATGGAACGATGCCACGAAGAAATGTGAAAAAGGCTGGGCAGGATAAAATGCCATCTAAACTCTTCCTATCCCAACTAAAACCTGCATTTAATCTTTGTAAAAAAAACAAAGGTTTCTTCCTATTATCTTGTTTCATTGACCTTGTTTTCTTCTTGATATTGTTGGCTGTGAATTATTTTTTTCTTATGAGTGTTAAGGATTTTATTGTTGGGTTTATTGATGCTGTTCAGGAGAATTTTGCAGGTGTTTTGGAAAAAAACCTTACTGTGATTTCTCCTGGTATGATTAAGACTCCTGAGTTAATGAGTGCGTATCATTTGATACTTAAGTATGTTGTTGTTTTTGTGTTGATTGCTTTGCTTGTCTGGATTGTTTTCAAGGGGATTAATTGGTTTATTGCGAATAGATTGATAAGAAAAGTTAAGCCAGGGGATTTCATCAAAAGATTTATTGCTCACACTTTTCTTGCCTGCATCTGTTTATTTATTATCATGGTTATTGCAACTAATCTTGTTGCTTATTCTTCTTCTAGCTTTCTTCCTTTGTTTGGCTCAACTACTGCAAGGTTTATCACGCTTGTTTTAATCTGGCTTCTTTCTTACTTCCTTGCTGTTTCATACTCAACAAACTTGACTTGTAAAGAACTCATGAAAGCAGGAATTAAGCATTACAAAGAGCTAGTTCCTGCGCATTTATTCATTTTCATTGGTTTTCTTTTGTTGTCTTATCTTACTGTGGAGTCAATCAAGCTTGATTTCTGGGCTCCTGTTTTCTTTGCTTTAATCATAACAATCCCCTTCGTGACATATGGAAGAATTTATATAGTAGTAGTTGTAAATAAAGTGTTAAAAAGAGGACGATGAGAGCTGAATCATTTTTTATGGTTATTGTTGGCATCTTTGCATTAGTTATTGTAGTGCACAGTACTCCGACAGGCATGGCTATGAAGCAGCCGTTTAGTATTTTTATTCCTGGCGGCTTGGATATCCGTGATTTGATTATTCCTGGTGCAGGCCAGGCTGTTCAGGTTGAGATGCCTTCTGCTGCAGGCGGTGTTCCTGACTGGAACAATTTAAGGCCGGTTAATGTTGAGTTTTATGCTGACAGCATCATGGTTCCTCCTGTGATGAATGAATATAATTTTTTGCCTTTGAAAAAGGATGATATGAGGACTTTTTCAGGCAAGTTTGGCCCGTATTCAGAGGATTACAGAAAATATTTTTATGTAGAGCTTTGTTCATATGTCCTCTCCCAGCCAGAGATGTTTGGTTGTGAAAAAATAAGGGACTTGAATTTCATGGATGGGTATATTACCTTTGCGAGAGGTTACGACTATGACGAGTTTATTGCTGGTTTGGCTATGCGGAATTTTGGTGCTTATTATGTTGTACAAAGCACAGAATTCGGTCCGTTAGCTACAAGTAACAAGGCTGTGATTAATTTAGTTTAAATTCCGAGAAAACTGAAAAATTTACGATTTCTTATTTATATGCCGGAGTGTGCTTGTTTTTTTCTGAAAATATTTTAATCTGCTTGAAATATTTCCGGATTTTAAGCAAAAACGCATTTTAATATCAAAATCAGTTTTTATTTCTATGAGAGCAATAGCTACTGCAGGGATTATTGCATGGTCTTTTTTTCTTACAGTTCCTTTCATTGGCAGGCAAATATATCGTGAGAATTTCAAGAAGCAGGAGTGTGTTGTTGAGAGTAAGGAAATTGTGCCTGATGAAAGTGTTCTTGAAAAGACTGTTTCAGATGTTAAGATTTCACTGCCTTGGAAAAAGTACAGCAATGTTGTTGACTGTTGTTCTGGAATATCTCCTTTTAGGGGTATTTGCTTTTTTATGAAGGATGATACAAGGGTTATTTATAAGTTTGATGCTGTGTCAGAGAAGTATCTTGACAAGTCTCTTGAAGTATTGCAGATATGGGCGTCTGATGATCTTTACAGCATGTACAGGCATATTGATAAGAATAAGAATAGGATTATTGAAGCTTCTGAAGCAAAAGGCTTGTATGCTAGTCTTTCAGGGCAGAGGTAAAGTCCTCTAATATGTCTTCTGTAGATTTATTTTCTGCTGGTATTTCTTCAGCAGTAGGCTCAACAACAGTTTCATTTGTTGTGTTTTCCTGCAGTATCTGCGTTAGATTTATCATTTCAGGCGTGACCACAGCACCTGTTGGCTGTGCAGGCTCTTTGAAATAAATATACCCAAATGCTGAAGCAATTATTGCTATCAGTATGATTGCAATTGTGATTATCCATTTTTTTCTGTTTGATTCCTGTTCTATGATTATTTCCTTGTTGTTGTTTTTCTTGTTTTGTATCTCTTCATGTTCTTTTGATTCTCTGCTGAAGCTTTCTTCAAGAAATTCATTTATGTCCTGTTCATCTTCCTCCGGCTCTTTTTCTTCTGGTTCTTCTTTTTTTTCTTCAGGCTTTTGCTCAAAATCAGAAATCAGTTTTGCTTTTTCAAAGCTTATTGGCTTTATCTCTACTTTGCTGTCTGAGGATGCAGGCTTTTGAGGTTCTGGGTTTTCTTCGGCTTTTTCTTCAGGAACATTCTCCAGTTGTTCTTCTTCAACAGGCTGTTCTTCATCTCCTGGTGACTTTTCAGGCGGCTTTGGTGCACTGCAGCAGCCTTCTGGCTGTTCTTTCTCTAGTTCTTTTATTTTCTCATCAGTTTCTATGGACTTTCCTACATCCAGAGAGTAGTCATATCTTGCCAAAATCCCACCTAGAGCCTGAGAGTTGAGGATAGTATTTAAATCTTACTTCAATAGAAAGTGTTTTTTTTACTTGAATATCTGTACTCTTTTGCCAAATATTTTCTGCATCCAGCTTATTTTGTGCTGTTCTCTTCTTAGGCGATTGCCTGTTATCCAGAGAATTATGCCTAACACAAAGTATCCTGCTATTGATGCCCATACTTTTGGGACGAAAAATGCCCAGTATGCTATGTATCCCTCTGCAACCGGCTTTAGTGTTCCCAAGAAGCCGAGAAAGGACATTATTTTGTGCTGCCCGAAAAGTGCAAGTATTGCTGCTATTATGCCTACGAGAAAAGTCATTGCTGCCAAGGAGGCCAGGGCATCGCCCATTGATTTTTTTTGCAGCATTAGTATTACTGCGCTTGCCACAACAAGCCCTGCTGAAATTAATGTCAGCTTCACAAGGTTTGGCGGAAGAATAAACACGTCTGGAGGAAATAATAATATGATTGCAAAGGGCACAAGAAATGCAAGCCCTGTTATGTATATCACTGCCACTATCCATCCAATTATCCATGCAATTACAGCACTCTTTTTTTCAGTCATTAAATATAGAATTAAAATCTGCCTTTATAATTTTTTTGGTTAAAAACCAAGAAGTTTCAGTACTGCTCTTTCCCACTCATTTATTTCTGAAACTCTTGTTTCTGCATCTTTTGCTGCAAAACTTTCTGGCCCGATTGGCTCGTAGAAGTTTCCGCAGTTTAGATTAAAATCGTGCAGTATTTCATGAAGTTTTGCTGCTTCTTCTTCTGATAGGCGCTCGCTGGCAGCTCCTGTAATTTTTCCGTCTTTTAGTGTGAGTTTTGTTCTTTTTTTCTCGAGAATTTTTCCGTGCACTAATCTCAGCTTGCCGCAGAGTGTTTTTCCTTCTGGAATTCCTGCCATGCCGTATTTGTCAAACGCGACCCCTAATTGGCAGTTGTCGCATCTTGCTTCCGCTGATTCATAAGCGATTCTTCTCTGCCGTTGCGCTTCTGCTCGGTATATTTCTTTTATTTCTTGAAGATTTGGCTTTAATGTGTTTGAGTTTTGCATCATTGCTCTTATTGCTGTATCTGTTTCAGCCAGAACTTTTTGAAGAGGCAGCACGCCCTCTGGCATGTCTGGAAAGTCTTTTTTCATTCTGAATATCTTGTATTCTTGTCTTGCTTTGCTTAAGTATAGTGCGTGAAGTCTTGTCATTTTTCTTCTCCTCTTTCTTGTTGCAGTATTTTGCCTGCGTGCCTGTGCGCAAGATGCAGTGGCTCAGGCAGTTTGTGAGGGGGCATATTCAGTTTCTTCACTAACTCAACTGCATTTTTCAGGGAAATCATGTTTCCCACAGATATATAGAGTGGTTTTGCATGCTCTTTTGTCTTAACCAATTCCCCTCTTGTTTCATTTAATATCTTTATTTTTTCCCCTTCAATCTCGCCTGCAAGCAATTTTTTTGCAACACCTATTGCTGGTTTTGCAAGCTCTGCTCCGACAAATGTTGCAAGCCCGCATTTTAATGGGTGTGATATTCCGTGTCCTAGAATCATCAGCACTTGCGGTTCGCTCTCAAGGTCGTAATATGTCTGTAGTATTGCTGGTCCGTCCCTGAATGCGCGATACCCTGGAATGTACTGCATTGGCTGTTTTGATATGGAGTGTTTTTTCTCGATTATCTCTTTTTTTTCCAGGTCATAGACGATTGCTGCGCAAAGAATCTTGTTGTCAAAATAAGTAACGTCAAATCCTGCAATTGTTTTTATCTCAGAAAGCTTTAATTCATCAGATGCACTCACTTCTTTTGCGATTTTTCTCTGTATGTCTCTTAGTTTCCTTGTGTCTGTTGCCATCTTATGTCCCTTCTTTTTTGCTGTAAATGATGTCAATTGTGGTCGATATTTAAAGCTGGTGTTTTTTAATCACTGAATTAGAATAAATTTATAATCGTTTTAGGTTCTTTTTGATGTGTTTCTCTATTGGCATCTCTCTTAGCCTGATATTTTCTTCCAGCCCCTGGATTATTACGTTGTTATCCATAGTCCTTAAGTCCAGGAATTTCTCTGATAACTGTGTTTTTGGCTTGACTTTTAGTTCTTCTTTTTTGACTCTCATATTTTTATTTATTTGCGCCTCATATTTAAAGCTTTTCCTATGTTGGTATACTTATCCCCACACCAATTTTAGAAATATTTATATATCTGAAAGTCGCATCACTGTTCAGTTAAAAAGGGGGTACGCAATTGGGGGTTGAAACAAAAGTTTATTCATTGGCTTCTGTTGAAGATATGCACAGTATAAAGGACAATAGGGGCTGCACGTATTTTGCTGTTTTTGTGGAGACATTTCTGGATTGTTTTTTAGTTGAGCAGTTGTATGATGAGCGGATGAAATCAAGTGAGGCAGTGTATATTTCTCTTGACAGGGAAGTTGCCAAGACTCTTTCTGAGCAGGGAATTCCTCGCAGTTCTGCATCATTGTTTTTTGCAGACAGGGGCGGAGAGCTTCCGCAGTATCTGAAAAGTAAATATCAACATGCAGAATTAGTCTGAGGAGTTCAGTTTTTCTTGTTTTAATTGTTTTAGCCGAGTCTGTATTTTGCGGGCAAATAATAGTCTCTCTTCCAGCGCGCTATGCTGCGGTGCTTCAGGTTCAAGCACTATTGTGTCGTGTATGTCTGCAATCAGGGTGCATAAAAGATAGTATGTTGTTTGCTCAGCCATGCTGCCAAATCTCATTTGTTCTATTGGCTTGTTTTTATCTTTTGCAAACTGGATCAAATTCTTCGCTACTTTTGAAGCAATAGAGGAGTCTCCTGCTTCAAGCGCAAACCGTGAAAAGTATCCGCTTTGCTCGTCTGTTAGGTTTATCTTCTGCAGCATAGGTGATGGCGGAATATAATCATTTGCTACCAAAAACTTGTACGCCTCTGCAAAAAGCACAGGATTTTTTGTTTTAAGGGAGTTTAAGTTCTTGATGAATGTCTTTTCTGCTTCTGCCAGTCTTTTGACTGAACCAGCAAGATCATTAGGGTCAAACTTGTATGGGGGAAACTGAGGCCCTACTTTCCTGTGAAATGAAGGGTTTTTTTCTATGTCTGTTAAAAACTGCTGTACGTCAAAATCAGGGATAAAGCACAGGTGAAGGTCGTATGCTTTTCCACTTTTGTCAAAATGAAGTGCGTGCGGATCTCCGTTATACCTGAAGTGGAAAGTGGTGCCTTCTTCTGTTTCATATGCAAAGCCAAGCACTTTTTCCTGGAAATCTTTTGTAAGTTCTGGCCTTCCATCTACGTCAAGTTTTAGAACTATGTTTGATGCTCCGCATTCTTCATCTGTTATCTGGGCAAAAGGCAGTTTTTTCCTTCCTTTAACCTCATACAGTTTTCTGTCCTGTAATACGTAATTCACTTGCATCGTCTCTTTTTAAGTATACATTTCCGTATACTGGCCTCATATATAAACTTTGCTGTTATAGAGAATAAATATGGTCGTGGTTTATAAAACTTCGTATTTTAATCACCAAAGGGTGACTACTTTAATTTCTTCCTTTCAGCCTTGTCAGAAATAATTGCAGAGTTGCCTGTTGGATCCTCAATAATGATCTTGAGCTTTTCATTTCCCCAGAGGACTTTTTGTAATTTCTTGAGTAAATTCTTTGCTTTTTTCTTTGCAGCAGCATCTTCTTCATTTTCTTTGATGTATTCAATCTGCTCTTTTATTTTGTTAATAATCCCTTCGACATTTGTCACAAATCCTTGTGATGCAGGTCCTGGTTCTATTGAGCCGACGTGAGGTATCTTTACAGTGGCTTCTGAGCTTTTGATGATGCGAATATTAAGGTCAGGTTTGCCTTTCACTTCAATAGTGCATTTGCAGGGCTCTTTTTGTTCTGCTGCCTCGACATCTGACTTAAAGAATTTGCATGACTCGCACTTCATGGAAAATACAAACAGCTTTCCAAAAAAAGGAACCTCTGTTTCTGCCTCGCTTAATGTCAATGTTTTGTTCCTGCACATAGGACACATCTGTCCTTTTAGTGTGTTGACTTTCTCTTTTTTAGCCATAAAGAAATAGAATAATAATTTAATTTAAAAATGTTACTATTGCCAATAGCATCAAGCATAGTCTGCATAAATACCTTGTGAAAATGGATAATAAGCGGTTTTAGAATCAAGATGAAGCGCAGTATTGCGCTTTACTGTACTTGCTGAACTTCAGACATGTGCTTTGTCTTGTGGATTGTTGCAAAAGAAGGTGTCACAACAATGTAATCCTCTCCAAAGCCTGCAATCTCTCCGTCAATCGCGTCTGTTGTTTTCTTCAGCTTGTTAATTGCTCTTTTCAGCTCAATCAAGTCTCTTTCTTTTAGCGGTTTAATATTAACTAAAGCGATTGTGTGTCCTTCTCTTAATGAGTCAAGGATTGGTTTCATGTCTTCAAAGTCTTCTAGGATGAATGGCCGAACCAATATTTTTGTCCTAGGCTCTAGTGCTTCTGAATCAAGCTCAACATAGCCTTCTTCTTCATTTAGTTCCTCAAATTTAGGACTTGTTATCTTGGCTTTTATGGATGAGAAAAAATTCTTCATATTTTCAACCTCCTCGACGAAATAATGACTCTTTTTAAACTCTCTTTACTTTAGAATAGTATAAGTATGCATGTATATAAATCTTTTGATTTTTATTTTATCTAAACGCAATCTTTTTAAATGGCACATAATTCTTTACATGCATGGCCAATAGACGGGGAAGTTACAGGAGAAAAACAAGGAAGCTGATGTCAAAGCATTTTCGTGAAAAAGGAAAAATCAGCTTGACAAAGTATTTTGCAGAATATAAAGATGGTGATAAGGTAACTCTTCAGGCAGAGCCTGCTGTCCAGAAAGGAATATATCATTTAAGGTTTCATGGAAAAACAGGGATAATAAAGGCAAAACAAGGCAATTGTTACTCTGTCGAAATAAAGGATGGCAGCAAGCCAAAGAATCTTATCGTGCACCCTATTCATCTAACGAGGTTAAAATGAAGACACAAATTTTAAGCGAGACTCCAGTCACTGCTGCTGAAGTCAAGGATGAGCTGAAAAAAATAAAGAAAGAGCATAAGGAGCTTAATTTCAGGGCTCAGAAGACAGAGGATTATCTTAACCAGATTGTTTCTGATTCCAAGAAGACAGCAGAACTAGTTAAAAAATTAGAAGCCTTGAAAATCCCCAGGTTAAGAGAGCACCAGATTGCAAAATTAGCAGACATCATGCCAATAACTGAGAAAGACGTAAAGTTTGTTCTTCAAGGATATGCTATTACTGTTACAAAAGAGAATATGAGCAAGATTGCAAAAACTATTGCAGAGTTTGCTTAAGGCTTTTTCTGTCACCCACATCAAGTAAGTCATAAAGTTTATATACTCCTGCCATTTACAGGGCTTTATCAGATGAGAATACGACTAGTAAAGGAGCATAGTAACCATGGAAGCGAAAGAACAAGAAAGAGTTGCAAAGCCAGTAGATCAGAAGGCTTTAAAGGAAGAAACAGCTGTTGTTCTAGATTTCTTGCCGCATGGTTATCCATTCGATAAAAGGCCTAGTCATAAGAAAAGCCCTATTGCCCAGGCAATTGGGAAAGAAAGATTTGTTCTTCTTGAGCTTGTTCCTAAGAAAGATGTTTTCTTGCAGCCTTATGAAGAGGTTTACATAGGAGAGGGCAAGAGGGACAAGATTCATCATATTGTCGGCAAACTGCCAGTAGACAAGCTTACATCAACTGCCAAGACAGAACTGGAGTTTGTTGTTAAGGAATTAGTTAAGAAGAAAGAGAAGAGTTTTGTGGAGTTTTTCAATACAGCACAGTCACTGACTACAAGGATGCATCAGTTGGAACTGCTTCCTGGATTGGGTAAGAAGCATATGTGGGAGATACTGGAGAAGCGGGATGAAAAGCCTTTTGAGAGCTTTGATGACCTTAAAAAGCGCATAAAGCTCATGCCAGACCCTGAAAAAATCATTAATAAGCGTATTTTGGCTGAAATAGGCGGAAAAGAGAAGCATTGCATATTTGTAGACTTTTAAGGCGTTCTTTTTCTAAATAAAAACATTTATATACTTTTTATGTTTTAATTTCTTTACAAGGGGTGATTTTAACATGGCAGAAAAGAAGTATGAAGGAAGATGCATGAAGTGCAAGAAGCAAGTTAAAATCAAGGATCCTAAAGAAGTCACTATGAAAAATGGTATGAACGCAGCGAAAGGTGTTTGCCCGCACTGTGGAACAAAAGTCTTTAGAATCCTTGGCAAGGCCAAGTAAATTGTATGCTTTGGAAATCTTCGGATTTCCACTGATTTTTTTTTAAGGGGGTGTTGGATATGTCTGTAAAAGATAAAATTATGCTGCGTATGCAGATTCGAAGCAATATTCTTGAGAAAACTTCTATAAAGAATAGGCGTTTGGCTGAAGAAATTGCCCGAAAGTGGGCTAAATTATAAAAGAATTATTTACGTTTCTTTTTTGTTTTTTTAGAAGGCTTTTTTTGCAGTGCCTTTTCTACGACTTTCTCTTTTTTCTCTTGTTCTTTAAGTTCTCTTTTCTCTTCTTCTGCTTCTTTTATAGTTGCTCTTGCAAGCCTTTTCTCTTCCTCTAGTTCCTCTATTGATTGCTTTCTTGCCAGTTTTATGAATGTTCTTTCGCCAAACTGCAGTAGTTTAACAAAGAAATACAGGACTATGAATAACACGATTACTGCTAATAAAGTGAACCAGTCTAGTGTGATGTTTGTATAAACTATGCTTATTGCAATGTATGCCTGCAGATTTACTGGAAGCGGCGCGCATATAAAGAAGGTGATTGATTTTGGAAGTGCCTTGAAAAAGCTTGTCAGCATAAGCGTGACTGCCTCTACTGCAACAATTATACATATTATTGTGCTTATTGGGTGAAGCTCGTAATTTATGATTGAGCCAGGGCTTGAAAGATTGAATACATAACGAAATAAATCAATAGAAACAAACAAGAGCACTATGCTGTTGCCTACTGCCGTGTTCCACCCAAGTTCGTCTCTGGTCCATTTTCCAAAATAAAATGTCATCAAAACAAGTGCGACTATAAGAGGTGTTATCATCCATATCATGGAGGGATTGACTGCTGGTGCTTCTAGAAGTTCAATAAGTCTTTGCCATACCGTGGGTATTAACACTTCTATGATGTATCCCATTTTCAACCTCTTTTTTAGTTAATTAAATAATAGTTATATTTAAACTATTCTTTTATTATGCCGTATCCAATCAAGCGCCATCTCTGGCCTACTCTTCTGCTTATTGTTACTTTTGCTTCGTTTTCTGCGCATATTGGTCTCTTGAGTGTGCACTCTACTCTTTTTTTGCCTATCTCATTCACTATGCCTACTGTTGCTGCTGAGTTTACATTAAGCATCAGGAATTCTCCTTTTTTTATTGGTTCTACAATCAATTTGTCTTTTGCTCCGACAACTCTGTCAAGCAAGTGAGTTTCAAGTTTGAGGTTGTACCATACTGGCGGAAGTTTTCCTGGCTTGCCCACTACACTGCCGACTAGTTGGTCTGACTTTACAATAGAAGGATCCAGCTCAGTCATTGCAGCCATGCTTCCTCCTGGATGAACTGAATCAAGCGATGCTCCGCCAGCCATTAAGCTTGCTATTTTTGATTTTAATGGCTTCCATTTTTTGTCTCCAATAGAATATCCTGGCAAAATCTCTATCTCATCACCATTCTCTAGTTTTCCTTGTTTTATTGCTCCTCCAAGAACACCGCCTTTTATCTTTTCAGGAGCAGATCCTGGCTTGTTTATGTCAAAGCTTCTTGCAACAAACATTATGGGGTCTTTGTCCAGGTCTCTTTCTGGTGTTGGGAACCTTTTTTGTATTTCTTGAAGCAACAGGTCGATATTGATTGAGTGAAGCGCGCTTATTGGTATTATTGGTGCGTCTTTGTATTTTGTGTTTTTCAGGAATTCCTTTATTTGCTTGTAATTTTTTTCAGCCTGTTCTTCTGATACAAGGTCTATCTTGTTTTGCACAACAATGACTTTGTCAATGTGCATTATTTCAAGTGCCATCAAGTGCTCTTGTGTCTGGGGCTGCGGGCACTCCTCATTTGCTCCGATTAATAATATCGCGCCGTCCATTATGTTTGCTCCGCATATCATCGTCGCCATCAGGCTCTCGTGTCCAGGAGCATCGACTAATGAAGCTTTTCTTAGAAGTTCTGCTTCTCCTCCGCATTTTTTGCACTTTGAAGTTACATTGTAGCACTCTGGTTCAGGGCATTTTGTGCATTTGTATATGCTCATGTCTGCATACCCTAATCTGATTGTAATTCCTCTCTTTATTTCTTCAGAATGAGTGTCTGTCCATTTGTTTGTAAGGGCCTTAACCAGCGTAGTTTTGCCGTGGTCAACATGCCCAATAAGACCTATGCTTATCTCTGGCTGGACAGCTTCTTCTTTCTTCTTAGAACTTTTTTTCTTAGTTGTTTTTTTGGTTGCTTTCTTTTTACCCATCTATGTCAGAAAAGTAACTATTCTTTTATAAAGGTTACTCAATTATAGCTATACTATACTACAGAAATGCTTTTATATTCTCTGTTCTTAATAATCAGAATGCATGCTAATGTTATTGAACCAGAAAACATTACGTTATATGTGCCAGCAATAGGAGATACTGATATTTCTCCTCAAGAAGAAATAGATACTAACACACTTGTGGGATTAATGTCGCGCGTATTCCCAGATATTTATTCTAAATTTCGTATTCTTTCTGTTTTTAAAGAACCGAAAGTTCCTGATATTTTTCCAGCATTACAGGTTGAGCGCTTTTTTAACCAACCAATGGGTCTTAAAGGGTGTGTTGATTATTTAATTGAAACTTTCGGCAGAGAAAAAGAAGCACAACAATACCTAGCATCTGTTCAGCAGCAGGCATAATAAACCTTGCAATTTAAGACTAACTGTTCTTTCCCTACTTTACTCTGAATATTCAGCGCCGGAGGCGGGATATTCAGTCACCCAGCCTATGACGTTTGAACCCGCATAGCACTTGGGGGTGCTGCTCAATCTTCAGTCGAGCGCGTTTACCAAATTCCGCCACTCCGGCATGCTGAAAACACAAAGCTTTTATACTTCGTGAATATTATTTCTTATTACTTGGGAGTGCAACTTGATTTCAGTCGTGCGTTGGCCAAATTCAGCCACTTCTTTTTTATTCTTAACAGAAATTATTCTTTATATGTGTTTACGAGAAAAATCCGGAAGAATTTCGAGGCAAAATAACGGTTTTGGTGTATATGTTGCGTATCAATAATATTTTTATACTTACGAGTTTTCTCTTAAATTATGTTCCAATTAAAAAACTCTGGCAGATTATATGTTCCTTTGGATGACATTGAGCTGGCAAAGTATTTGTTTTTTGAGAGAATAATTGCCTCTGCAAGAGACCGGCCTGATTTTGAGGTTGTTGATTTTGAGGAGAGCGGGCATGTGGGACCGAATAAGGCGCATTTCTTTTTGTTTAGGAAGGATTCCCTGCCTGAGACATATTTCAGGAGAAGGATTTTGTTCCGTGACGAGCCTGTTTATCATGCTGGAAAAAGAGTGGAGCATTCTTTTGAAGTGGATATTGCAGCGTATGTCGGAAATTGGCGCATGGTCAGCAGTCTTGATTTTGAGAGGGACTTATTCGGGCCAAAGCACTGGGGCTGGATTGAGGATCCTTTGGATCTGGATGACAATCCTTGTGATTCTTCAGTCATTCATGCATATTGTTCTCAGAAATTAGACAATGCCCGGATGGCTAGGCTTGAGGAAAAAGTTGATAAGCTTAGGCATCTGCTTAACTGAAATCTATTCCTCTCCAGGTTTTGCCATGTGCGTTCTCATGCTGTCCATCATGCCGTAGACTTTTACTCCTGCAAGGACTTTTTTGTCTGGCTGTAATAGTCTTGGTTTGTCGTCAAGCATTGTGACCAATAGTAATGCCGTGCTTTCTACGCCGTCTACTTCTTCAGAGCAAATGTTTAGTATCACAATGCACTGCTGTCCTATTAACTCTTCTATCTTGTAGCTTTCTTTAAGGTCTGCAACTACTTGTGTGTCTCTCTCTGCAGGCCCTAGGTCAAGAAGTAATATGAATTCATCTTTAGTAGGGTGTTGTTCTGCGCCTTTTATTGTTGCAGCTCTGATTTCAAAATCATCAAAATCTTTTAATCTTTCTTTTACAGGGTCACATTTCATGATTATCACCTTTTCTTTTCTAATTTTCTTTATCTATTTAAGTTTTTTCCTGACTACATAAAATATTTCATTTCCTTCTTTAATAAGCTTAAACTCATAACCAAGCCTTGTGAGCATCTGCTCAAGCCATCTCCTGAATGGGTACTTCATTGGCTTTCCTGTGACTTTTTTTGTTGCAAAACTTATCACGAGCCAGTCTGCATTGATTGCTTTTATCAAGGCTTCGCTTGTTTTTCTTCCTTTTTTTCTTTCAATCTCGTCCAGCACTTTAAAGAGAAAACAAATATCTGCTTTTGGAAGTTGCTTAAGCATCTCTGGATTATTGGCAGCTTCAATAAGATTCAAGGGTGTTGCTTTTCCTTTTATTCCCAGTTTCTTGAAGCATTTGTCGAGGAAATCGCAGTCAGCCTCTGTAAGGTCTGATGCATAGTATTCTGCGTCTGTTTTCATGAAAGGATAGCTTACTGGATTCATGCCGCATCCTAAATCTAAAATCACTTTCGGCTCTCCTGTTATTGCAAATATTTTTGCATAAATTACAGGATAAATTGGTAATCTTTCTTTGGTTGACAGGTGCGTCTCTAATATTTTTTCATAATCTCCGGATTCAAGATATTTTTCTCTTTCTTGTGATGCTTTTGTGAGGAACACGCCGTACACTCTTCTTAATACAGCTCGAACGTGTTTTACCGCCTGCTTATACTCCTCAGACCTTGCCCTTCCTTCCTGCACAGCCTGCATTGCTTTAGGATTCTGCTTGAAATACTTGATGACTTCTGCCCTGACAAATCGGTCTTCTATTGCATTAAACTCTTTTTTTTCTTTTATTTTTGCAATCAGTTCTTTTACACTCATATGGGTGTTCCTCTTAAATCAAATTTTGTTGTGTTTGTTATCCTGACTTTGATTGTCTGTCCTAGAATAAAATCACCAGATACTATGACTGGTTTGTAAGCATGGTTTCTTCCGACAAATGTGCCGTCTTTGCCGTGCTCGTCGATGATTATCTCTCCTTCCCAGTTTTTCCATTTTCTGTTCTGGCTGAATGCTGTCCACTCAAATTGTGAGCTCATCTTTCTTGATCTGTCTTTTGTCTCTCCTCCAGGTATTTGATTCTCTCTTTTTTCTGCTCTTGTTCCTGGTCTTGCGACAAATCTTGATATGTTCAGCACATCTGGTTTTATCTGGTCTATTAGAAGTAAGCTGTCCCTGAATTGTTCCTCGCTTTCTCCTGGAAATCCGACTATCATGTCTGTTGATATGCTTATCTCCGGGATTTCTTCCCTGAATCTTTCAACAACGTGCTTGAAGTCTGCTATTTCATATGGCCTGTTCATTGATTTCAGGACCTTATCATTCCCGCTCTGCACAGGAATATGTAAAAATTTAAACATTTTTTCATGCTTGAAGACCTTGATTAGTTCTTCAAGGTTTTGCAATACACTTTTGGGATTTGCCATTCCTAGTCTTATCTTGAACTCCCCTGGAATCTCAATTATTTTTTTCAGCAGCTCTGCAATGTTTGTGCCGATATCTACGCCATAGCATCCTGTGTCTTGTGCAGTTATCCAGATTTCCTTGCACCTGTCTTTGATGCACTGCCTTACTTCTTCTATTATTGCTTCAACAGAATAAGATATCAGGTCTCCTTTTATGAGTTTTACAGAGCAGTATGCGCATCGCCCTATGCATCCTGTTGCAATCGGCACTATTCCTACTACAGGGTTTTTTCTGACGCGGGGAAGGTTTATTTTGGGTTTCTTGTTGCTTGCAAGCACAGATATTGAGTTGTCGTGTATTGTTTCCTCTACAACAGAGACTATCTTGTTGATGTTGTGCGTGTTGATTAAAGACGCCTCTGGAACTAGCTCTCTTAATGGCTCGACAAGGTGTTTTGGTATGCATCCAGAAACTATTATTTTTTTGTAGGGGTGTTCTTCTTTTACTTTTCTTATTTCTCTTAGTGCAGAATCATCTCCTTTTACAGTGCAGATGTTAAGTATTACGATAAATGCATCTTCCACAGAATCAACTATCTTGAAGTCTGCTTCTGCGAGAAGCCCTTTCATCATCTCTGCTTCTGCAAAGTTTGCACTGCAGCCATATGTTTTTATGCATATGTTCGTGGTCATGTAAAAAAGAATAGGCAGGGAGTATTTAAAGTTTAAGAAAGAAGTTTAGTTAAGTTTAGGTGAGCCATTCCTTTTTGCAAGCTTTCTTGCCTTGGCCTGCTCTAGGCTAATTGCATGCCTGCACTCAACACACCACTTGCGCATAGGAGAATAACTCTTTATCTCTGCTCCGCATCTTTGGCATTTAACTAATTCATCCCCCATACTCTTGCATAGTACTGCATTATTTATAAAGCTATGCTTTTAGTGTTACTTTCAAGTAATTACCTATGCAAAACTTTCTATTTGGAAAGCAATATTAGAGAAAAACTTTTATATTTTAAGATTATTCCACTTTTTGATAGGGTTTTTCCACATTAAAACATAAGAGAATTTACCATATGGAAAACAACAATTTGAGCAGTAATGAGAAAAAAGTTCTAGATAAAATAGGTGGTTGTATCAAGGTAGATGTTCCTTCATTAGCTGAGAAAACAGGCCTTAGCAAGCCTACTGTAAGAAATATAGTGAACAAACTTACTGCTTCTAAATGCATCACACCAAAGGTATTAATGGGCCCTGCAGCACTAGGTCTGAAGCTTATGACAATATATGAGATTAGTTATCCTGCTTCTGTTGCTGCAAAAAGAGATATTGTAGAGCAGCACATTACTACAATGTTGCCTATAACACCTAATATTGCTTCTATCATAAAGATTAATCCAACACAGGCATTGGTGATATCATTTTATACCGGTCTGGAGCAGAAAGATTATGCTTTTAGCAAGACAATGGAGTGTTTTTTCAATAAAGTTGGAAAAGATTTTCCTATCAGCACTAAAGAATTATGGACGCGTCCTGCAAAGGACTTTTATTATGATCCAGACATATCCAAGTTTTTGAAAGGCATTGATGATTTTAATAAAAATTCAAAAAAGTAAGGAGGAAAGAATATATGGAAGAAATCCAGCAGCTCGGAGGCAATATTGAGCTTGCAGGTTTCAGGGAGCTTGATGGCGGCTCTATGATTATCCTGAAAAAGGTAATCGGCAGTTATGCAAGAAAGTTCTCTGACAGGCTTAATGGTATAGACAAGCTGTCCATTCGGATGAAAAAGGTCGGCAACAGCCAGTTTGAGCTTAGCGGCATGCTGGCTAAAGAAGGACAGCAGTTTAATTCAGAAGTCATTGAATATAATTTGTTTGTAGGCATGGACAAGCTTCTGAAAAAGATGGAAAGCTCAGCTTTAAAGTAAAAACCGAAACTTTAAATTATGTCTGTTATTTCTGGTAATTATGGATGCAGGTACTTTTGTTGGCGATGTTTATTATGAATTAGGTATGGAAATTGTGCCTGAATATGAGACCGCAGGTCGTATTGTACTTAAGATGGCTTGGGGGTATTACAGGAGCGCAGAGAATATGGAAGGCATGAGACAGTGCGAGGAGTTTCTTAAAGGTGATTTAAGTCCAGAAGCAAAAGCAATTTCTGTTGAGCAGGGGTTTGATAAGCTGCGCGCATTTAGCGAAGTGATGCAAGACGATCTTGGTCAAAAGCTACTTAATCATGCAGATGGAATTAGGTTATTAAAGATGAAGATCAAGCCCAAGGTAAAAGAGAGCATAACTAATTTGATTAGGTTTCTTGACTCTGAAGAGTTTCGTGGCTTCTAATAACAAATCTCATTAATAATAGAACATTTGTGAGATTTGCTAAATAGCACATCTCGTATAGAGAAAACGCCAAAAGCAAAAGTTAACGAGATATGCTATAAAACTGAAAACATTTATAAATAGTTATTTTATTCTCCTGTTTATGTTCCAGAACCATATAAAAGAACTATTGAAAAAAACATTAAAGGCAAAAGAGATAGCTCTAGAGATTCCTCCAGACTCTAAGCTTGGTGATTTTGCTTTTGCTTGTTTTGCTTTTTCTAAAGAGCAGAAAAAGAGCCCTGTTGACATTGCTAAAGAGCTTGCTGAGAAGATAAAGCCAGATGATTTCATAAAAGAAGTAAAGGCCACTGGCCCTTATGTTAATTTCTTCATTAACAAGGCAAAGCTTGCAGAGAATACTTTGCAGGATATTTCAAAAAAGAAGGATAAGTATGGCCATTCTGGTATTGGCAGCAAAGAAGTTGTTGTAGTGGAATACCCTGCCCCTAACACAAACAAGCCTTTGCATCTTGGGCATATGAGGAACATGGCTCTTGGTGTGAGCATGGCAAATATTCTTGAGAGCCAGGGATGCAAGGTCCAGAGAGTTAACTTGAATAATGACAGGGGAATTCATGTTTGTAAGAGCATGCTTGCTTACCAAAAGTGGGGTAATGGAAAAACTCCTGAAAAAGAAAAGAGAAAGCCAGATCATTTTGTTGGGGATTACTACGTTATGTTCTGTCAGAAAGCCAAGGAAGATCCTAAGTTAGAGGATGAAGCGCAGGAAATGCTGAGAAAATGGGAGGCTGGTGACAAGGAAGTAAGAGCTTTATGGAAAAAGATGAACACCTGGGCTTTCAAGGGTTTTAAAGAGACTTACAAGCATTTTGGGCTTCCTAAGTTTGACAAGGAATACTTTGAGAGCGAAACATACAAGCAGGGCAAGGAGATTGTCATGCAGGGTGTTGAAGACGGGATTTTCAAGGAAAGAGAAGATGGCGCAATTGTTGTTGACCTGAAAAAGCAAGGTCTTGGTGAGAAAGTCTTGATTAGGGCAGATGGCACAAGTGTTTATGTTACTCAGGATTTGTATCTTGCTCAGTTAAAGCACAAGGATTTTAATTTTGATAAGTCTATTTATGTTGTTGCTACAGAGCAGAATTATCATTTTAATGTATTGTTTACTTTATTGAAGAAATTAAAGTATTCTTGGGCAGATGGTTGTTATCATTTTGCTTATGGAATGGTTCTCTTGCCAGAGGGTAAGATGAAGTCAAGGGAAGGCACTGTTGTTGATGCAGATGACTTGATGCTTGAGATGGAAGATCTTGCAAGAGAAGAGATAACAAAAAGGCACAAGGACTTAGAGGAAGAGACTGTTCATGAAAGAGGAACAATAGTTGGCTTGGGCGCGATTAAGTTTTATTTGCTGAAGATTGATGCAATAAAAGACATGACTTTTCTTCCAGAAGAAAGTATTTCTTTTGAGGGGGATACAGGCCCTTATTTGCAGTACACTCATGCAAGAGCTTGCTCTGTCTTGAGAAAAGCTAAAGAAAAGAAAATGATGCCTGATGTTAATATTAAATATAGTCTGCTTTGTGCTCCTTCAGAGATTGCATTGATGCAATTGCTTTCAGAGTTTCCTGATAAAGTTGCAGATGCTTGTGTATCACTAAGGCCGCACATTATTGCGCAATACTTGCTGGCTTTAGGCCGTGCTTTTAATGAGTTTTATCATGCATGCCATTGCTTGAAAGAAGAAGATGAAGAATTGGCTAAAGCAAGACTGTTATTGATTGATTCTTCAAGACAGGTCATAAAGAATGGCTTGAATTTGTTGGGTATTCACGCTCCTGAAGAGATGTGATTATGCTGAATACGGTTTTGCTTCAAATGGCTCTTTTATTAGGCGGCCTGCATATGTTAAGAATAGTTTTCTTAGCTTTTTTTTGTCTAAAGGTTTTGAAGTAACTGGAAATAGCGGAAAATCATCAGGTATGCGTTTTATTTTTTGGAAAGCCAAAGCAAGCATGTAGTTATCAAAGCCGCCGTGTTTCTCTTTTGTCCAGGGTATAAGCTTATCAAGCGAATATAGTTCTCTGTGAATGAGGTAAACGTCTACAAAGTCTCTTATCTCTGAACGATCATAAAGTGCAGATAATTTGTTACAGGCTATATCAACTGAATTCTCGACCCTGATTCCTAAATCTGTTTCAGATGTTGGCAGAAAGCGGAATGGCGCATCAACGCAGAACTCTACTTTTATCAGCTCTCCGTCTAGGCTGCCGGTCAGCCTTGCAAATGTTGCGCTGATATTATCTGCTGTTAATGGCACGCCTTTATCTTGAGCATATTGCATGAATTCTCTGACTGACGCTTTGAAGCCGTCTTTTTCATCTGTGAAGAAGTCTAAATCTCTGGATGTCCTGTGATTAAGATAGAATTCTGACAATGCTGTTCCGCCTGAAAGCCAAAAGTTATCTCTAATTAAAGGCGTTTCAGATGCTATTGCAATGAGTTTCTTCTGGGGTTTTGTTATCACTGTGTTCACCTTTGTTAAAGTACCATTCCCAAAAATCCCTTCTGTCCTGGGGGATTGTGACTATTGGTAAGTATTTTTCTATGCTGTCCAGTCCTATGTCTTGTATGTCCTGCCATGTACCCTTGGTTAAGACTCTGGCTATATAACATATTCTGACATCTTCTCTCTCAAGATCTGCTTCTGTAATATTGCAGTCTTGCGTGAGATAAGGGTTTATTTTCATAGTATTATTGTTGTTTTCTGCATTTATAAAGCTTTCGGCATATTAAATAGCCTGTTTTAAGCAAGAAAGCTTTTAAATAAGCAAGGTATTAATGCTAAATATGAAAATAATCAAGATTCCAGTAAGTGCTGGCTGGCTTAAGAAAACAACAGGTGTTGAGAAAGGCCCTGATAAGATTATTAAGCACTTAGAGGATTTTTGGTTTAGTGAAACCGGTGTTTTGCCGGTCTATAGTTTTGATGAGGTTAAGGCTCCGACTCAAAAGACTGTTTTTGAGAAGATTAAGTCACAGAATGAATTCATTGCTTTGGGTGGGGATCACTCCCTGACTTATTCTGTGTTCAAGGCGTTTGCTTCTAATAACAAGAATCCTGGAATAATTGTTTTTGATGCGCATCCAGACTTGATGCCAACGACAGACCCTGTTAATCATGAGAACTACTTGAGAGCCTTGATTGAGCATGATGTTGTTAAGCCAAAGAACATAATTCTCGTCGGAATTAGAAATTCTGATCCAGATGAAATTAAATTCTTGAAAGAAAACAAGATAAAGAATTTTCCAATGAATCTTATTGCAGAAGAAGGCAAAGAAGCTATCTGTGATACTATCATGTCTGCTGCAAAAAACTTTGATGCTTTGTATTTATCAATAGACCTTGATGCTGTTGATGCTGCTTTTGCTCCTGGAGTTACTTATCCAGAAGTAGGGGGCTTGACTTCCAGAGAATTGCTTTATTTCCTGCACAGGCTGAAGAAATTAAAGAACTTGAAAGCAGCAGATGTTGTTGAGTTGAATCCAGACAAGGACAGCAATAATATTACTGCTTTGTTGGCTGCTAAATTAGTCGTGGAGTTGTGTTAATTTTCTTCATTGCATTATTGCGAATTTGATTATTAAAGTAATTTCGCACTCACGACCTTGTGTCGTGCTGTTTTAATCAAATTTTTTTTAAAAATTTGATAGAAACATTTATATACTATTTTTCTGTTTTTTTAAGGATATTGTGGTAAAAAAAGGGGACTTAGAGTGACTATTAAGAAGTTATTACTAGTTTTGATAGTTTTGCTTATTTTGAATGCTTTTTCAGCTTCTGCTCAGGTCTGCGGCGGCAATATCGCTGTGAGCACAACAATGGTTGCAAATCTTAACTGTGCAAATAATGGCGTTAGGATAATCGGAAGCAATCTTGTTTTTGATTGTGCGGGATTTAATATCACTGGCAACAGAGTGGCAAATAGTTATGGTATCAAAGTTGATAATGTGCGAAACGTGACTGTGAAGAATTGTAATTTGTACAAGTTTCGCACAGGTGTACAGTTAGATGCTGCAAATGATAGTTTCGTGTATAACAGCACCGCCACGGATATGAATCCGAATGGTCGTGGATTCCGTATATTGTCGAATAGCTATAATAATACTTTGTCTAACAATACTGCAACCTTTTGCCGCCTTTCTGGTTTTTCTACAAGCATTGCCCCGAATAATTATCATAAGTTTATTGATAATAAAGTAATTAATACTCTTGGTACTGGATTTGATTTAAGGGGTATGGACTTCGGTGTTGTGATTAACAATTCTGTGGCTTTTACTGCAAATGGAGACGGCATCCAGATAGGGCCTTTTTCTGAAAACAATACTGTCCGCGGTAATGTTGTGCATAATTGCGGATATGACGGAATTGTGATTGCTTCTGACGAGAATAATGTTACAAACAATATTGCACATTCTAACAATGGGACTGGTTTTATAATTTCTGGCTGTGTGAAAACCTTGGTAATCAATAATACTGCATATAACAATTCTCAAATAGGTTTTACTTTATTTAGTGGTAATAACAACATACTTATTAACAACAAAGCCCATAATAATACCTTGAGCGGCTTTCTTATAAGACAGCTTAGTGGTTTAAATACAATACGTAATAATGCTGCTTATGATAATGGCGGTTCTGGCTTTAATATATTTGATAGTGATGACGCATTAATCTATAACAATACTTTGTATTATAACAATATGAGTGGTATTTACATTCATAGGGGCGGCGGCGGAGGCCCTGGCTCTAACTTGTCTGTAAGGAATAATTTGATATATAATAACTCTAGGCATGGCGTGTTTATTAAAAACTCCAGCAATGAATTTATCATCAACAACACAATACAATTCAATAACTGGTCTGGAATCCAATTGCAGATGGCCAATAACATCAACATAACTCTTAATGCCGTTCTGAATAATACATTGAGCATTAACCTTACAAATTCAGACAGTAACTGGATATATAATAATTTTTTTAGCGACCCTCCTGCTGCAGATGCTGCAAGCACGAATAATAACTGGAACATTGCAAAGACTTTAGGAACAAATATTATCGGCGGTCCTTTTCTTGGTGGAAATTATTGGAGATTCTATAACGGTTCTGACCTTGACACAGATGGCTTGGGAGATTCCTTGACTCCATGGAAAGGCAGGACAAATGGCATAGTGAATGGGGGAGATATTCATCCGTTGACATCCTGGTATGTCCTGGGCTTGCAGTGTGAGTTTAATAATAGCGGGACTTTTGTGGGCTGCAGGAATGCAACTTTTTTTGCAAACATAACAAGAGTAAGGGTTAATTGTACTTCAAAAAACGGCATTGTCTCTAATGCAACATTTAATCTCACAAACTTGTTTGATTCCAAAACATTCTTCGTAAACACGACATCAACAGTTATCGGCGGTTATTTTGTCCTGGATAATCCTGATGTCCAGATTCTTGATTCAGGAAACTGGACTATTGACGCTACTTGCACAAATACTTCTGGTTCAAGCCAGAAAGGCAGGTATCTTTTCAATATTCCTTTTGGAACAGTCTCTGGATCAGTCATCGTGCCTCCTGGAGACACTAATGTGCAAAATGGAACCACGTTTAATGTTACCTGTAGGATGCAGTGTTCAGGGGGGGAGTGCGTGAATGTTAATGTTACTCTTGATCCATTGAATCCCTTGACAAACTTGACAAATCCTACGCAGCAGATTCATGCAGTGTATGCTGATTCTGATTTTATTTATGGTGCTAGTGAGGATCAGGGCGTTTATGTCTGGAACAAAACAGGTCTTGGCCTGTTTGCAGTAATTAATACAACTATGCCTAATCGTGCTGTTTTTGCAGATTCGCAGTACATCTATGCAGGCGGTATTTTTGGATTTAACGGCAACCTGACATTATGGAACAGAACAGACTTAGTAACTCCTTTTGCAAGTGTTGTGAACTTGACTCCGCCAGGAGGCGTTTATGGGATTAAAAGTGATGCTAATTATATTTATGCAGTAGGCGGACAAGGGATGGGGCCAGGTGCAGGGCCTGGATTCTTGTCTGTTTACAATAAGTCAACATTTGCAAGTGTTGTTAATTTGACTTTTAATGATATTGTCAGAGGAATTGACATTGATAATGTTTCAATCTATACAGTGTCTCATGCATGCGAGGTAAATGTAACTAATATTAGTGGTTTTGCGCCTTTCACAAATCTTTCAGTTCCTGCAGGGTGCTCTCAAGTAAAAGCAATAAGTGTGGATGATGATTATGTTGTTGTAGGAGGATATAACGTGGTTCCGCCTCCTTTTGGTCCTCCAACAGGCTGGACAAGAATCTATAACAAGACCACACATTCTCTTTTGTATGAGTATAATGAGACCGCAATTCTCACATGGACACTTGGTGCAGATGCAGGTGGCCCGGATTTCGCATATTCTGGTGGAGCATCAGGGGGGCCTCCTGATAATGGTTTTCTGCACCAGTTCAATAAGACTGCTTTAGCACTTAATGATACTGTTAATTTTACTGGCTGGGGTGTAAGGGGGCTGTATTGCGATGATGATTATTTATATGTTGCACTGTCAAACTGGACTACATTGAATGGAATGGTTATGTTATTCAACAACTCCTGTCCAACAGGTCCGCCTCCACCTCCAAGCGTAAAAATTAATTCATTAGTTGTACTCCCTTCAACATTGCCTGTTCCTTCAACAGTGTATTGCTTTGCTAATGTTACTGGCGGCATTATAGCTAACGTTACATTCAATATCACTCTGCCTGGTGGAGGAAGCTTTTTATTGCCTGGAACAAATGTAGGCGGAGATATTTACAATTCAAGCAATTTTAATGTGACTGCTGCGGGAAGGTATGCCTGCACTGTTTTTGCAAACAACACTAATGGTTCTTCTGCCACAAGATCGAGGAATTTCTATGCAGGTAGAAAAGGGACAGTTCCGATGAACTCTGGCTCTCCTTTTTACACCACAAATCAGAATCCAGTGTATACTAGTAACCAGTCCTGCCTTAATTCATCACTGCCAGGCCAGACCTGTGATTCTTCCTGGAATGTTACTGTTAATGGCACTAACCAGACAACTTGGCAGTTTTTTTGTATCTATCAGAGCCCTCAAAGCGGTGATGCAAATACTTCTAAGGTTAACATTACTATAGGGCCTCCTGCGCCCCCTCCACCTAGACCATCTGGTGGCGGTGGTGGTGGCGGTGCTACAAGAGCTTTGCAGCAGGAAGAAGAATTACTAGAAGCAGTCTGTATTGAATCTTGGTTCTGTGAGCCTTGGAGTGAATGTAAATTCGGAGAAAAAACAAGAGCTTGTATTGACTTGAATGCCTGTGGTACAGAAAAAAGCAAACCTCCTGAATCAATGCCTTGCAAGGAAGCTGTTGTTGAAGAGCCTAAGGTAATTGAAACAGTGAATGTTGAAGAGATTGTGCAGGAAGAGGTTAAGCCAACTGTTGTTGTTGATAGTCCTGGAAAAAAAGGCCTTGCTGAAGTGTTGAATTCAAGGAATATCCTGCGGATATTGCTTGCTGTTGTTGTGCTGGGCGCGTTATTTTACATATTTGCATTGTCTAGTTTCTTGAGAAAACGCAAAACCTCCCCAAAAAGTTCTAGAATGAAGGATGAGGATTTCAAGCCTAAGAAAGCCCCTGCTAAAAAGGCTCCTAAAAAGCCTGAACCTCTGCCAGACACCACTAAAGGCCTCTTAAAAGAGCTGGATAAGCTCTAAATACTATTTATAACAGAAAACTTTATATATTCATACATCACTTGCTACTGTTATGGGGAGAATTAAGACTAAGCTGATTAAGAGACTGACATTTCAGCTTATGAAAGAGCATGGCGAGGAATTTAAGCCGGATTTTGATGAAAATAAGAAATTAGTAGAGCAGTTCCTGAAAGGTCCTAGCAAGAAGATCAGAAACTGTATTGCTGGATACGTTACACGATTACTGAAAAGAAAAGAAGAATACTAAAAACAACGGGGGGATGAGAAATGGCAGAGGACAACTCAATTTTTATTGGAGCAAAGCCATTTATGAACTATGTGACTGGTGTTGTGATGCAGTTCACGACAAAAGGCGCAGAGTCTGTGGTTGTAAAGGCAAGAGGGAAGTTTATTTCTCGCGCAGTTGATGTTGCAGAGGTTGCAGCAAAGCGATTTTTGGACAATGCTGTCGCCGTGAGAGACATAAGGATTGACTCAGAGGAATTTGAGAACAAGGAAGGAAGACAGGTAAGAGTAAGCACTGTCGAAATCACACTAGGAAAGAAATAATTTTCTTTTTATTTTTTCCTATTTCTTAATAAAAATAAAAAAAAGAATTAACCATATCTAGAGAGCATTCCTGGTTCTTTGCAGCAGTATGCAAAGTTGGATATTTGTTCTGGTGCTTGTACACAGTTGTTTAGTCCAAGTGACTGAGCTAACTGCACTGATGCAGGTCTTGTGTATTCTTGTGGTATTGCTCCGATGTTGGCTTGTCCTGTGCAGGATGTCAGAACCTGGTGTATTTTCTTGTCTGGTTCTCTTGGGTATACAAATCCTTTGCTTACTGCTATTTCTGGTCCTGGATTTGCAGTGCCTCCAAATGCCCTGCCTGCGCCGCCAAAATCAGGAATATTTTTATCTGCTTGAACACCGTATGCAGCAGGATTTTCCTGAATCTTGTTTATCTTTCGCGTATATGGAAAAGGATCTCCTGCTTTGTTAGAGTACGTTACTGCGTTCTGTGAGTATACTATGTCTGACGCAATGGCATCTCCTGTTTTTTGTGCTTTGAATAAAAGCACTAAGCCTATTATTGCAATTACTACAATAATGCCTAGTACCCAAAGCGCTAGTTTTCTTTCATCCATTTTCTAATAGATATAGCTGGTTTTCTTGCAGCAGTATCCTTTTATTGAGCCTTCTACTTCTACGCAGTCCTTGAATCTGCTTTGCTGATAGCTTGCATCTTCTGAATATTCAGAAGAAACTACTCCTGCTTGTGACAGTATACTGCATTTGCCTCTGAGCAAAGCTCTTGATTTTACTTCTTTTTTGGATGTTACATAGCTTGGCTCCTCAAGGTATGGTTTTGCTGTCCTTGCATATGGAAATACTTTTCCAGCAGGGTTTGCGTATGTTTCTGCAGTTGGGTGGTATACTCCGCCAGGGTATGGAATCATAGAGTTTCTGTTTGCTGATGCTATTGCACTGCCTGTTCCTTCTGCTCTGAATAAGAAAAACAGTCCTACTACTGCAATAACAACTATTATTCCTAATACCCATAAGGCTATTTTTCTTTCTTCCATTGGATATCAACCTCTTTTAGTTGTTTTGTGGTATTATGAAAGTGTCTTGCTGTATTGGCATTCGCTGGCCATTAGAGTATGGCTTTGATTGTGATGCATAATCCCAGTCTCCTGGTCTTGCACGGCCTTTATGCCTGTATACATATGCTCCTGTGTCTCCCATTGCCATGTTTAAGACAATTCCTACTAATGCGACTACAGCAATTATTGCTAACATAATGATTAGTGTTTGTTTGTATTCCATTTTATTTACCTTTAACAGGCATTTTTGCGTAATAACCTGGCTGTTCTGTTGTTGGTTGTGGGCGGTATGGAAATCTTTCATATCCCGGAGGCATTTGTGGTTTACTTGCTTTTTGCTGTGTTGGGGTGGATGGTAATCTTGCAGAGTAACCAGGTATTTCTATTTTGTGTGTTTGCTCTTGGTATGGTTGTTTTACTCTGTATTGTTGTATTCCGCGTGTTGGCAGTTTATGTGTATAGATTCCTGCCCCTGTGTTTGTTGACATCAAAACTATTCCTGCAACACCTACAAAAAGTATTATGCCCAGTATGCAAGCTGCTATGTGTTTGTATTCCATTTTTTTATTGTACGTTTTTTGTTGCAAATGGTGGATAAGCAAATTTTGCAGGTTCTACTTCTGGCTCTCCTGAAGATACGTGGTATTTCAGGATTCCTGTTCCTGGCTGGTATGATGGTTGTTCTTGCACAGTGTGAACAACTCCGCCAGGGTATGGTACCATAGAATTGCGGTTTGCTGATGCTATTGATGCGCCTTCTTTTTGTGCATTAAACATCAAAACAAGGCCTACTACTGCTATTATTGCTATCACTCCTAGTATGCATAACGCTACGTTTTTTTCTTCCATTTTTTCACCTATTTTTGAGTTTTATTTATCTTTGTCCTTCAACTACCTTCCAGTTTGCTGGTTGGTATGGGATGTTTGCAGGCGTTACTTCTGGTTCTCCTGAGGATACATAGTATTGCCAGCCTACTCCTGTGCCTGCAGATGGCTTTTCATAGACTGTTTGTGTATGCATCACTCCTCCAGGGTATTCCAGAGTTTGTTTTGCTCCTGCTTGTTCTGCTGTGAATAACAGTATTAAGCCGACTATTGCGATTACTGCTATCACTCCCAGAATGCATAATGCAATGTTTTTTTCTTCCATTTTATCACCTTATCCTAATCGGTATGATTTGCCTTTTGGACTCTCAACAAGATCATATTGAACAAATGCAGGTTGTTCATAGATTACAGGGTATTTTTGGACTGGCACGTCTTGGACACTTATAAGCTCTCCTGGGATGTTGTATGCCCTGTTGCTTTCTTCCCAATAGATTTGTCTTTTAGCGTATCTGTCATCATATGTTGCTATGTTTGGAGAAATCATTGGTGTTGGAGGCATGTTTAGTGCTGGAACTACCTGCAGTTTATCTGTGTAAGCATAGCCTCCTGTCATGGCCTGCTTGAATAAAAGCACAAGTATAACTATCGCAATTACTGCAATAACTCCTAGTATGACTATGTTGCTGTCTTTTTTTTTCATTTTTACATTGGTAGTGGTGGTTGGCAGCAGGCAAATACTTTGTCTGATATCTGTCTTGGTGCTTTCATACAAACAACTTTTGTGGTTCCTTCTTCCCTCATCGCCTTTTGTTGCGGTGTTGAAGCTTCCCAGGTAAAGCCTTTTATGACGTTTCCTAGTCTTGCTTGTTCATCACACAAAAGAGAATTTGCGTATGTCAGCTCAGGAGCGTCCATTACCGGCTGTGGGAATTCTTGTACAGCTTTTGGGATTGTTTTCACATAATATGTTTGCGGGTAGGAGTGTACTACTCCTCCTGCCATTGCTTTTTGGAATAAGAACACCAAACAAATTATTGCTATTACAGCTGCCACTCCTAAAACAATCATGTTGTGGTCTTTTGCCATTTACATAACCTCTTTTAGTATGGTCTTGGTTGTATACAGCAGTACTCTACAGGTGATCCTGCTGGTGTTTTAAAGCAGTTGTCTGCTCCATATCCTGCTACTTGGTCTGCTTTTGCAGGCATTACTGCTAGTGCTGGAACAATATGCTGTGCTCCTAGTGTCTTGCATGCCTGCTGCTGTGCATAAATATTCATTGCAGGTATTGGTTTCATGTATGGGTCTTGGTAGTAGTTTGTTGCTGTTACAGTTGCTCCTGCCATTGCTTGTTTGAAAAGCAGAACTAAACCAACTACAGCAATTACCGCCACAATCCCTAATATTATCATGGTGGTTTCCTTTTTTTCCATTGGTTTTCACCTCTTATTTTAATAAACAGGTTCTGTGCAGCAGTATCCTTTGTTAGAGTCTTTTACAAACATGCACTTTGAATTCCTGCTTGTATATGCGAGCATTTCTTGATAATCTGCGTCTATGATAAATCCTGGGTTTGCTTTGTTTATTTGTGGTGTTGCCAGTATTTCACAAGCCCCTTGCTCTGCTCCATATGTTTGTGTTGGCATGGACATTGATCCTGCTTCATATGGGAATGCATTTGCCTGCGGGTTTGCATATGGCGTATTTGGGAAGGGGTAATATGGCGCCTTGTTCACTAGAGCTCCTGACATTACTATCTTAAATAAAAAAACAAGAATTACAATTGCTAATACAGCTACTATTCCCAGAATCACCAGTTTTGTTTCTGTCTTAGCCATGTTTACCTCTAATAGCTACTTGTTCGCTTGCAGCACCAACCATTTTGTGAACTGTCTTCTTTGATGCAGTTTGCCATTCCGTATTGGTATGTTGCCTGGTTCCATGTTGCATCCATTATGTAGCCTGCTGGCACTTTTCCTATTTCAGGTGTTGCTAGTATTGCGCATCTTCCCATTTTTGCTACATATGTGTTGTCTGGATTGCTTCTCCATGCCCAGTCATGCTGGTATGTTACTCTGTTCTGGTATCCTGGTAGTTCCATTGGTGAGACACCGTATGTGCTTGTATAATATGGAAAAGGATTTTCATTTGAGTATGCCCCGTATTTGCCTATGGCTGGGTATGTTTTGCTTGCTACAAATCCTGCTCCTGTTTTCTCTGCATTGAACATTGAGAATAGTCCGACAATTCCTAGAACTACTATTATCCCTAATACCCATAATGCGATTTTTCTTTCTTCCATCTTTTTCTACCTCTTTTTATCTTAATTGCGCACCAGGTGGTAAACAGCATAGTGGAGTTCCTGTGCTTCCTGGCTGAGTCCATCTTGGGCTCTGAACACATTCAGAATCAACTACAACTCCGTCTTTCAGCATTGTGAATGATGCACCAAATGTGTGTGTTTTTGGGACTTCTCCTAATCTTGCTAATGCATTGCAAACATCTTTTTCAGCAACATCTGTTAATTCTGGTTGTCTTTTCCTGTTCCAGTCTGGGTAGTATATTCCTGCGCCGACATCTGTGCCGTATTGGTTTGTGAAAATATCTTGTCCTTGCGCTACAGGAATTCCTGCTGGTATTCCTGGTGTCTGCAGTACAGGGTTTCCTCCTTTTGGTGTGCCTCCTGCATATGGCCAGGGATTTTCTGCTGTGTTAGAATATGTTGCAGCTTGCGGGAATTGGTATGGTATCTGTGCAGCTCCTGACATTGCGCTTTTGAATAAAAGCACTAATCCTACTACTGCTATGACAGCAACTATTCCTAGAATAATTAGACTCAGCTCTTTTTTTTCCATTAGTTTCACCTCAGTTTGGGGTTTTATCTTTATTTTTACTAAATTCTGCTTTTCTTATATATAAACTTTTCGCACATTTTTGTATACTGATACCCTTTTTTGGTTTTATTTATATTTATAGGTAACTTTTTATATGTGAGATTTATTTATTATATTTAATCAGGGCCCGTAGCATAACCTGGATACTTGCGCCACATAAGGTTTTGGCGTAGGCCAAAAAGTGCGGCTGGCTTCGGCTCGAAAGAGAAGATACCAGTTGATCAGGGTTCGAATACTTGGCGGCGAAGTCGACAAGGATTTCGACACAAGTCGAATTTCCCTGCGGGCCCATATTATATTAACACGAAAATGGAAATCAATAATGAAATTACAGTAACTATAATCAAATGGGTTATCATTGTTTTCATAGCTGGAATCATCGGGCAGTTTGGCAAATCTTTGACATTGCACCTTCTTGAGTGGTGGAGGAAAAGAAAAGCAAGAGTTTCTCCTGCAAAAACAGCACCTCATTCTAAATCTAAAAAACTCTCAAAGCTCGAGAAAAAAAGACAGAAAGCAGAAATCAAGAGATTAAAGAAAGGCAAGTGATTATTTTATTTCTTTGATATGTTTTATCGGCCTTCTTATTGCGTCAAGGCTTATTCCGTTTTTCAGGGCAAGTGCAATCCCTGCTGCTTCTAGATAATTTTCTGCAGTTATTGCTTGCTTTATGCCGAGCTTGTCTGCAGTCACGTTGAGTATTGTTTTGTTTTCCTTGACAGCGATTATTGGTATCTTGAATTTTTCTGCTGCTAATGCAGGTATTCCTCCCATGCATGTTGCTGGTATCACGACTGCAAGAACATCATTGAGCAATATGTCGTCTTCTCTTGCCTTGTCTATTGGCAGTGGCTGTGCTGCTTTATGAAGCCCTTGAAGTATGCATCCCAGGTATGCTTGACTGACTGCTTCTGCTGCTGCCCTCGGGTCTACCCTGCTTTTGTAGAGCATTGCTTCCATCTCTTCCAGTCTTAATAATGGCGCGTGTGCAGCAGGTATGTTTAGTTTTTTTGACAGTGTCCTGGATATCAATGCCTCTGTCCCTCCGTAAGGGTTTGGCCCTTTTCCTTTGAAGTAGATGTCCAGGTCTTTTTTTTCTATTTTTATCATCGTGCCTATTGCTATGGCTGTTGCTCCTTTTTTTATCAAATCTTTTGCAGGCTTTATGAAGACAGATGTGTCTTTCATCTCGCCGACAAAGGCTCCTGCTTTTGTCTTGACTGCTTTTGCTCCCACTGGTTTTTTCGTGAATTCATATCCTACTATGTTCACGCCTTTGTTTGCTCTTATTGTCTCTATTGTGTCGAGCGCAAGGTCTATGCTTTCCTTGTCTTTTGCTCCGATATCGAGGACAACTCCTACTTTGTTTGATCTTACCGGCCTTAATGCTATCTCTCCTTGAAGGAATTTGTCGAGCATGTATCCTTCCACGTATGTTGCGTTGTGGTCTGCGCAGTTGAGCAATACCCCGTTGACGACATTTGGGTGAACTATTATGCTTTCAACAGTGCTTCCGAGGAGGTTTGTGGATGGTGTTGCATCTCCTACATATCCTCCTATCTCTGCTTTTACCCCTGTTGGCACTATCTGCACAAGCACGTTTTTCATTTTTTGTCCTCGAGGATTGTCGCTTCTATTGTTGCAGTGTTTCCTTTTACTTCGACGATAGAATATCTTAATGGATAGCTTTTCTTGCCGAGCTTTTTCTTTAGAAATGACTGCGTTTTGTCAAGCAGTTTCTCACTCTCTTTTTTGTTTATTTTCAGAGTAAATCTCTGATTGTGTATCATGTTATTTGACAGGAATATTTGCCTTAATAAATGTATCTATTTTTGTAAAACAAAAAGTTTATATACTTGTTGATATTTAAATGATATTTGGGTGATATTAAATGAAAACAAAATTAGTCAATGTGCGATTGCCTTTGAAATTACACTCTTTGTGTATGGGTGTTGTTGCAGAAGAAGGTTATGCTAATTTTCAGGAATTTATCAAGGACGCGATAAGACATTCTGTCCAAGAGAGCAGGAAAGACAAGGCATTGATTAATCTGGAAAAGAATTTTGGTTCTACTAAAGGCAAGAAAAGAAAGCCTTTTACAAAAGAGATTAAAGAAAGAATTGCATTAGAACACACACCAGAACGCGCAAAAGAGTTAATGAAAAGATTTGGTCTTTCATAAATTTTCTGGCAAAGCAATATTTATTAGATCTCGAAGCTGAATAAAATCTTGTATATTTCTGGTAATCAAGTAGTCTGCTTTTGCTCTTCTCGCCAAGACTGCATGTTTTGTGTCATTAAAACTTGTTTCGCGTTCTTTTACTATTCTTCTTGTTTCTTTTTCGTCTGCATAGTTTTCAACTATAATCACACATTTATTATTTTCTTGCAGGCTTTTTCTTAATTCAATAAATTTTTCAAAATAAGAATTATACTCTATTTCGTCAACAACCAAAGAAGAAAGAATTATCTTGAATTCGCATTGAAGGGCTCTTTTCAGCAGCTGATATGCAAATTCGCCAAGAGGCCTAAGATTATCTCTTCTTCCATCAAAGTAATCCAGGTATATGTTTGTGTCGACATATATCAGTTTTGTCATGCAGGTTTCATTGTTTTAATTCTTTATATGCTTTTGCAAGGTTTTTCCGAAGGATTTTCAGTGAAGCCGCAAATATTTTGTGATAAACTTTATAAAGAGAACGTAATATCTTCTTCTTAACTCCATGGGGCTATGGGGTAGCTTGGACCATCCTTTCTGGTTTGGGCTTGCAGAGAAACAAAAGCTTTGCAGAAAAAAACCAGATGACCCCGGTTCAAATGTAAGGGACTGCACCCTATACGTACTGGCGTACGGTCAGACGCAAGGTCTGACAGGACTCAGTCGATAATGTGATCCCTTGCTGAAAGTCCGGGTAGCCCCATTTTTTCTTTTTTGCGAATATCAGAAATAAAATTCATTTCGCACGTGCAGCCTTGTGCTGCGCATCTTTGGATTCTAGCCTTTTGTAAAGGCTAGCTGTGGTAGCCCCATATTTTCTTTTTTGATACTTTTACTTTTCAGAAGCAGGTGATTCCTCTGGTTCAACTAAAATATATTGTGCAAAATTGTTTTCTTTTACATGGGGCATTAATGTTTTTACAAGGCCGGTTTTTTCGTCAGAGGGTTGCATGTATAAGTCATTGATTATGTGGTCTATTTTTTTCTCTCTTACAAGAGCTTTTAGTTCATCCAATGATTTGAAAACCCGGTCATCAGCCAGAATTTCCCTGAGGCTTTTTGCTTCTGGACTCTCCAGGTCAGGGTTATGCCAATGCCAAGTAAGTACACCATAAACAGCGTCGTCTAATGCTTTTTGAAATCTTTCAGAGTCTCTTTGAACATCAGAATGCATATAACTTGAGACTGGTTCGATTCTAAAATGCATTGCCTCTGCAGTGCAGAAATATGCAAGGACTTCTTCGCCTTTGTGGCGCAAGAATTTTGGGTGAAACAAATTGTGAGTTGGATCTCTTTCCATCACATGCACTATGACTTGTTTGCTGCCGTAAACTCTTGCAGCAGCCCGCATCATTTCCTCTCTTTTTTCTTGTATTTCTGCTAATGGTTTTCTTAATGCTTTTTTAGATTGTATATTTTCTCCCATCATACCACCCTACAAAGTGCAAAGCAGTATATGTATTTAAAACTGGTGTTTTGTTCTGCAATTTCAGTAACATTTATAAATCACTCCGCTAAACTTTTTATCATGGCTAAGAAAGAGGAAAAGAAAGATATTGGAATAACTGTTAAAAAAGACGAGAATGTCAGTGAGTGGTATCAGCAGGTTATTTTGAAGTCAGAGCTTGCTGATTATACAGAGGTTTCTGGCTGTATTGTTTTTCGTCCTAGGTCTTATGCTATCTGGGAGAAAGTTAAAGAGTATTTTAATAAGGAATTAAAGAAAAGAGGGATACAAAACGCTTACTTTCCTTTGTTTATACCTGAGAAATTTTTGATGAGAGAGTCAGAGCACGTCGAGGGCTTTACCCCGGAAGTTGCTTGGGTGACTCACTCTGGAGATACAAAGCTTGCTGAAAAGCTTGCAGTGCGTCCGACTTCAGAGACAATCATGTATGATTCTTACTCTAAATGGATTCGTTCTTACAGGGATCTTCCTTTAAGGCTTAACCAGTGGGCTAATATTGTGAGGTGGGAGTTCAAGAATCCTGTTCCTTTCTTGAGAACAAGAGAATTTCTCTGGCAGGAGGGCCATACTGTTTTTGCAGAGAAAAAAGAGGCAGAAGAAGAAGTCATGGACATTTTAGAGGTGTATAGAAAACTTTTTGAGGATTTGTTTGCTATTCCTATGATTAAGGGCATGAAGTCAGATAAGGAAAAGTTTGCAGGTGCTGTTTATACAACTTCTATTGAAACCTTTCTTCCGATTGGAAAGGCGATTCAGGGAGGCACTTCTCATTTCTTGGGCCAGAATTTTTCAAAAGCTTTCAATATACAATTTTTAGATAAGAATGAGAAAAACCAGCTTGGCTGGCAGAATTCCTGGGGTATTTCAACAAGAAGCATTGGTGTGATGATTATGTTCCATGGAGACAATAAAGGATTAGTAATCCCTCCTGCAGTTGCTCCTACTCATGCTGTTGTTGTTCCTATATATACAAAAGACAAGGAGTCTGTCTTGAAAGAGGCTAAGAAAGTTGCAGGCAGTATCAAAGGCCTTGATGTTATTTTTGACGACAGGGATGAGTACACTCCTGGCTATAAGTTTAGTGACTGGGAAATGAAAGGTGTTCCTGTTAGGATAGAGATAGGGCCTAAGGATATTGAGAAAAAACAGGTTGTCTTGGTAAGGAGAGATAATGGTGAAAAATCCTTTGTGCCGATGAAAGACATCAATACAAAACTAAAAGCATTGCTAAAAGATATTCAAAAAAGTCTTTTGGAAAAAGCAAAGAAGTCCTTGAAAGACTCTATTGTCGAGGTAAAGAACTGGGATGATTTTGTAAAGGCAATTAAAGACAAGAAGATGGTCAAGGCTCCTTGGTGTGAGGAAACTGCTTGCGAGGACTGGATAAAGGATAAATCCGGAGGAGCAAAGAGCATCAATATTCCTTTTGACCAGCCTAAGAAGATTTCTGGAAAGTGCGCTCACTGCGGCAAGACTGCTAAATCTATGGCTTTGTTTGCAAAGAGTTATTAATCGTCACCTCTTAGTAACAAAAAACATTAACTTTATAAAGGGCCTTCTATTATATCCTCTATAAGTTATTTGAGGGGAAAATGAGTGACAAATTACCAGAAGTATCAAAAAGCAGCGAAAAGCTTTGGGATGCAGTATTTAGCGCAGTAAAGCTGGGTTCTGCACCTATTTATGCAAAGCTTGAGACACGCCCTATTCAGGATGATATTTTTCAAGGGCTTGCTGTCAATACAGGCGGCAGGGTTGTAAAAGAAGATAGGCATGCTGCAGACCGTTTTGTTCTTTATGTTAGATCAGGAGAAAACGGAAAAGCAAGTTCTAACTATTTTGGCAATGGTGAAAGGGTTCGCGACGAGCAAAGTGCAGCAGGTTTTGGGTATGCCCCTGAAACAATGAAAGAGCTTCGCCACGAAGTGGGCCTGCGCTTGTCAAGATTGTGCAGCTTAGAAAGAGAAGTGAATTTTACAAGCGAACTTTTTAATGCACAAAATCAGGAAGTTACAGAGGAGTTTATCTCTGAATTATTGAGTTCTGACAAAAAAGAATTAGGTTTTATAGAAGTTAAGATATTAGAGGATTAAGCAGCTGCTTTCTCTATGAGCTGGTCTGCTAGCTGAAGAATTTGCTTGAACCTGAGGGTTGTCTGTTTCTCAATTAGTCCTGCTACTAATTCCAGGTTTTCTCTATGGTCATTTACAAATGCCGTGACTATTCTTGTGAATGCCTCATAAGATTTTTCAAAACCAATAAGTGCAGTTTCTCCTAATTTTGGCTGCACAGTCTCCTGTATAAAGCTTATCCAATCTATTGAATCAAATTCTGCTTTTTCTTCATTGTGCTCAAATAAAGCATATTCTTCTTTTAGTTTCTTTAATCTTAGGTTGTGTTTTGTTTTTTCTCTTCTGTCTAATTTGTTTTGAATTTCAGGAAGGTTTGCGATGTCAGACAGTATTGTAAGAAGATGATAATATTTGCTTGTTATTCGCACAGTATATTCCCACAGCACGACGTGATATGTGTGCATGTGTTCTAGTATGTCTTCAACTATTTTATTGAGTTCGTTTCTTAGCCCCGCTATTTCAGTTATTGTTGGTGATTCTTCTTGCTGTTCTCCCTCTTTTAATCCAACTGGTTCTTGCTTTGCAAATTCCGCCTTAAGCTCGTTTATTTTATCTATCGTGTTGTTTATCTGTTCAACTTTGGCCTCAAGATAATCCAGTATAGAACCAGAATACATGCTTGCATTTGCTATTATGTTCTTCTTGCTTTTCTCCTCCTCTTTTATTATCTTTTCAAATCTGGCTTTTGCATCTGCCAGCGTTGTTATTATCTCCTCTTTTGTTGCAGGCATATTTGTTTTTTTGGCTGAAGAGTTATTAAGCTTTTTGGTATTTGCACTGCTGCCTGCATAATTCTACAGACATTCGAAAAGTTTAAATAAAATAACATATTCCAGGAATGAGGGTGATTTACATGCCAGAAGAAGAAAGAAAACCTATTGGAAAAATAACTCACTTTTTCCCTAAGATAAGTGTTGCTGTGCTCAAGGCAGATGAGTTGATACCAAAAGGCACAAAGATCAGCATTGAAGGCCATGATAAGAAAGTTGAGATGGTTCTTGAATCAATGCAGATAGAGCACAAGGATGTTGAGGAGATTAAGCCAGGGGAAGAGGCAGGAATAAAGACTCCTGATGAGGTAAAAGAAGGCGATTTGGTCTATAAGGCAGAATAATTTTTTTTATCTATATTCTTGTTATTTCTAATATTTTGTCTTTTAATGGTCCTTCGCAGGCTTCTAGATATCCTGTTATGGAATTTAGGAATAGCGGGCTGAAGTCGTTCTTGTTGAATTTGCAGGTCATGCTTTTGCCGAGGAATGCGCCCACTATTTCCTGCGGCTCGCTTGGGTCAAGTGCCTGTATTGTTTTTGTGAGCGCGCAGTTGTTTGTTTCATAATATACTGTTGTTCCTTCTATCTGGTTTGTGAATGTTGCTGCCATGCACTTGTTTGCCTTGCTGATAAAGCAGTCTTCTGTGTTGCATTGTGTTGGCGCGACATATGCCAGCCCAAACACTACCACTACAATTAATAGGACTGCAAGAAAACCGAATATCCATAGCCTTCTTGGTTTTTCTTCCCTGATTTTAACAGGGGCAGGTTTTGTTTCTGGCTTTGGTTCTGCTTTTTTTGTTTCTTTTTTTTCAGGAACAGGCACTTCTTTTATTTTTGGTGTCTTTATTTCTGGTATTTTTGGTATTGGTATTATTGGTTTTGGCGGTTCTTCCATTATTTCTTTTGGTTTTATTTCTTTTGTTTTCTTTGGTTTTCCGCCGAAGAATCCAGAGAACAATGGTTTTTTTATTGGTTCTTTGATTATTTTTTTCTTTTTTAATTCCTCTATTGCCTGGCGTACCTCGCGCGAGGAAAAGCCTGCATCTATTAAAGAAGAACGTATCAAATCTACAGAATAGCCTTTCTTAAGCTCTTTTTTGATGTGAGCCTTTAGGTGTTTGAGCTCGTCACCCTCCATGTTTCTGCCTTATTAAACTCGCTTATTAAAACATTTGTAACTACTAAGAAAAGGAAAAACTGCCTGTTTTTATTCTTGATTTATGTTTTATAAAAAATCGATAAGTTTAAATACTTATTATGTAGTTTTTGATCTTAATGGGATTGAAAAAAAGGGGGAACTAGTGATTACATAGTAAACAGTTTTTCTTCCCAATAGTAGAGTCCAGTAAAATGGAGCGACACAACAAAAACTTACTGGGGATATTTGTAGTAATTATTGCCATCTTTGTTCTACTTAATGTTGGCTTGTTTATAACAGGACCTACTGGCCTTGCAGGATATAATGAGACAAATTCTGCGCCTGTCTGGAACGTAAGCAATACTTATTTTGGGATACAGGTTGGCACAGAACTTGTTCTTGACTTGAGCGAGTATTTTGTTGATGCAGATGATGATAATTTAAGTTTTATTGCGACCCAGCCAAGTAATTTCACTGTTGAAGTTTCCGATAGTATAATCACGATTATTCCTGATTCTGGATTCCTTGGTACAAGGTCCGTTACCTTGACTGCCTCTGACGGGAAAGATGTCACAAGCCAGACAGTTCTTGTTGATGTGCTTGAGACGACAACAGACATCAAGGATGCAAACAATAAGTTTTTTGGCAAGAAGATTACAGACGAGCCTGGTTTTGAGACGCATTTCTCGTCGATAAAAAAAGAAAACAACCAGTTGACTGTTGTGTTTTATCATGACTCTGCGCTTCAGCAGCCCCTCTGGGTAGAAGGCGATGTTGGTTATGCCCTGACCAAGGATGAAAGCGGCCCTCTTGAAGAGGTGACATTGGTTGTTCAGCTGGTCGAGGGAATTGTTCCAAAGTTTAAATTGCATGTTGGTGAGGCTTCTGAGATTTTTGAGTTTGGCAAGGAGATTCCAGAGATTGTTACTGGCGGAAATTACTCTTTGATTGACAGGGATGATGAATTATTAGACGTGGAAATCACAAAAGAAGATGCTGCTGTCGTCATAAAAGGAACAAGCAATTCCTTGATAAAGGCAGATATCGGCGATATAATTGATCCTGAGATAAGGACAGATGTTTTTGCAGCAGATAATGTTTCAATGGAAGAGGCTGTTTTGAGTTTGCCTGCTTCAGGAGAAGTTAATTCCGTTCTTGAGTGTTCTGATTTTAACGTCGATACTTTTGTCTGTGAAGGCTCCTGGGAGGAGACAAGCATTCCTTTCACAACAGACGGTTCTAACATTATTTTTACAGTTGATCATTTCAGCGGTTATGCAGGAGGATTTATCCAGGTAATTAATGTTCAGTCTTATCCGACGATAAACAGCAACTGGACTGTTAAGTTTAACACGACAGGAACGGCAAATCTTACAATAATGGGGGCAAGCGGAACACACTTCACAGTTGACTTGCAGTTCCTTGAGTTAAGGTGCGGCAATAATACGATTAATGCTTCTTACGACGGCAATAAAGTGTTTGTTGCAAACTTTTCCTGTAATGAGACTGCTTATGAGACAAGCAAAGTAATCACAAAAGGAAGGCATCACTTGAATTTTACTTTTGGCAATTCCACTGCAATTGCGCATAACCTGGTTGTTATTGGTGCTAATAATGTTTCAACTTTATTGAATGCAAGCTTTTTTGCAGAAAGCCCGGGTGATTCTGCTGGTTTTGCAATAGCTCTTGCTGATGTGAATAATGACGGCCAGAGTGATGCATTGATTGGTGCTCCTAACAGGAATGATTCTGGCAGGAGTTATAATGGTAAGTTGTACCTGCGTTATGGTCCTTTTCCAAATGGCACGCATAACTTAAGTACTTCCAATGCTTCCTGGATTGGTGCGTTTAATTTTTCAAGTGTTGGCTTTTCCATTGATACTGGTGATTTCAACGGAGACAACAATGCAGATGTTCTTGTTGGCGCGTATCTTGATAATTCAAGTGGTGCTTTGCGTTCAGGCTCTGCTTACCTGATTTATGGTGGTGCTTTGTCAGGAGCTTCCAAGGATTTGCGCTCTGCTGCTAATTATCATGCAAGGTTTAGTGGTCTTTTAGGTGTTCCGGCTGCTGCCAATTTTGGTTGGTCTGTTGCTGCAGGTGATTTTAATAATGATTCTATTCTTGATGTTGCTGTTGGTGAGCCTGCTCCTTTTGTGCCTCCTGCAGTTTCAAATGGCACTGTGTATGTTTTCTTTGGCCCGATTGCTCCAGGTAATTATACTTCTGCAATGGCAAGTGTTACTATTCATGGAACAAAAACAGCCACAATGAGCTTTGGCTATTCTCTTGCTGTTGGTGACGTGAATGGTGACGGGGCAGATGATTTACTGGTTGGTGCTCCTGATACAGGTGTTCTTTCAGAAGGAGAGGCATATGTCTTTCTTGGTCCTTTGCTTCCTCCGCCTGTTGCTCTTAATGATACTAATGCAAATGTGACAATTACTGCAGAAGCTCCTGGTATTGTTGCAGTGCAGACTGGTTTTTCTCTTGCTTCTGGAAAGGATATTAATAATGATACTTTTGATGATATCTTGGTTGGCGACCCTAATGCAACAAACCCTGTTGGTGACGCTGATGCAGGAAAAGTATACTTGATTTATGGTAATGCAACACTGCCTGCAGTTATTCCTTTGCCTGCAAATACCACGTGGTTTGGTGAGAATGCAAAGGATAATCTTGGTCATAGTGTTTTGTTGAATGATGAGAATAATGATACTCTTGCAGATGTTATAATGGGTGCTCCTGGCAATGACAAGGGAGCGCTTAATGCTGGAAGTGTTTATTTTGATTATGCTCCTGTTCCTTCTGCTCCTGACGCTAATGTTAGTTCTGTTAATGGCTCTTTGTATGGAGCGATTGCAGGCAGTGCACTTGGCACTTCCTTGAGTGGTGCAAGCCCTGTTGGCATTGGTGCAACATTCTCTCATTCAGGTTTTATAGAGCCAAGTGACGGCATAGTTTATCTGCAGGGTTTTGGTAAAAATCTTATTATTACTTTGCCGCCTGGGTCTCGCGGAGGAGGAAATGCTGTGCCTCCTGGCGGTACAGAAAATAAATGTGACCCCACTCTTCAAATAACAAATGTTTATGCTGATGAAAGGAATGGGGAGGATTTTGTTATTGCAGAGGGTACAGGGTCCCCAAATACTAATATTGATGCTGTTGTTTATCAGATAGACAATAAATATTCTGCTGCAGTTAATAATGTTCCAATAGGTGCTGACGGCAGTTGGGGCGCGACTTTTACAGACGATACAAGCATTCAGGGAGACATGACCAAATTTATTCTTTTGAAAGAATTCACGCAGATTTGTGATGAATACACGAAACCTCTTTGTGCTGCTGGAGAGATAAAAGAAACTGCTGCAGAAGATATGGAGTATAGCGCTAGACCAAAAATTAATTGGTTTGTTTTAAAGAATGATGTAGGCAATGGCAATACTTATGGCACAGTGTTCCTGCCTCCAGGATATGAGTCTTATGCAGATGGTCTTGAGATTGGCTTGGAATATTGTGTTAACCGCTTTGATAAGGGCATTCGTTGGGGTGAAGTAAGCTGTGGAACTCCTGATTCTGAAAAAGCAGTTTATACCACTGTGATGTGTAATTATGCTCTTCCGACTTATTTTTATGCAGCCAGTACTGGTGATGGCCTGAAGTCTGGCGGAGATGATGTTGTTGATGTTGATAGTGCTTTGAGTATTGGTTGGGGTGGTATGCCTCTAAACTGGGGTGCTGGTTGTTATGCTGAATTCCCTGGAATTACTGCGGATATGGGGCAGACAAGAGGAATTGTGGCTGGCTTTCCTACAGGTCCTGGCGAGGGGACTGATGCAGAAATGCCAGGATATGGCGCTGAAACTAGTACACCGCACCCTAGCACTTGGGGACTCTATCCTAAGACAGATGCAGATCCAATGCCTAGCGCAGTTGTTTTCGCAGACATAACTGGTTCTGCTGTTGCTGGCAGTGTTGCTGGCGGCACTAGAACAGAGTATACAATAAATCCTAATGCAAATCTTGCTGTGGGCGCTCCTGATGATGTTATTATATCTTGCCTATACAACAACCATGGTTCTCTTAAAATTATTCCTGATATTGTTCAGTGGACTGATAGTGATTATATGAATCAGGTTGGCCAAAATATAATGGCATTTGTTCAGGAATTTGAACAGTCTGGGAAATTTCCTTATGAACCAATTGATGCATTTAGCGGATTTATAGAAGACTCTTATTTTAAAGAGCCTGGTCTTGATCAGCCTTTTCCTGGAGAAGAGCCTTTTCCATCTGATGAGCCATTTGGCTCGATTGACTTTCCTGTTGGAAAAACCGACTTTTCCGCAGGCACTGATTTTGATGACCTGGGCCCAGAGCCTGGACAGAATGATATGGGCGATGGACTTGAAGCTCCACCCACAGACAGCATAGACCTTCCAACAGGTTATATAACTGCTAATGCTGTTGCTGGTCAGCCTATTGTTCAACAATGTGCTGTTGATTCTGCAGGCAATTTTATTGAGGCTTGTTCAAATGTTATGATTAAGGAGGGCAGTGGCGGATGTCCAGAAGGTCAAGAGTGTGATCCTGAAGTTTGTGCATGTGTTCCAAGCCCTGCTGCTGAACCTGCTCCTGAGCAAGAATCAGAGCCTGCTCCAGTGCCTGCTCCTGAAGAAGAAATCGAGACTGAGTCAGAAAAACCAGCTCCAACACCCACTCCTGTCTATACCCCAGAAGATTATCCTGATTATCCTTATTGTGGCTCTAGTGAGGAGTGTCCTCCTGGTGAGGATTGTAAGATAACGCGTATAGCAGGTGGTGCTTTGATGGGCGTGTGCACTCCCAGACCAGTGCCTGATGAAGAAGCTGAAGAAGGTGTTGAAAAACCAGCAGAAGATTATTCCCAGGCTGCAATTCCCTATGATGCAGAATCCCTTTCAAACACACACAAGGACCTTTTTGCCAGCATTTCTTGTTCTCGTGATGCTGATTGTGCTTCTGGTGATTGTGATGCTGTTTCAGGCCTTTGTGTTCTGCCTGAGAATATGCAAAACCCAACTAAGTTTATTCAAAATCCTTATGTTCAGGCATTTATTGCATCTGCTGATATTCCCGAAAATAGCTGGTTAAGAACAGTGAGTGCTCCTGATTATTTTAACGCAATTGCACAGCAATGTAGCGAAATTCTTTCAAATACAGTTTCTTCTGATAGTGCTTTTGTTTCTGGAATTAATAATGAAGTGCAGTCTTCTGCAATTCCTACTGGTTATGCTGGTGGTAATTTGATTACTGGTTCTGCTGCTGCTGGAAGCTGTGGCGGTGCTCAATCATCTGGCGGACAAGGTAGTGGTTATGCAACTGGTACTGGGTATGGTACTGCGCCAGGCCCAAGTTCTCAGGCTAATTTCCTGTCTACTGTTAATAGTATTATTGGTGTTGCAAATCACCCTGACCCTGACTGGTTATTTATATGCCAGCCTTGCCCTCCTGAGGTTGGTCCTAAAAAGACTCCTGAGTTTGAGCAGCCAGAGGGTCTTTCTGGCGGAAGAAACAAGCCTGGTTCTGGCTGGGTTCATTATTGTGGTGTTGATGGTGACTTGCATACGTTGTTCTTTGGTCCTAATGGTGTGACAAGCCCTACTGGTAATATTGTTCCTCCTATGGAGCCGTTTGAGCCTGGCTTGTTGAGTTATATGAAGAGCATGATTACTGGTTCTGTTGTTGCTGGTACTAATCTGCCGCAGGGCAATCTTATGAGTGCTGTTCAGGATTTGGCTTTTAATATTTATGAGAATCGTGGAAAAGCTAGTGAGTTTTGCTTAGAAAAAGAGGCTATTTGCAGTTCAGATGGAAGGTGCCTGCCTTATTGTACTGAAACGCCAGGCCCTCCAAGTCCTCCTGAGCCAAGCCCTCCAAGCCCTCCTCCTAGAGGCCTGCCTAAATTTTATCCAGGTGGCTGGGATGAAGAGCCAGGTCCGGATGATGTTGTTAATACTGACAGGGTTAAGGAAATGCCTGGTTCTTGTACTGTTGTTACAAATAGGCAGAAGGTTGGCGCGATTTCCGGCACTCCTGTTTCAAGGGATGTTGATATTCCTCTTGGTTATGAGTTGATTGCAGGTCCTGTTGCATTTGACTGCTTGTATGATGATATGGATTTAAAGTTTAATGTTCCTGATAATTTTGAGGATATTCGCGCGTTTAGGTGTGTTGAGAATTCTTGTGTTGCTGTTGCTGATACGCATGCTTTCTCTGGAGAATTGATTTGTGATGGCCTGCCTATTAGTGAGTATAGGAGAAGGGAATTGCTGTCTGGAAAGGTTTATCTTGATCCTTCTGAAGTTGAGGTTATTGAGAGATATGAGGCTTTGGTGAGTTCTAACAAGAAAACTTTTGCTACAGAGGGGTATGTGTTTGAGTTTACAGGAGAAACTCCTAGTGGTGCAATGGTTGGCTTGTTTTCTCCTGATTTTACTGTTCCTTTGGCTGCCAACCCGAGCATTGCGATTATCAGCACTCCTTTGGTTGTTGAGTTTGACAAGGAGGTTCCTGCTGGTATTGATGCAAGGATTACAATGCCGTTTGAGTATACTGAGAATTTTGATAGGGACAGCATTGCTGTTTACTTGTTGCAGGATGGCATGTGGATTCGCCTGGATAGCACTCTTAATGACGGCACTGTCAGTGCTTACTTGTATGATATTGCTAATTATATTGAGGATAACAAGCTTGTGTTTGCTGTCATGGCTGTCCGGTGCGAGGCGTGTATTGTATCTGATTTCAAGCAGGTTTATGATCCTGGAAGCAGGGATGCAATCATACTGGTTCATGGCTTGACATCTTCCTCAAAGACCTGGCAGTTCTTGATTGATGATTATGTGTTTAACAGGCAGCCTTGGCAGATCTGGACTTTTGATTATCCTTCTTACATGACTGTTGATGAGATGTCAAAGGATCTTGCTGATGCTATTCAGATGAATAATGCTAAGTTTGATAATATTTACATTGTTGGCCACTCTCTTGGCGGTTTTATTGGCCAGCGTGCTCTTGAGATTGGTGATGAGAATCCTTCTGTCTATAGTTTCATAAATAAGGTTAAGAAATTGATTCTTGCTGGTAATCCTGGCAAGGGCAGTCCTGCTGCAGGGGTTTATGATACCTTGTTTGATGAATTGCTTAATATGAAGTCTGTTGCCAGGACTTTTAACTTGAATAGTGATGTTATTGATGATTTGGTTGAAGGAAGGCAGTTTACCAGGGTTGATGGTGTCAAGTATTATGTTATTGCAGGCACAGAGTCTTATGCATTTAACCTGGGCTTTTTTAGTGTCACTGCAGCAGACGTGTTTGAGTTGTTGGGCATTAATGATGGTATTGTTACTACAGACAGCGCGAGTTTTGTTGGTGGAGAGTATATCAACGAGATTTGTAAAGATTATTTTGAGATTAAGTTGACGCACACAGAGTTGATTGATGGTGTGATTCCCAGGAGGATTATTGCAAGGATTATTGCTTCTGAAAAGGCTCTTGAGAATCCTGATGTTGCTTATCTTGGTTATAACAAGTATGTTGACTTGCTTGTTGATAAGTGTGATCCTGCAGAGTACTTTATTATTGTGGGCAAGAGGATTACAGAGCTTGAGACTCCAGCTCCTTTGAATTGTAATTGCGGCAATGGCGTCTGTGGTGAGGGAGAGAATGTTGATAATTGTCCTCAGGATTGCGCGGGCATATCCTTGCTGTTGTGCTTGTGGCTGCCTTTATTGTTATTGCTGTTGTTGTTGCTGCTTGTATTGTTAACATTTATTTATTTGATTAGGAAGCGCGTTCAAAAGAAAGATGTTGGTCCTGTCTGGAAGACGTTGTTGTGGTTCTTGATATTGCTGATTTTGCTTATCTTGATACTGCTTTGGTTTATTTGCGCTTACTGGCACTGGCTTAATTGGGTTGTTGTGATTTTGGCAGCAATTGTGCTTGCCCTTGATGCATTGGTTCCTTTTGAGCCGAAGAAAAAGGAAAAATTAGAGGTTATTAAAAAAGCTAAGAAAATATCAAAAAGAAAAAAATGAAAAAGAATAAAATACTCTTGTTTGTTGTCTTGCTTTTGCTAGTTTGCATGCCTTTTGCATCTGCTCAGCTTTTTGGGCCTACTGATGTTCAGTATTCTCCTCTTGCAAATCAGCTTTCTCTTGAGGAGATGGTGTTATATGGCGGCCTTAAGCCAAGTGATATTGATGTGCAGGGTGGAGTGCCTTGCATAAAGCCTGGTGCAGAGCCTGGCTTGACTGCTCCAGACCCGATTGATCTTTATTTGGTTCCTTTGAATGAATTGCAGCTGCCTATGTATGGCCTTGCACCTGATTTAGAGTATCTTAGGGCGCAAAACAAGAGACTGCATGAGATTATTGACATGGTTGATGCTGCTGTTAATGATGAGAGTGTTCAGCAGTACAAAGAATTTTCTGACAGCCCTATTTTTTATGAGAATACTGATTATGGAATGTATTTCACGACTATTTATGATTCCTTGGTTTTTGGCGGAGAGGCTCTGAAGATTATTGGGCAGTTGCATGATTCTGCTACAGAAGGTGCTATGTGGCTTAATTATGGTTTTATTACAGATAGTGCAGATGTAAGGATGTCTTTCAAGGATTATACTGAGATGAACTTGATGTTTAATGGCTTGATGGGCCAGATGCAGGAATATGGTTATCTGGAAGAAGCTGTGGGATATGCTGCTAATGTGCTTGGTTCTCAGATGAGTCAGCAGGCTCAGGCAGGGAATAATGTTTTTCAGGCTCATGAGAATCTTGATATTGCTGGTGATTCATTGGACAGAGCTAATGATTTTTTTGATATTGGTGATGCTGCTGGAGCAGTTGGCAAGCCTGATCTTGAGAATAGAATGGATTTCTTTGGTTTGATGAACATGGCAGAGGGCTTGTATAGCATGGGTGAATCTTATAAGTTAAAGATGCTTGTATTGTTTATGTTATTGGATGGGACTTTCAGGGATGGTGTTGGCATGCAGAGAAAGATTGGTGTAGAGCCTACTGCGCCTTGTGATAAAGAGCCTGTGAATATTTGTCCTATTTCAGGGCTTGCTGCTCCTGGTACAGGAGATCCTCCTGCAGAATCTCATGAAGAGCAATGTTGTGAAGGCTGTCCTCCTGGTTATTATATTATAGACCAAAGCAATATTGCTTGTTTTGGCGGGGGCATTACAAGAGGAACTCCTGGTTATTTCCCAACACCAGGCGGTTCACCAGGTCCTTCTGTGATGCCTGGAATGGGTGGTCCGTCTCCTACTGGTGGCGCTGTTGTTGGTTCAGAAGAAGATACTGCTGGTATTTTTCCAATATTCAGGTTTAGATTGAATGAAGCACCTGACTTATCTGGCTGGCCTGATCGTATTCCTAACTTCCCTGCAGTTCCAGAAGAATATGAGATTGATGAAGAATTGCTTGTTCAGGAAAATGCAGAGGCTGTTGGTGATATGAGGGAGGCTATGATGCTTGCTGCTGGTGATGTGAAGGTTAATCCTTCTGTGATGATGTATCAGGGCAGGCCTGTTTCTGTTGTGCCTGAACAAGATCGTGTTGTTGTAAAAGATGAGGAAGGCAATGCTGTTGCTGCTATTAATACAAATGCGCCTGATGCTGTTGCACTTGCTTTGAGAACAAATCCAGAGCAGTATGTAGAGGAATTGGCTGGTAGCGGCTTGAGGATTACTCCAGAGACACTGGAATATAATGGAAAACTTGTTCAGCTTAACACGCAGACTGGTGAATTGGTTGATGTGAACGGCAATGTTGTTTCAAGTATTGGGGAGCAATCTGCTCATGATTTTGAAATGTATGGTATTGCGCAGGAGCGGCTTAACAAGCTTAATGAGATTGTTGAGATTGAGTCAAACAAGCAGCCTATTTATGAAAAAGACCGCCAGACTTATCTTGAGCAGAAAAGAGAGGAGTTGACAATCCAGCTTGATGCTATTGAGCAGGAATATAAGTTTCAGGTCAGGGAAATTAATGCTGATCCAGATCTTTTATTTGAGCAAAGAAATGATAAGCTTGTGGAATTGTATGACCGGACTAATGAGGATTTGATAAGAGCAATAGAGGGTACTATTACAGATGAGCGCGTGCGCAAGTTTACTTATTTGATTCCAGAAGAGGAAGAAACCTTGCTTGAGTTGATTGACTTGAGAAGCAAGACAGATGATTATAATGAATTAACCGCAATTAATAGTAAGATTCTTGCTATTGTGTATCCAGATTATGGTATTGCTGGTTATTATGAGCATTTAAAGGCGCAGAATATGCCGGTGAGTAGTAAGTAGTAGGTAGTGTTTAGTTAGTAGTAAGTAGTGGGTAGTTGCCGAGCATCCAATGCCCGAATAACCGAGAACCACAAACTACTAACTACGAACCAATAACCACTGACCAAAAACAACTAACTATAAACTAAACAAACCGAAACCTTTAAATACTAACACCAAATTTATGTTGTCAAGGATTCTTAAAAGGTTTTAATCATGACAAAAGAAGAGTTGAAAAATAGGCAAAAAACAGGCACGACAACAATAGGAATTGTTTGCAAGGACGGCATTGTTTTGGCTGCAGATAAAAGAATGACTGCAGGCTACATTGCGTATGACAAGGTTGAGAAGATTATTCAGATAGCTGATAACATGGCTATCACAACCGCAGGAGTTGTTTCTGAGGTTCAATTGCTGTCTAAGTTAATAAAAGCAGAACTAAAATTAAAAGACATGCAGACTTACAGGGACTCTACTGTGAAGGAAGCAGCAAACTTGCTGGCAGGTTTGATGTATGCTAATGTCAGGAAGATGAGTATGTTTCCTGCGATTGCAGCATTCTTGCTTGGCGGTTATGACTCAACTGGCGGCCATTTGTATGGCTTGGGAATTGATGGTGCAGTGACAGAGTATGATAATTACACCACTGATGGTAGTGGCTGCCTTTTTGCACTTGGCGTGTTAGAGGCATTGTATAAGAAAGGATTAAGTGTTGACGAGGGTGTTAAGCTGGCTGTTAAGGCTATTAATTCAGCTATTCAGAGAGATCCTAACTCTGGAAATGGTATTCTTGTGATGACTGTTACAGATAAGGGTGTCAAGAGAGTCATGGACAAGCAGCTTGATGTTAGATTAGATGCATAAATAAATATCGAATTTTTAGAATAATGATTCTGAGAGGTAATTAGACTATGGGAGATATAATTAAAGAAATTTTGAAGTTCATGCCTGAGGGCAAGGTTAGTGATGCTGCTTTTGAGGGCGCAAATATAGTATTATACACTAAGGACAAGAATTTTTTCTTGGATAATGCAGGTGTTATCAAGAAGGTTGTTGATGAGTTTAAGAAAAGGATAGAGTTAAGGCCAGATCCTAGTATCTGCATGGAGATGGAAAAGGCTGAGAAAGCCATTAAAAAGCTTCTTCCAGAAGAGGCTGGCGTGAGCCAGATTATTTTTGAGCCGCATAGGAGCATGGTTATTATTGAGGCTGAAAAGCCGGGCCTTGTTATTGGAAAGCAGGGTGCTTTGTTAAAAGATATCAGAAAAAAGACTTTATGGGTGCCTTTGATTAAGAGGACTCCTGCTATAAGGTCTCAATTGATTGAGAACATCAGGGCTGTCTTGTATCAGAATTCTGATTACAGGAGAAAATTCTTGGATAAGGTTGGCCATAGGATTTATGACGGCTGGATTAGGGCTAAGAAGAGTGAGTGGATTCGTCTTACATTCTTAGGTGGTGCAAGGCAGGTTGGAAGAAGCTGTATTTTATTGCAGACTCCTGAGTCAAGGGTTTTGTTGGATTGCGGCATTAACGTTGCTTCTGACAAGGAAGCTTACCCGCATCTTGAAGCACCAGAGTTTAACATTCAGGATCTCGATGCTGTTATTGTGACTCACTCTCACCTGGACCACTCTGGTTTTGTTCCTTACTTGTTTAAGTTTGGTTACAGGGGCCCTGTTTATTGTACTGCTCCTACAAGGGATGTAATGTCTTTGCTTGTGCTTGATTATGTGAAGATTATGAAGTCAGAGAACAAGGAGCCTGTTTATGATATTGATGATATCAAGGAGATGGTCAAGCATACTATCACTCTTGATTTTGAGGAGGTTACTGACGTAACTCCTGATGTAAGGCTTACTTTGTATAATGCAGGGCATATTCTTGGAAGTGCAATGGCGCATTTGCATATTGGTAATGGCTTGCATAATTTTCTTTATACTGGTGACATGAAGTTTGGCAAGACTGCTTTGCTTGAGCCTGCTGCCACTGATTTTCCTAGGCTTGAGACTATGACTATTGAGTCTACTTATGGCGGTAAGCAGAATGTTCTTCCTCCTGCCAAGGAGCAGGACCAGTTGTTGAAGGATATTATCAAGGAGACTGTGAAGCGTGGCGGCAAGATTTTAATGCCTGTTCTTGGTTCTGGAAGGGCGCAGGACGTGATGGTGATGATTGAGGGCATGGTAAGGAGCGGTGAATTGCAGGAGATTCCTGTTTATATTGACGGCATGGTTTGGGATGTTACTGCTATTCATACTGCTTATCCTGAGTTTTTGAACAAGACAATAAGGAAATTGATTTTTCATAAGGATCAGAATCCTTTCTTATCTCCTATTTTCAAGCGTATTGGCTCTCACAAGGAGAGAATGCAGGTTGTTGAGGAAAAAGGCCCTTGTGTCATTTTGGCAACTTCTGGTATGATGGTTGGAGGCCCTTCTGTTGAGTACATGAAGCAGTTGGCTGATAATCCTAAGAACAGTTTGGTTTTCTCTTGTTATCTTGCAGAGGGTTCTTTAGGTAAGAGGATTCAGCAGGGCGAGAGGGAGTTGATTACAAAGATGGGTGCAAAGACAGAGATTACTCCTATAAAGCTGGAGGTTCACAGGCTTGAGATTACAGACCATTCTGACAGGAAGCAGTTGATGAATTATATGTTCAAGGTTAATCCAAAGCCTAAGAAAGTCATAGTGAATCACGGCGAGAATTCAAGGGTTCTTGACTTGACAAGTTCTATCCACAAGCAGGGCAGGATTGAGACTATTGCTCCGAGGAATTTGGATACTGTCAGGATAAGGTAATGTAACTGATTAGTGGTAAAGAAACGCAATCTTTAAATACTCACAAATTCTTGTTAAATATATGAACGAAGAAGAATTAGATGCAAAAGTTGAATTGCTTGTAAGAAAATCACAAACAGGTTCTAAATTAGCAAGAAACGAGTTAAGCAAGGTATTGGCGCCTTTGTTTGATGAA
>JAHWHY010000015.1 GCA_019323015.1 Candidatus Woesearchaeota archaeon
TTCCTGTAGAAGTAAGGAAAGATGCAGGCATTACTCCATCAACAAAATTCATTGTGTTTAATGAGGATGGCAACATAATGCTAAAACAGATAAAAAAAGAAGCACTAAGGGAAGATATGCTATTAATCGAGAAAATAAGGAGAAGTGAAGAACAAATAAAAGAAGGAAGATTTGTAAAAGCAGATACATCTATGAGTGATGAAGAGATAGATGATTTATTGACGGCTTAAAAATGGAGCTTATTTTTTCTGAGGAATTTAGGAAGGATTTTAAGAAAATTAAAGATAAAACCACAAGAATAAAAGTCATAAATCATTTAAAGAAACTATCGTCACTTCCAGAATCTGGAAAGCCATTGCAGTATAATCTTAAAGGCCACCGCAGCATAAAGATTCCGCCATTTAGGATAATCTACAGAATCGAAAATGATAAAATCATCATAAATTGCTTTGATCACAGAAAAGATGTTTACAAATGATTTCTAGGGATTAGATGAATGCGCGAAGCAGCAGTGTCTGTTTTAACTGCTTTATAAGGGATTTTAGGATTTGAAAATATTTCGCCTGCTTAGAAGGATTTTCAGGTTCTACAGCTGTTTAAAAGACTTTTTCAGGTGTTTTACGGCTTGTATGCTGTATTTTCCGGTTTTTTCATGGTTAAGCATATTAAGAATAAACTCTCTTGTTCCGGCATGAGTATTGATGTCTTATACAACATGAAACGGGAAATGCTGAGAAGGAAGCTGTCTCCAAGAACTGTGAAGACTTACTTGTTTTATGTAAGGAAATTTCTGCTGGCAAACAAGAACAAGGAGATAAGAGAGTTCTCAAAGAAAGATGTCAGAGAGTTTCTTTACAAAATGGAAGAAAAAGACGTTTCAGGAAGCACGCTGAATGTAGCGCATAATGCCTTAAGGTTCATGATGATACAGGTCCTGCACAAGGCATGCTATCTGAAGATCAGGTATGCAAAGACGCCTGTGAAAACGCCTGAATATTTGACTAAAGAAGAGATTAGCAGAGTCTTGTCTGTGATTGATAATCATGAACACAAGCTTATTGTCTCATTGATGTATGGAGCAGGACTAAGAGTAAGAGAAGTCACGCACTTAAAAACAACTGATTTTTCTTTTGAAGAAAATATTGGGTGGGTGAGAGGAGGAAAAGGAAACAAGGACAGGCCTTTTATAATACCTCAATCATTAAAGCAAAAATTACAAGCCTATTGTGTGAAGGAAGAAACATGGCTCTTTTCTGGGAGAAAAGGCCCATTAAGCACTAGATCTGTGCAGGAAATAGTCAAGATTGCAGGAAAAAAAGCAAAAATAAAGAAAAAACTGCATCCACACATGTTCAGGCACTCATTTGCAACACATTTACTAGAATCAGGAATAGACATAACTTCAGTACAATCGCTTTTAGGCCATGTAAGGCCAGAAACAACCCTCGGATACTCGCATGCATTAAGACCGAAGATGATTGCTATCAAAAGTCCGTTAGACTGAAAAATGAAAATCTTTATAAATAAGTTCATCTTAGTTAAACTAAGGTGATGTAATATGGTACAAGCACTCGTACAATTTGACGAGAACACTAACAGGGTGTTAAACATTGTAAAAGCAAAATATGAACTCAAGGACAAAGGAGAGGCTATCCAGTTTGTGGTAAGCAGGTTCATAGAATCTGAAAACGAGCCTGAACTAAGGCCAGAATTCATAAAGAAGATTAAGGAGATAAAGAAACAGGATAGCATCAGAGTAAAAGATTTTGCTAAGAGATACAATCTTGAATGAATTTCAGCAGGAAAACAAAAATGTATGATCTCAGCATAAAGCCAGAAGCAGACAAGATATTCAGAAAATTAGAGAAAAAAGATAAAAATCTGCTGAGAACCGTCAATAAAAAGATTTTGGAGATAAGGCAGAACCCTTATCATACGTATAAATTTCTGAGAAATCCTTTTCAGAACTTCAACAGGATCCATATAGGTGCTCATTTCGTGCTGATATTCTGTATTGACCATACATCCAAACTTGTCGACATCTATTATTTTGCACATCACGACAAGGCTTACAAATGGAAATATAAACCAAAAATGGAAGAATTGCAGGACAATAAAGAAGATGAAGCCTGGCAAAATAGCTAAACTTTCTCACTCAAAACTCTTCTGAACATTCCTGCTCAAGTCCTGCAGTGTAAATGCTGCAAAGAATTCTCCTGCAGGAGAAAGTCCAGGGGCCATCTGCATTGAAACAATATATGCCAATATTAATGCTAAGATTAAACCAGCAAAAGCAGAAATCAAGTATTTGTTGTCCCACTTTAATTTTGGTTTTTTCTTAAGTTGGACTAAATAAGGAACAATTGTCCTTGTAAGAACTCCTAACAAGATTGCGATGTAATGCACCATTGTTTCACCTCTGATTAGAATTTAGGTTTTGGTTATATAAATGTTTTGCAGAATTCAGTCCAATGCATACAATTCATCCAGTGCATGAAGAACATTCTGAAAGCTTTTATGGGGTGTCTTCGGCACGTGGTCTTTATTGATGAATTTTATTGGCTTATAAACCATGAAAGTCATGCCAAAATCAAAATTGCTTCCGCTGCTGGCGGGATTCCAGTAAATGTGCACTTCATCTGCATCCTGTATTGCTTCTCTGTTTTGCATGCAGATATTTAATCCAATGGGGTCATCTTGATCAGTGTCTCTTGGAGGATAATGCACTTTGTGGCCTTTTGCCTCCTGCTCTGCAATATAGCCTTGCAAGTATTCATTTTCTTTATCTGTTAAATTTCTGACCGGGCAGATCATGAAAATGTTTTTTACTAGCGAATCTGCAGGAGATTTTAATTTAAGAAATCCTTTTGCAATAGCGTATCTAACAACTAATGCAGTAGCTTTAGCAGTATCATAATCTGTGTGGTTTTGCTCAAGAACCTGTTCTAAACTTTCTTGCGTGCTAGTGAGAGCAAGGTCTGCAGCCTGAAGCGCATGCGTCAGATACTCCGTGGTAAGATGATTATTAGCACCTGCCTGAAAATATTCTGAACAAATGCAAAAAGGAAGAATCTGCTGCAGGAGCTGCTCTTTGACTTGGTTATACCTGCTTATGCGTTCTTGTTCATCTTCAGAATCAGGAAGTGAAGCGGGAATTTCAGAAGGTAGGTCTTCTTTGGCAAGGAAATCATCAAGACTAAACTTGTCTTCGAGGGCCTTAAGCTTCTCAAGCTGAGAAAAACCCTTAAAACTCTTATCTGCACATTTAAAAAACGCATAAACCCAGCCCATTTTTAGTGATAGTTGTATGTAATATAAATATTTTTTGATGCTGTTTCTAGTAAAGTTTAAATATCAAATACACTAAAACAGGCCTAAAAGAGGCAAAATGAAATACGCAGCATTCATAATTGGAATTTTTGTGATTGGACTAGTGGCTATGCTTGCAGTTATGCAGCCAATACCAACTGGATTTGCTGTGCAGGAAGAGCCTGTGCCATTGATAGAAAAGGTCAATAAGCCTTGCTTCTGCGCTTCTGGAGAGAATGTTCAGCAGCAGATAGCTGAACAGCAGGTGGCATATTACAGCATTGTGTCTTCTGCAGAAGAGGGTGTGAAACGCCGCGAAATATCAGAAAAAACAGCAATAAAAGTTCTTAATAATTATGCAGAAGGAAGCTGCGAGAAATGCCAGGAATAATTCTATTGCAAGCCCATTGCGTGAATAACAGCCAGCTGGATTGCTGAACATTTTTTTTTAGGCACTGCCTGAATATTATCACAGTACAAGGAATACTTATGAAATGTAATGCCTTTTTCCTGAGCCCTGGAAATAATCTTTCTCCTGTGTTTTTGTAAATATGCATTGTTGATTTTATTAGAAATACCCCGGCTGCTGAGAACTCCTGCAGAATTAACAACAGGAGAGGCAACACGCAACCACAGAAGCCGTTCTTCATCTGAAACACAATCATCATAAGTCTTTGCAAGATTAACAACATCCTCAACCTCTTCAACAGGATGCTCGCAAACAGAATAAAACGCATACCTTTCAACAACCCTTTTCCTGCGGCCGGGATTTTCATAAACTGTTGAGAACTCAAAATGATTATCAGGACTATCCCTCTGCACAACAACAGGCCTTACAAGGATTTTATCCCTGCTTCTGATTCCTAGTTTTTCAAGAAGTGTCTTAATATTAGAAGAACTTTTCTTAAAACTCTCAACATGCCAACCAATCAGCTGTTCAATGCCGTCACTAACCCAGTCACTGTTTGTCATATGCTTAATTAAGCAGTCATCATTTAAAAAGCTGTTGACATACTTTTATTTAAGAGAATCCTCAACCTGCTGGATCCTAGTCTTGATCAAGGCACACTTTTCCCTTAACTCCTCAGAAGCAGCAGAAACAGCTCCAATAGGCCTATTGCTAAAGAGCTCTTCGTGAATCTTATTCAGAATATCCAATAAAATACGGGATTCATCCCCGATGTAGCTCATAAGAATCTGCAATTTATCGCTATAAGAAAAATCAGGTGAGGCCATGACTGAGCTCTGTGCAATGGCGAGCTTTTGCAGCATTCCCTGTTCTTTAGCACCAACTATCTCAAAAATTATATTTTTTTGTTCTTTTCCGTTTTTGGAAACAATCCAGTATCCTGCATGCAGTCGAATTTCTTTTGTTTCTTTCCCTGTTTCTCTCACAGATTTTTTGCCTGCAGCAACTGCCTTGTTACAGTCTGCATCAATCTTGTCAAGGATGCCCTCAATATCCTTAACAAGAACCTTTAATTCCTGTTGGCTTTCCAGAACTAATGCAGTGTCCGTTGGACTTAAGTTTACCTCTTTTTTGACTTCAGTAGCCATAATAAATCTCAAGAATAAAGAGTATAAAAGCTTTTCTAATGCCGCGCTTCGTTAGGCTTCTGCAACTGCTTACTTTCCAGATTTATCAGAAGCAGATTTCATTACTGAGAACTTCGCCAGACGGCATTAGAATTTCATTCCTTTAGGCATCTTTCCCTTGAATTTTTTCATCAGTTTTTCAGGGGAATCTGCACCGCCCTTAAGCATTTTTACTAATTTCTTGCTTTGCTTGTATTGCTTTAACAATTCCCTTACATCTGAAGAAGAGACACCAGCACCCTTGGCAATCCTGTCGATTCTTGAGGAATCCATTATTGTCGGGTCTTCAAGCTCTTTCTTTGTCATGGAATCCATCACAACTTTCCAGATCTTCAGCTTTTCCTGCTGGACATTAAGAGCTTCTTTAGGAAGCTTTAACTGGCCCATTCCAGGAATCATCTCCATAATCTTTCCTAAAGAACCCATTTTTTTCATTGCTTCCATCTGGGAGTATAAATCAACTAAAGTGAATTCTCCTTTCAAGAGTTTTGCCTGCATGTCTTTTGCTTCATCTTCTGAAATAGCTTCTTTTGCTTTTTCTAACAACGCTTCAATGTCGCCCATGCCTAACAGTCTTCCAACAAAACCCTGCGGGTTGAAGTGCTCTAGATCATCAATCTTTTCACCGACTCCGATAAACTTTATTGGTGCTTGTGTGACTGCACAAGCGCTCAAAGCACCGCCTCCTTTAGCAGTGCCATCCATCTTTGTAACCATTACGCCTGTTATTCCTGCGCTTTTGTGGAAAGTCTCTGCTTGTTTCTGAGCAGCCTGGCCAATATCTGCTGAAATAACTAAAAGATTTTCATCTGGCTTTACAGTGTCATATACTTTCTTTAGTTCCTGGATTAAGTCATCACTTAAAGCATCTCTTCCAGCAGTATCAACGATTATAATATCATATTTTGAGTATTCTTTTTCATACTCTTTGTAGATTTTTATTGGGTCTTTTTCTTTCTTGTTAAGGAAAACCGGAACTTTAGCTTGCTTCCCTATCTGTTCAATCTGGTCCATAGCAGCTGGCCTGTGAATGTCCAAGCCAACTAAAGCAACTTTTTTCCCTCTTTTAGTATAGTATTTTGCTAATTTTCCAGCTGTTGTGGTTTTTCCTGAACCAAAAAGACCAATAAGCATTATCTTATTTGGCTTCTTGTCTGTGATGTTTAACTCTGCTTTTTCACCGCCTAAGAAATTGGTAAGTTCTTCATATACGATATTGACAAGATGTTCACGCTTAGTTAATCCAGAAGGAACCTCTTCTTTCAGGGCACGCTCTTTAATCTTTTTTGTTAATTCAAAAACCAGCTTAACATTAACATCAGACTGCAGCAAAGCTCTCTGGATGTCCTTGATTAATTCATTGATTAGCTTTTCATCTACAAAAACTGCTTTTGCTATTTTTTGCAGTGTTCCCTTTAAACTGTCGCCTAGTTTTTCTAAGACCATGATAATTTTTAGTCAACACCCCTTTATAAAGGTATTTGTTTATATTCGTCAAAAACTTTATAAGTTCATGCCGCTTAAAGCTCTTTGGTGGGAGTAAATGCAGACATTCTCAACAGAGCTGGCAGAGGAAGTCTTAACTAGATTCAAGGAGAGAGGCTGGGTGCTTTATGCTGCAGAGAGCTTTAACGGCAGAATAGATCCTGAAGCAACAGTAAGAAACGGGCCAGCAGAACAGCTTGAAAAAGACCGCCAGTATGTAATACTGCCAGAAATTGACGACCCAACAGACTATAATAAAGTATCAAGCGCCATAGCAGAAATCCTTGACAAAATAAACAGCCCGCCTTCACTGCCGCACGGCCCAAACGGAATCGTATTAGAGAGCATAATCCTTAGAGAAGAAGATGTTGCAATACCAGACAAAAAAGGCACAGACCAGGCGGCCTTGATTTACGACCAATTTCTTAATGCACTAAACAAGTTCTTTGACAGAAATGCAGAACGCCAGATAAACTATGCAAAAATAGACGCGCCAGTAAGAGACCTGATATACAAGCTTAACAAAGTGCGTTTTGTGAGCACAATAGAATGCAAATCAGCAGAACTATGGGCAGAAGAAATGCCCTCAAAAGGAGGCTTTATCAAAGCAGACGCAGACTGCTGCTTTGTAACAGGAGCGTACATCCTTCTGAATGTTGAAGAACATGCTCATGCAAAATCATTCATAACAGATGTAGAAAAACTTTTGTCAAAATATACTTTTGCAGAGATGTTTGATGAAAATGGACATAAGAAAATAGTCCTTACCTGTGATGACATAACACAAATAGATAAAATGCAGGAAGAAGAAAACCCAGTAATCAACGCACTACTAAAAGAAAAATACTCGCACCAAACAACAAAAGAACAAGGACGAAAAAGAATGTGGGCGTTTCAAGCGATTAGAGACGGATTGGTTGAAATAGCAGAAAAGTATATTAATCCCCAACCTGGGATGACAAAAGAATATAAGTGAGTTCTGTTTTCTTGTAAATATTCATTGATGGGGTGGAAAAATGGCTAAAATAGAGTATGTCAAGGAAATAGATGACCTAATACCAATAAAAACAGTCTTTGCAACTGCAACAGATAAATCTGGATTAGTAGACAATATTAACAAAAAAGACGGAAGTGTTCTTGCAGGCGTTCCAGAGAATGGAATAATAGGAGTATTATTTGACGTAAATCCAGATGCTCTTGTAATCTCAACAGGAGGAACTGCTGGCTTGATTGAAAAAGCAGGATTCAAGGTAATGCCTGTTGGGGAGTTTACTGGCTGGCCTGAAATGCTTACAGGGCTTGTCAAGTCAATGCAGGCAAAACTTTATGTCGGAATGCTGGCTCACAGATACACTGAAAGTGATTTAGCATACATGCAAGAGCATGAAATACCATCAATTGACATGACACTGGCAAATTTCTATCCATTTGAAGAAGCAGTCGCAAAAAATCCATTAGCAGAAAACCCTCTTGCATTTGAAATAATCAGGCAGAACATGGACGTAGGAGGCCCAACATCAGTGCACACATCAAGAAAAGGATTCCTGGGAACAGCAGTAACCACAAGACCAGAAGATTATGCAATGTTCATAAGCGACCTCAGAAAGTATGCTGGCTGTATTAGTTTGGACTCAAGAGTAATCGCCATGAAACACTGCACAAAAGACCTTGCAAGATATTATACTGCAATCGATGAATTCATGGAAAGCGTTGACACAGAAACTGTGAGGAGAGCATATCCTACAATAAATAATCCTGCAGAGGAATAATTTTTTCTTTTTTAATTAGATTTATAAATTAAAGTAATTAGCTAGTTCTCATTCGGGGCTGTAGTCTAGCTTGGTATGATACGTGCCCGGGGCAGGGCCAAAAGAACAGACTCACTATGATCGTCTGGGTGTCGTCCGGAACGCACGTGGTCGGGAGTTCAAATCTTCCCAGCCCCATTTACATCCCTAAAAACTTCATCAGCTCAAACACTAGAAAAGCAGGCCAGACTAACGCTTTCAAGACGCCAAGGACTCCGTTCCAGAAACCAGTTGCAGTTGAAATGTAATACACTGCTGCTCCAAGGAATCCAAGGAAGTAGAATCCTCCTGCAGGACCGTGCTTATGAATGTGCTTTGTTGGCCTTATTCTTTGTCTTTTCTTTTTAGCCATTCAATATCACCTTAATTTTCTTATTATAGTCATCTTCATGCCATATTTGTTAAAGAACCTGATGAGATTCGGAGTTATGATAAGCCAAACCATGTCACCATAAGGCTTTTTCTTCAGATAAATAGCACTACCAGGCCTTTTCTTAATGAACATCTTTTGCAATGCAGCTGCCTTTTCCTCAGGAATCAATTTAACAGTGCCTTCAACCTGCGCACCTTTAGTGTACTTAGCATCTGCATAAACCAATGCAACCTTTTTGTTCTTTACAAGGTTCACATATTTTCTGCTGCTTTTGGATGTGACTAAAACTATCTGTTTACCCTTCCATACAGAAGTCATAATAGCAGACTCAGGTTTTCCAGCTGGACTGCTAGTGGAAAGAACACAAAACCTTTGCCTTTCCAGAAAATTCATTATGTTTTTTGGTATTCTCATTTTAGACAGAAGTTAGTTTTAGTGTATTTAAATTTTTCTTATTTAACATTCAACTTATCAAATTTCTTAGAGGGTTCGAGATCTTTAGTAGTGTATTGCAGATTTCTTTGTTTATCAACAGAAATAATAAAATCATATATTTTTCCTGATATTGGAAAATCCTTGAGATGCCAAGAGTTTGCAGAAGGCATGCCGTATATTGGACTTATAAAAGTAACAATTCTGTTCTTTTCATCAAAACAAACAAGTGCTTCATAATTTCCGATTGTTTTCACCCTTTGTAAAATAGTGACAGGATAATAACATACTCTATCAGAGAATAATTTGCTTGATGCAGCTTCAGAAGCTACATTTCCTGGATTTAATGCATCTACAATAAGTCCCATAGTTAAAGCATACTGGCAATCAGCATCTTGCACAGTATCAAAACCATTCCATCCTTGTCCAGCACAGCTGGTTAGGTTTTCATTGCGGATAGTAAACTTTTGTTTATAATACCAATCACCTCCAGAGTGATGGCTTTCCCCAAATGCATACACTTCATATGTTTCAGGAATGTTTACTTGTTCGATATGATCCTGAAAAGACATATCCTGTATGTTAACTGAGGTGCAAGCTACTACTAAAAAAGCAATCAGTATTATCAAAAGACGTTTCATAGTCTGTTAAAACAGGCTTATTTATTTAAAATCTTTGTTTTCGCTTTCAGAATAAGAACACAGCTAGGGCCGTGTGTTATCTTGCTTTCCATGACCATCTTGACTGCTTCTTCGAACTTAACCTTGACTAACTTGATGTTTTCAGTTCCTTCTTGATTGCTGTCTGTAAAAGAAAGCTTTTTTGCAAGGAATAAGTAAGCAGGAGACTTGATTACTGTTGTGAAAGGGTTGACAACACCCAAGTCTGTCCATTCTTCTGCTTTAATGCCTAATTCTTCTTCTAATTCTCTTTTAGCTGCATCAATCGGCTTTTCATTATCATCAATTGCGCCGCTAACAACTTCAATGCTGTCTTTCTCAATAGCATAATGAAATTCATCTGTTAAGTAAACAAAACCTTCATCATCAATCGGCAGGACAGATATTCCTGCTTTCATATTAACTACACCAAAAATACCTGGCTTTCCATCTGGCCTGATGACTTGATCTTCTTGAACTTCAATCCAAGGATTCTTGTACTTAGGAATAGTTTCTTTGATTGTCCAGGGGCCGTTCTTTTTTTCCATGCGCTTGTAAAATAAGGTTAGGTTTATAAAATATTCGCAGATACACCAGCTTTATAAGACAAGCAAATCTTTTGAGTGATATGACACTAGAGCTGAAAGTTGATGAAGAAATAACATTAAGGCAGTTCTGTGTAGAAGATGCTAAAGTTATTTTTGATTTGATTGACAGGAATAGAGAACATTTAAGCCAGCATGATGATGATACTGCTGGAAAATATCCTCTTGCGGGATTTGTTTTCAGGAGCATTGCATGTCCTAAAAATCCAGAACGCCTTAGAATGGGCATATGGGCTAATGAAGAGTTCACAGGAAGCATAAACCTCACTCCTGTTGCCAGTTCCACAAGTTTTGAAGTGGGTTATTATCTTGGAAAGGAATACCAAGGAAGAGGCTACATGACAAGAGCAGTAAATAGACTTGTTAAGTACGCATTTGAAGAAAAAAAAGCAACACAAGTCTTTGCCAATGTGCACCCTGACAATTCTGCCAGCATGGCTGTGTTAGAAAGAGCAGGTTTTACCAGACTGGCAAAGCGCAAAGACGGCCAGATTTATTTTTCTATCTGTAAATTAACCACCGACTGTTGACATCAAAATACTTATTAAGTAGTCTTATTTCTGCCTGAAATATACGATTGTGAGGTGGTATTTTGGAAAAGAAACATCCTTGGTACAAGGTTGACTTTGCAGAATTCTTGGTATTGCAAGGCGCATTAAGATTTGGTGATTTTAAATTAAGAAGCGGAAGAAAATCCCCTTATTTTCTGAACATGGGAGCAATAGACACAGGCAATGGATTAAGACGATTGGGCAGAAGCTATGCAAGTTTAATTCAGGACTTAATGTCACAAGAGAAAATTCACCGCCCAGAATATTTGTTCGGTCCTGCATACAAGGGATTTCCACTTGCTATTGCTACAGCAATGCAGTTAGATGCTCTTTATGACCTGGATGTTGCATGGGGCTGTGACAGAAAAGAAGAAAAAGGATGGGGAGAACAAGCAAAACTTGTTGGTGCAAAGCCACAAACTGGTAAAAATACCTTGATAATAGAGGATGTTTTCACAACAGGCGAAACAAAAGAAGTAGCAGTAGATTTCTTGAACAGCATAGCACAACCAAACATAGAAGCAATACTAATAGCAATGGACAGAGGAGAAGCACTTGATGATGACAGAACAAAAACAGCAGTAGCGGCATTTTACGATGCAAGAGGAATACCAACACACTCAATCCTTACAGTGTATGAAGCAATAGACATCCTGCACAACAGAGTTGTAGGAGATACTGATATTGCTTTAACCACTGAAAACAAGCAAAGAATGTTAGAATACCTCGCACAATACGGGGTAAATGAGGAGGCAGAATAAAATGAATTTTGCAGACAGGTTAATTGAAAAAATAAATGAAAAAGAAAGCCCATTATGTGTAGGCATTGATCCAAGGCCAGAAAACTTGCCGCAGGAATTGAAGGATAAATGGATGGCAGAACTGCCTGGAGATGTGTGGCAGGCAACCTTGAATGCAACAGAAGAATGGTGTATAGAAGTTGTTAATGCTGTAAAAGACGAGGCTGCTGTGGTGAAACCACAATATGCTTTTTTTGAGATATTTGGGGCGCCTGGCATTGAGATGTTTGAAAAAGTACGCAATGAAGCAAGAGGCCATGGATTGCTGGTTATTGGCGATGGAAAGAGAAATGATATTGGCGCAACTGCAGAATACTATAGCAGGGCACACTTAGGAAGGATTCCATTAATAAACGGCGCAGAAATAACAGGCAGGGCTGATTTAGATGCACTCACAGTCAATGCATACTTAGGAATTGATGGTGTAGACCCGTTCATTAAAGACTGCACAGAAAGAGGCAAAGGCATATTTGTGCTAGTCAAAACATCAAATAAATCTTCAGGAGATATACAAGACCTGGAAGGAAGATTTGAAGGCAAAGAAGGAAAAGTGTATGAAAGAATGGCACAGCTAGTAGATGCTTGGGGAGCACCGCTAAAAGGAGAGCAGGGATATTCTCCAATCGGAGCAGTTGTGGGTGTTACAAAACCAGAAGAAGCAAGAGCAATAAGGGAAATAATGCCTTCTACATTCATCCTGGGTCCTGGATTTGGGGCGCAAGGAGGAACAGCAGAAGATGCAGTAATTATATTTGGCAAAGATGGATATGGTGCGATAATTAACTCATCAAGAGGTGTGATCTTTGCATATGAAAGAGGCTATAAAGATTACAAAGAAAGAGGATGGACCTGGCAAGATGCAGTAAAACATTCAGCAAGAGACTCAAAAGTGAAAATCGTAAACGCACTAAAAGAAGCAAAGAAACTTCCATCTGGCTGGAAGTAAATATTTTTTCTTTTTCTAATAAACAGCAGGCAGTCTTTTGCCAATTGTCTCGCCAATCTGAAGATCAGGAACTTGTATTCTTTGCTGCTGGGATTTGAGATTTGTTCTAACTTCAGTTCCTTTTATTGTTCCTCTATTAACCATGTCAACAAATAGATTAGCAGTTGCCCAGACTTCATCATCACCATAACCAGTGATAACCACATAAATGTGGCCATTAGCTTCAACAAGCTTAATCATTCCTTCTCCTGGATTAAAAAAAGTCTCGCAATTGTTTATTTCTAATAACCAAGAAACAATCTGATTATTACAAGGAGTTCCAATGACAATGCCGTTCTTCATCCTGTAATCAAACCTATCTTTCCCATATATTTTAACACTTCCAAGCAAGGCTTCTGGAAAAACACGAATCTGATAATAACCTTCACCATATTTTGTCCTGCTAAGCAGCCTATACTGATTAGGAATCTCATTAATTATCAAATTTGCAGCATTCATCTCACCAACACCGCGCTCAGCACCCTTGATAATAAAAGCATTAAAAGTGTGGCCTGTAAAGAAATAATAAGGATAACCCTGCAATTTATACTCGGCAAATTGATACATGCCTGTTGTAGAGACCTGCATGAGAGCAATAGCAAACATCAAGCATCCTGCAACAAAAATCCACATAATTTTCATCTTAAATCCATCCATTCACCAAGCACAAAAACCTTGTTTTTCATGGTATCCCTATAACTAGGAGTGGTTGTATATTCCCCAAACCATCTTGGGTCCCGCAAGGGAACCTTTGTTGAAGAATCAATCCTCAATTCATTGCTGTTAATCTTTCCAAGCTGAAGCTCTGACAAGAAAAACAAAACAGAACTAAGCACCTCATCACCGCCATAACCAGTAAAAATAACATACTTGTGTCCGCTTGATTCAATATATTTAACCATGCCCTCGCCTGGCTTGAAATATGAAACACAATCAATAACGCCCAGCAAGTGCGCTATTGCAGAATTATGGCACAAGCTGCCAACAAGGATTGCATCAGTTGCCCTGTAATCAACCTGGTCATCTGTAACAATCTTGTCCTGAAAATACTGCGGAAGCAGGCTTTCCTGCATAATGCCTTTTGCATGCAGTGCCTGCTGAATAAGCGCATACTGCTCAGGCAGCCTGCTGATAATCAAGTTAGCAGCAGTAATCTCCTCAGGCGACCTCATCTTTCCCTTGATAATCAATGCATTAAAATCAAGACCAAAAATAGAAGGGTAATGTGCAAGAGCAGAATCAGCAACAGCCATGCCTGAAAACTCTGCCTGCATCAAGCCAATAACAGCTACAAAAGCCACAACAAAAAGCACAACAAGTTCTAATCTCATTTTCCTCTTTTTACACTATAATAGAAATAAAGGTATTTAAGCTTTTTTCTTATTTAGAAGCAAATATGCTTTCTTAATGTGCTTTGCTTCTAAATTGAAAAAGACAAACTATTTAATTATTTAATTTGTCTTTTTCTTATTACGGCCCCTTAATTGTACTTTCTCTAGCCTATTCAAGACTTTTTCAGCATCTGGATAATCTTCTTTATAGCCTTCAAGAACAGCTTTAATGCATTCTTCATAAATTTCATGATGTTTTGACTCCAGCGCCCTGTCTAAAAGATGCAGATCAACTGCCTTGTCTTCTTCTTTTGTAGAGAAAAAACTCAAACCAAAATCAATAAAATGGATTTCCTTGTCCAGAATCATGTTTGATGTGGTTAAATCTGCATGAATTATGTCATTTGCATGCAGCTTAGCAACTTTTCTTCCAACTTCTTTAGACAATTCAACAGGATTATTGTGCAAAACATCCCTTAACTTATCTCCATTGATGAAGCTCATGCTTATTCGCATGCTTTTGTCATCCATATCCAATAATTCAGGGCCAGGAATACCAATCTCTTTAAGTTTAGTTAATACTTTAGCTTCTCTTCTAGTTCTTGCTTTTCTTAGAGAATTGTCTAAATCTTTCTGCCTGTAATCCTTGCTAATCCTGTCTTTCAAGACCTTATTGCCTTCCTTGTACAGGATTGCTTCTGCTCCTGAACCTATCTTTTCCATACTGAGAATTAAATATTATAGGCTTAAAAAGCTTATGTTATTTTACGCGAATATATTTTCTATCAGTTAATGATTTTTTCATTTTGCTAGTGCCATGTTTTGAAGGCATGATAAGAACAGATTCTATGATGTGTTGATTATTTTGATAATTCAAGACGCCTAGAAAATAAATATCTCCAAGCTCCCTAGTTATGTTCATAAATTTCCAGTTTGATGGTATTTTTTTAGATTCATCAATTAAAATTAGCAAATCTAGGTCAGATGCAGTATGCTTAAAGCCGTTATCTGAATATACTCCATCGTAAACTCCCACTTGTTTAGTTGCAAAAGATCCAACAACATATGCTTCTGAAATACAATCGTGTTTAAGTATTTGTTCTGAAATGTATTTTAGTGCTAAAGCTATAACTTCTTCTTGATTATCATATAGTTTCTTATCTGGTTTTATTTCCCATGGTTTTTTAGGTTGTTCCATACTAAATAGAAATAGTTTATGGCATAAAAAGATTCTTATTTCTTAGGAATAATCAACTCAATATTTCTTATCTCAGAACCTGCAATAGGGTAAATCTTTCTTAAAGCATCTGACAAAGCTCTCTGGAACTTCTTGTTAATTATCTCTCTAAGCAAATTCTCAAAAGAAGCTTTTGCAATTGTTTTTGCAAGATAATCTTTCATCAATTTCCTTAAAGCAGCTTTTGTACCGCCCTGCGCCCTGCCTCTTGTTACAACCAAAGGCTTAATCCTGATCTTTTTATCATCAGCAGTCTTAAAAACAATAGAATCATCAATCTTTGAGCGATTCCTTCGCATCAATCTTTTTGTAGCAGCATTGTTAAGCCTATATCCAATCATATCTGTGTTAAGCTTCTCACCTGCAAAGCTTGTTATCAAGAATTTAGCCATGATATTCTGCTTCTGAGGCTCGCCAGTAATAGTTGTCATGCTCACAGAAAGCTTCCTGCCAACAGCATTCTTAGGCTCCTCAACATGCATCTCCCCAATCTGCTTTTCATTGAACAATTTAGGGGCTATAACAGGAACCCATCTCTTCTTCTTAACTACAACTTTCGCTACTTGTTTTTTAGCCATGTTCTCTGAGAATTGGGAATTTATTTATAAAGGTTACGAAAATTGCTCTGCAATTTTAGAACTTCAGCAAATCTTTGATTTGCTGTAAGTTTCGTATTAAGCTTCCTGAGACTTTGCCTTAAATCTGGCACGTGCTTCATAGAAATCAATAATATCATCTTGTTTTTTTGCTGGCAAAGAAACACTTAAATCTTTTGCAATGCCTGGAATTACAGTATCTCCAAAATCCCTGACACGCTCTGAAGTTATCACGCCGTGCTCTTCAAGAACATCATATGCATCCTGAACTGCATTTAAATAGGATATTCTTGTTCCCTGCCTTAATGCAGCGCACTGCATTTCTGTTGTAATAATCCTGTGAGCATCCATGAAATTAACCCTATCATGGGCTGCAGCAGCAATCAACAAGCTTCCAAGACTGGCAGGAAGCCCAGAACTAAATCTTAAAACCTGAATTGCGCTTGCATCACTTTTCTCTGCAAAATCACAAACTCTATTGATTAGTTCAGAATCCTCAGCAAGCAGTGCCCCTGCATGTCTCACGTCTTCTTTATTGTAATCCATAAAAAGAATAAAAAGAAGATAGTTTAAAAAGCTGATGATTAAGCAGCCCTTTTCTTAAGCTCTGCGAACTTTTCCTCTGCATCAGCAACTGCCTTGTTAAGTGCTTTTTCAGTCTTGTTAAGCCTATGAACCAGGCCCTGATAAACACTCCAGGTCTTGTCAAGAGTGGAGACAAGCTCTTCAGCTGCATTTCTCTGATCAGTAATTTCAACAAGCACCTTGCCTGCTTTTTTCTTGAAATCCATAAATTCATCTCTTAAAGCACGAACCTTGGAAAAAACAGTGGCAAAAATAGCAAAAGTCTCTTTTCTGGTCTCTTCAAGCTCGCCCATCTGCGCTGCCTGCTGTGCTGTCATTGCGCCTTTAGCAGATGATTTTACTGCAAGCTCTTCATTAAATGCCTTTTCAAACTCTGTAAACTTGTCAGTCAGCTTGATAGTAAGCTCTTCATGCTTTTTTAACTCCTCAAGCAGGCGCGCCATTGCAAGCGCCCACTGAGCCTTCTTGACAGAGATATCATCTATTTTCTTAAGTAATTTCTCAACAATTTCCCTTTCCTTGGTAAAAACAGGCCCTTGTTTTTCAGAAACAAGAATCTTTTCAGCCTCTTCCAGGGCCTCTGTTAAATCCATCTTAATTTTTTCAGTAACTACTTTTCCTGACGGAGTGATTTTTTTCCTAAGCCAGCTAATATCCACCATTTTCATACCCTCCCAGCCAATTTAACTAATTTTTTAAGATTTTTCTCAATTTTTTGAATTTGTTTCTTTATTTCTTTTCTTGTCTTTTCCTGCTTGTGAAGAACACTTATGCTTAAAGCATGCTTTGTGTATTTTTTCCCAATGTCATGCAGTTCTTTAGCATGATGCTTAAGAGATTTTTTCTTTTTAGATTTCCTTGCCTTTTTCTTTTTGGCCTTCTTCTTTTTTGCCATAATTGTGCACCTCGTTTTTGAAAATATGAATTATTCTAGAATTTAATTTAAAATTATATAAATATTTCGATGATAAAAGACTTAATCCTTCTTTTTTATCTTGCTTGTGTCAATGCTAACTGTCTGATTCTTTCCAAAAGGGTATCTGTTGTAGCTCTCGCAAGGCTCCTGGCCGTCACGTATCTTTGCAAAAGGGCATTTTGGAACAACTGGATTTCCCTCAATGCATTCATCCCTTTCCTCGCCCTTAAAACTATAATCCATGAAATAAACCTCGCGGCCCACTTTTTCACAATACACCCTGTGAAGCATTGCCCAGACCGCACCTTTCTCTTGGTAACGCCCTGCGCGCGCAAGTGCTGCTGTTTCAAGAACAGGATTCCTGTTAAACGCTTCAATATCAAGACGCAGCAGCTCTTCTGGACTTAATTCTTCTGGTTCGTCAGAATCTGCTTCCTGCTGTTCAAGAAATTTGCGTGCTTTTTCAGCTGTTTTATCATCAATACTCATAATCTCCCCCCACAAATATTTGAAAATAGCAGTTATTTATAAAGTTTGGTCAAATATCCAACTCACTAACTTCCTTTGCATGCTCCTTGATGAATTCTCTTCTTGGCTCTACATCATCGCCCATCAGGACAGAGAATATCTCGTCAGCATGAACAGCGTCTTCAATAGCGACTTGCTTTAATTTTCTTGTCTTAGGATCCATTGTAGTCTCCCACAACTGCTTTGGATTCATCTCACCAAGACCTTTGTATCTTTGGATTGAGATTCCTTCTGTGCCAAGCTCTTTCAGAAGTTTCTCTTTTTCATCATCATTATAGACGTAATATTCTTTCTTGCCTTTCTTTATTTTATACAAAGGAGGCATAGCCAAGTAAACTTTTCCAGCCTGAATCAAAGGCTGCATGTGCCTGTAAAAGAATGTTAGCAATAAACACGCGATGTGATTGCCGTCAACATCAGCATCTGTCATGATTATAATCTTGTCATATCTTCTCTTGTCTGCACTGAATTCATCACCAAGGCCTGTTCCAATTGCAGTGATCATTGTGCCGATTTCCTCGTTCTTTAAGACCTTGATCAATCTTGCTTTTTCAACATTGATAATTTTTCCTCTTAGCGGCAGAATAGCCTGAAATTCTCTATTACGTCCCTGTTTTGCAGAGCCTCCTGCAGAATCACCCTCAACAAGAAACAATTCTGACTTTGAAGGGTCCTTAGATGCGCAGTCAGCAAGCTTTCCAGGAAGAGTGCTAACATCTAACAAGCCTTTTCTTCTCACTAATTCTCTTGCTTTTCTTGCAGCTTCTCTTGCTCTTGCAGATTCCAAGCCTTTGCCAATGATGTGCTTTGCAATAGAAGGATTTTCCTCAAAAAAATTTGAAAGATTTTCTGTCACAGCAGAATCAACAGCACCTTTTACTTCTGAATTGCCTAGTTTTGTCTTTGTTTGCCCTTCGAATTGAGGATTAGGAACTTTTACTGAAATTATTGCGGTGAGTCCTTCTCTGATATCATCTGCACTTAATCTCTTGACAGCCTTTCCAAACATATTGTGTTTTTCACCATACTTGTTTATGCATCTAGTAAGAGCTGTCTTGAATCCAGAAAGATGAGTTCCGCCTTCATGTGTGTTTATGTTGTTTGCAAAACTAAAGACAGTCTCTCCAAAATCAGTTGTGTATTGCAAAGCAACCTCTATCTTGAATTCATTTTTCTCTGCTTCAAAATAAATCGGCTTGTGCAGGGCTGTTTTCTTCTTGTCCAGGAACTCAACAAACTCTTTTATTCCACCGTCGTACTTGAATTTCTCTTCTTTGCCTGTTCTTTCATCTGAGAGAACAATCTCAATACCTTTGTTAAGGAATGCAAGCTCTCTCAGTCTTTTCTTTAGAATATCAAAATCAAACTCATTTCTCTCCATAATTGTGAAGTCTGGAATAAACTTGATTGTTGTTCCAGTGCCTTCAGCAGGGCCAACTTCCACTAAATCTGTAGTAGGTGTTCCTTTAGAGAATTCTTGTCTGTATAATTTACCATTTCTTCTAACTTCAGCAATGAGTTTTTCTGATAAAGCATTAGTTACAGAGATACCTACTCCATGCAGTCCTCCTGAAACCTTGTAAGCATTATGGTCAAACTTGCCGCCTGCATGCAGGACTGTCAAAACAACTGTCAGAGCTGATTTCTTGAACTTTGGGTGCATATCTGTTGGTATGCCTCTTCCATTGTCCTGTATTGTGATAAAACCGTCTTTTCCTATGATAACATTGATTTTAGTGCAATAACCTGCCAGAGCCTCATCTATGGCGTTATCAATGGCTTCATAAGCCATGTGATGCATTCCCCTGAGGTCTGTAGAGCCAATAAACATGCCAGGACGCCTTCTGACAGGCTCCATGCCTTCTAATACCTGAATTTCCTTAGCACCATAGCTAGCATGTTCATGAGGTTCTGGTTTCATAGTTCCAACTTGCTCTTTGTTTTCTTCAGTCATTTTTAAGACGAGAAAAGGTCTTCACCTCTATGAATTAAGAAATGCCTGTTATTTATAAACCTTTTGTTTGAATTCTGGGGTTTCAAAGGCTGTATTGCCTGAATTCTTAAGAATTACAGCGAGGATAAACATTTTTGCGGCCGGCTTTTGCGTTTCCTATCAAATTTACCGGGAATCCCGGTAAAAAGCGTAATGTTTATAAATGATATCATATTCCTGGTATAAAATGAAGATACACTTGCCAAACAGCGCATTTTTAGGTAACATAGATTCTTTTCTAAGACGTTTTGATAGTTCAGGCCCTGACAAATTAGAAATAACTGCAAACAAAAAGTGGATATCCATTCACCCCGCAGTTTTAGCAATGACTGCTGCGTTAGGCCTAGCAGTCGGACCAAAGAATATACACTGCGAAAAATTAGAGGCAGCATCTAAGCATTACTTAGAAAGAATGGGCTTGTTCAAGCTCTTAGGCATTAAATCAAAAATTGAAATCACAGAACATGAGCCTGCAGGGCGATTTATTCCTCTCACAAAAATAACAAATTCTCAAGAGCTTTCCAGATTCATAGCAGACACAATACCTTTGCTTCACCTAAAACCAGAACAAGCCGCCCCAATAAAATACATACTTAGTGAGCTGGTCAGGAATGTACTTGAACACGCCCATGCAAAGAATGGGGCAATAGTAGCTGCACAGTATTACAAAAAAAGCAATACAATAAGAATAGGAATTGCAGACACTGGAGTGGGCATCAGGGAAACAATAAGCCAGTCACACTCTGCTACGACAGATTTAGAGGCAATCAAGCTTGCATTAACCCCAGGAATTACAGGCACCACACGCAGGCTTGGCGGGACAGAGCAAAACGCAGGCGCAGGACTTTTTTTTATCAAGTCCATTGCAAAAGTTAACAGGGATTTCTTCCTGATTTACAGTGGAAATGCTGTGTACAAGCTTTTAAAAAGCAAACCAGGCAAAATAAGATTATATGCAGACCCATTTAAAGACAGGCATTCTGCTGGAGAAGATTTTCCATTTTGGCAAGGGACAGTAGTAGGTATTGACATAAATCTTGATGAAACAAAAGAATTCTCACTTCTTCTTGATCTCATAAGGGACATTTATATCAAAACAATCAAAGAAAGGCGTAAAGAAAAATACAGGAGGCCACGATTCATATGATTGAAATTAAATTATTGCCTGTCGTGGGTAGTTTTGCAGAGAACAAGGACCTGGCAAGAGATATACGGATTAAGAAAATAATTCCTGCGCTTGAAAAAGGGCAGAAGGTTACACTAGATTTCAAAGGCATTGATTCAGCCACACAATCTTTTATACATGCCCTTATCAGTGACTTAATCAGAAACTATGGCGCTGAAGTCCTTGACAAAGTTTATTTTAAGGACTGCAGCGAGACTGTGAGAAAGATTATACAGATAGTAGTGGATTACATGCAAGAAATGGACTAATTATTTTTCAATATTTAAAATAATTCTGTTTGTAACTTAATAGTGGTTACAAAAACGAAAGGTTTAAATAGTAGAAGTACATAATATTGTGTATTCGGGGTGAAGATTAAAATGGCAGAAGACAAAGAGAAAAAGCCAAAAGGATTCAGAAGCATACAAAAATTACTGGCAGCTGGATTGACAATACTTGGGTCTCAGGCACAGTTGCGCTCTGAAGAGCAGGAAACAGAATATCATGGAAAGCCAGAGATAGAAATACATCAGGTCTGTGACAGAAGAACGGCACAAAAAAGCAATGATCTTGGTTCTTTTCTTCAATTTGACTGTGTGGAAAGCAATGCAGGAGATGATGCAGAGCATATTTATGCAGCAGAAGAGATAAGAAGAACAGAGCATTACAGAACAGCAAGAGAAGCCCTGCAGCATGCTTATGCAGAATCTAACAGCCCAGGAACACCTACATGCACAAATGATGTTCGCAAAGAGATAGAAAGCCTTGAAGCAGAATTAACTGCACAGTTTAATAGCAATGATGTGTATTCAGGCAGAACACTTGAACTCGCAAAAAAACTTTTTGCATACAAGCTAGCTGTTGAAGATGCAGCAAGAGAAGACGGGCAAACAGGTGAAGAAAAATACAGCGGAATATTCGATATAACACCAAAAGAAAAAGGTGAGTGAAAATGTACGAACAAGACGAAAACGGCACTATTTATGACCCAGACAAAGAAGTGACTGGCGAACAAATTGGTGAAGCATTAAATGAAAGGATTGCAAGTTTCAAAAAAACAGTAAAAGAAACAGGCATTTTTGATAACTTAAGAGGGCGATTGTTAGGTGCTGCTGCAGGAGCTTTAATGCTGTCATTGATTCCAATAAGCAAAGGTATTCAAAACTATCAAAGGAATATAAGCTGCCAAAGAATGCAAGAATACAGACTTGCCTTGCGAGACATATACCATGGCAACACTACAGAAGGCAGAAAAGCCCTGGAGAGACTAGCTGATAATTGGACACTTGAAAGCTTTATAACAGCAGGTGTTGAAGACGGCACAAGTGAATTAGCACAAAACGCATTAGACAGACTAGAAAAAGGTGACTAAAAATGATACCAGACAGAGAAACACAAAACGAATACATCCTGGCAACAGTAGGAAGACTAGTGATGGGAGAATGGGGCCAGATGATGGAGAACATAGGATGCTTGTTAAGGACAGGAACAGTCGTGTCTGACCCTGCAGTGAGGATAAGAAAACAGCATCTTGCACCAAAGTATGCAGGAAGGCCAGAAGGACAGGATTTTGCACCTTCAATAGAAGATGCGCTTGAGAGGGGAGAATCATTTGACAGAGAAGACCCATTGTTCAAGGCATACCTGTTGGGAACACTTAAAGAAGAAGATCCAATCGAAAAACTAACAGAAGATATGCTGTATTCATCTGTTAGATATTCAGCATCTGCTTAGATTTTTATTTTATAATCAAAATGAAAGGAAAATACAACGCAGGCTGCTATTCAAGCGTGTTATTACCACTAATCAATGCTAAAAAGGGAAAACTTTAAAAATGACAAAGCACAAGTATGATTTTGGAATGAAACTAGACGAAATAGGGGATATGCTACTCAGTGGCAGCTGGAATGTTGAAGAAGCAAAAAGTTCTCAGATAGACATAATTCCAGAAGCAGGCCTGATAAGAAAAATAAAAGAAAGAAGCCTTGACAAGACAGTATTTGAAGTCTTTGCCACAGTATTCATGTCAGAACTGCTGAAAAAGCACAATGAATTACTGAGAAATGCAGACTTTACACTATACTCGCCGCAAGCAATCAGGTTTGAATACGGAAACCAGGAAGAAACATCAAGAGTATCAAGAATATACCAGTTTTTCTGCCCAGGCATGCCGCTCAACAAAATCAAAAACGCAAAAGAAAGAGATTATCTGGTAGGACAGGATCCTGCAAGAATAGAAGAAAGAGTAACATACCTTTCAGGAGTGCTTGCAGAGATATTCCTTAAAGAAGGAGTTATACACGGCGACCCTAACCTGAGACACTTCTTTCTGCTTCCCAGAAAAGGAGAGCTAAAAGACGTGAACAGGGACGACCAAATCTACACAATCGCACCAAGAAACGGAATGGGAGTAATTGACGTAGAGAGCGCAAGACTAGAAGGGCCTTATTCTGCAGGCACAAAAGCAGACATAGACAAATTCAAGAAAAGACTTTTTGGAAGATTCAACACCCCAAAAGCACAGGAATACTTTGACAAAGGCGCAAGCCTGGTGAAAGCCTCAGATTTCAGTGCAGCACAATTTGCAAAAGAACTTGCAAAAAACATATTCACATCTAGATTCACTAAAGTTGAAGACGTAGATATGGAGACAGGAAAGATTATATACAGATAAGATTTCTCCTGCTTAGAACAAATTCTTACTCAAGAACATTAGGCGCAAAATCATACATCATCTGCCAGAAAAATTCCCATTCGTCTTGCATATCTGTTGCTTTAAGCATACATCGGACATCTTCTGCAATTTTTCTGTCGATTTTACCACATCTGATAAAATCAGTCATTGCAGTAGGTAATAGCTTTCTTGCCCGATTATCAGCAACTAAATACGAAATAGAGGCAACTTTCACCTTATGCTCGCCCACAGGCACTTCTTCTGCAGTCTCTATAATCGCTTCATAATGCATGCCAAGCAGGCCCATTTCTACTCTTGTCACAAGAGTGGCACCAGGAACAGGTTCGCCAGCAACAACCTCAACAATGCCCCCTTTGCGCTCATTCAAGTGAAAATAAAAGCCAGCATTACCAATAACAGCATAAGGAACGGCAGTTTTAGAAATTCTTTCAACTAATTCTTCTGTAACTTCTTGCATGTTACTCTGTTTACTGATTACGAATATAAAACTTTTGAAATCACAGCAGCTTTATAAACAAAGATTCTCTTTAATATATCTATGAATCTTCCTGAAAAAGCAATGGAAAACGCAAACCCTTTTGTTTTAGAGTATTTTCAAGACCCTAACTTATTCCCTGCATTGCCAGAGGAAATAAGGAATTCTGAAGAAAGACTGACTGAAATTGTGCAAAACACAAGCAGGTTCTCTGATTTAATCCATAAAGAAAGACAAAAAAGATGGAATGGAGACTTGACAGGCTTGCTTGGAGAAGAAGTGCAGGTACCAGAAAAAGAGCATGCTGATGGAAGAACAAGACATGCAGAAGACGGATACAGAGTAAATGTTGATTACTTAAAAACAATTAATATTGATGCATCAAAAGTATTGTTCTTTAGATTGACACAGCCGTCTGACGAGCCAAAACCAGAGTATTACTGGACAAGTGATTATTTTGAGGTTTTAAGAGGCTTAGATGCAGAAATTCCTGGAGAGCAGAGAGACCATGCAGTCATTTTAGTTTCTGATTTAGAAACAATCAGTGGGAATGAGGGCTTGATACAAGACATGAATGACGACCAAGGACTATCTGTAAGACAGATAGGAACAGGTTCATTTGACCAAAAGAAAGCTATTGCAAGATTCAAGCCAGATCACGACTTATATGACGAGCCTGAAATAACATTAGTTATTTAAATAACACAATTTTATGCAGGAGCGGAGGATAAAAATGAATAAAACACCACAAGAATTGTATGATCAAGCAAAACAGCAGACAAATATTGCAGTAGAACTAACAAGAGCAGGAAACCTTAATGAGCTGGGTCCTGCATTGAGCAGACTAGAGACAACTTTTAAAGAATTAAAGAGAATATATCCTGATTTAGATGTTGTTCAAGCAGCTTCAAGAGAGTTTGGGCCTGAAGGGCCGACAGCTGTGAGGGTCCTGGCTTATGCAAATGACCCTGCAGTGCTTGAATCACACGCGCATCTTGTTGCAGCTGAAAAAGCACTGGCTGCAGGAGATATTGAACAAGCAATAGAAATATACAAGATGATACAGCCAGGAACAGAATTCAGAAAATACCTTGATGCACAGCGGCTAGCGCTTAATGATCTTAATACAAGAGCATTAGAGCTTGATGAAAAATTAAAAGAATAAATTTTTTTTATTTTCTTTACAATCCAAATGCTTTCTCAAACTCACGCATCTGGCGCATCTTCTCAAGAAATTGAGAGCCTTTGTCTGTTATGAGCAAATAAGAGCAGTTCTTGTTCTTGACTTTCTTGACCATTTCTGTCTTCAAGAGATCATCCAGATAAAGCTTAAGCTGGTTATGAGACAAATTCGCCTTATACATAAGGTGTGTCTGCCTTATTCTTCCGCCTTTATTCTGGATAGAATCCAGCATATCATTTATTATGTTTGCGCGACTTCTTCTTGCCATTGTACATTACCATCATAAATGCAATCAACAGTATCAAAAACCCGATTAACTGAGCAATCTGTGCAACAATGTAGATATTGACATATAACTTAACTGGCATAAACAATACCTGGCTCAAGGCCAAGACACAGAAACTTGTGAAAAGCAGTTTTGTTGATTTTCTCTTGTTTGACTTGTAAATAAAGTAATACCTATAAGCAATGCCCATAAGCAGCACTAAAGCAGTCAGATGAAAAACAAAATAACTGAAATTACTGAAAATAGTTGTTATGATTATGAAGTATAATATAAACAAGTGATTCATGGTGGACTTCCTGTTCAAGACCACGTACAGAATATATAACCCAAGTAAAAGGAAAAGATAATGCGCCAAGTGGCCAGCAACAAACAAGACCTTCTCAGTATATATTGTCTTGAAAGTCACATCTAAAATACCAACCTGCTTAACCTTGATAATCTCATATATTACTGTCAAGTCTGTGACCATCTTCCAAAGGAATGAGATAGCCAGAAGAATGAATGAAGCTGCAAAAAACAGGTAATTCTTGTTCTCCTGCTTTTTCAAAAAATAGAATCTCATGCTAAATGCTGCAATAAGCAATAAAACAAGCACATTAAAGCCGTGAATGAATATATCTTTTGACGCAAACCAGTCAGGCGCGAACATAACTTCAGTTACCATACAGAGGATACAGAGGATTTTGCTTTATAAAGCTTGTGATATTTTGGCCTGTATAATCACTTCATAGGGTATTAATAAACAGGCGTCTATAGAGCTAATGGGGTGATAAGCATGCATTACCTGAACCAAGAGTTCACAAAAACCCTTGGCCTGAAAGAATCTGAAGTTGATTTCTTGATTTGGCTACGAATAAAGGAGGAAGCACATGGCTTCAAGAAATTACACTAAGAAACCACTTTTTTCCCTTTTTAAACCTTGTGATATTTTAGCCTGTAATATCCCTTCACAGCGTATTTATAAAGGTTTTACTTTCCAATACCTGAGGTGAATAAAAATGTTCAATGACAAAACACTCCATTCATTGCCTGTAATGCACAGATATGAAGTATCATACCTGAAAGTTTTAGGCGCAAAAGAACAAAGAAGAAGGCACTGGTGCTAATTAATAAATATTGCTTTTGTATTACACAAAAGTATTTATACTAAATTCTATTTTTCCGGCTAAATAAGGCCAGTGGTGAGACATTATTGCAAAGAAAACAGCTAAAAAGATAAGACTGCGCCGTAAATTCAGCAGAAACGCACCAGAGATGATATCTAATCTCGTTCTGACAAATGCATATGTTGCGATTGTAGAGCTTGTTGCAAATGCGTATGATGCAGATGCCAATAATGTTAAAATAGTTTATAACCCAGACCATCCAGACGGCGGACTTCTTAAAATTACAGATGACGGACTTGGCATGACTCCAGAAGATCTTGTGCCTTTCTATAGATTAGGTGACAGCCCTAAGCTTGAGGAAAGAGTGTCTCCTGGCGGAAGAGTGTGTATCGGCAAATTTGGCGTAGGGACCATTACATTGCATAGTCTTGCTGAGCGATACGAACTTGTGACAAGAAAAAATGGCTTAGAAACAAGAGTAGTTGAGGAATTCAAGGGAAGAACATTAAAATCAACTGAAGAGGTACCTCACACAGCTGTTAAGACAGACCCAAAGGCACAGGGAACAGAGATAACCATGCACGGCCTGAGGTTTGGGGAAGACACAGACTTTAAGGCCGGAAGACTAAGGAGGCGCATACAGCTGGACCTGCCGGTATTGCCTGATTTTCATGTCTCTGTAAATGACGAAGATGTAAAAACTCTCTCAATCACAAATGCCACTAAGTTTGTGATTGATAAGCACTGGAAGCATCTAGGGCATCTTTATGGTGCAATATATCTTGCTGGCAGGGCAACGCATATGGCAGGAATGCATATCTATGTAAATGGAAGGAGAGTGGGCGACCCGCAATCCTTAATGATGCATCTGCAGCAGAGAGGTATCGCAAAATGTATTGTGGGGATTCTGCATGCAAATGACCTTGAGAGCGCAATCTCTTTTGACAGAACCAAATTTAGCGAGGACCATAAAGGATATAGACAATTACATGACGCAGTTAGCCAGGCTCTTGCTAAAGTGGCCCAGTATTACAGAGTGAGAAGTGTCACAAGCAGACAAGACAAGATAAGAGAAAGCATGGACTTTTTCCTTGGAAAGCTGAAAAAAAGATGTATTGATGCAAATTTAGAAGAGGTCCAGAGAACCACTACTGTAGAGCTGACAACCACGCTTCCAAGAAGAACAATAGGTGTTTACAACCCTGGTAAAAATATTGTGCTGCTTAATGAAAACCATGCGGCATTATTTATAGGCCCTGGACAGACAAAAGCACAATATGAAGCAGCATTACTGCATGCTTTTGTTGATATGCTTGCAGAGCACAGGATAGGCGCGAAAAAACAAATCTCATGCAGAAACTTCCTAGAAGAAAAAGAAAAAATCTGGAGACAGATAAACAAAATCGATTCTGATATTGCGCTTCAGGAGAGAATTCACCCGATGATATTCTATGACTGGAAAGATATTGCAAAAATAACTGGCAAGAGCGAAGATGAATTGCAGTACTTAAAAGCAAGAAATGTTCTGCCGCGCGAGGCAGAGGGTGCTGTTGGGCAAGCCTACCTGGATTTAGTGAAAAAAACAGAAGGCATGATATCGCTTTATTCCTTGATGGCAGACATACAAGGCGCACTCTGTAACTGGGAAATAGATTGCGTATCCTTTGGTTTTTTGAAGGCAGGCAAGCTTGCACAGCCATTTGTCAAGAACATTGGAACAAGAAAAAAACCTTGTATTTTTATTGAGCGCGCCTGTGTGAAAGACATAACTGAATTAATTGAAGATGAGGAATTTGAGAATAATGCAAAAGCGCGAATGCAGGAACTTCATGATAAGTATTTCACTGTTCCACAACTGGCAAAAAGATTAGGAGAAGATATTGATATACAGCAGGTTTCTAGAGTCCTTGATTACGCAAGAAAGAGTTCTATCGAGATCAGGCAACAAGGCGAAAAAGGGGTAAAGTTTAATTATGCTGACTTCTTAACTGCAATGCAACTGATGAGAAAATCAAGATAAAATGAAAATAGATTCTTTGCTAAAAGATGACACACTTTTAGAGATTTTTTCAGCTGAAGAGCTTAAAGAGAGAGGTCTTGAAGTGAAATTACTGGATAAGCTGAAAGAAGACAAGTTTCAGGCAGACAATTCTAATGGATTTATCTGCGCAATGGTGCTTAACTTTCTTCATCGCGAGAAAAAACACCGCAAAAAGATAAACGGCGCTTTTGTTAATGCGTATCTTTTCTCAGAAGTGGCGAGGATAAATTTCAGCACAATGCTGGAGATACAAAACAAGGGAGTGCCTGTTGTTGTTGAGAAAGAGCTTGACGGAGAGAGTGATTTATACGTTCCTGTAAAGAATCTGCATTTAATCACGTCTAATTTTGAGGACGCGACTGTGGAGAGCCTTGCCCTGGAGTACTATCAAACAAGAAGTCCTCGAGTTGCGCAGGAGCTGGGAAGACAATTAGAGCAGGACCTTAAAAACATAACATTTCATCTCTGCCCCAGATTAGGAATAGAGGGTGACTGGAATGCATTTGTTCCAGAAGCATATTACGCACTTTTGTATGCGATGGATAAATGGAGGCCGGACAGGGGGGCGTCATTTCGAACTTATTTGTTTGACAGCATTAGATTTAAATTGCAGAAAGCGAGATATCGCGAGAACCGCATAAACAGGCGCCAGTTTACTATTTTAGACAAGCCTACTTCGCGAGATGAAGATGCAACTCTAAAACACAGGAAGGCAGATACAAGATTTTTAGACCCCTTGCAAAACTTAATGGATGAAGAATTAGCAGAAATTATCAGAAAAGACATTGCTGATGCACCTGAGAGAGCCAGACCGCTGCTGACAGAATATTTTTTTGGGGGCAGAACTTACGCAGAGTTAGGGAAAGAACACGGTGGTGTGACCCGCGAAATGATACGCCAGAGATTAAAGCCTGTATTAATGCATCCCTGGTATTTCAAGCGCACAAGAAAATACATGGGAACAGAATGCACAATAAAATTGGATCTTGTATCAGATCTGGATTAATTCTTTATAAGAATTCCAATACCACCCCACTCAGTATCTTCTGGATCAATTATTTCTTTATGTTCAAACTTATCCTTTATCTCATTCCAGAATTTATCAACCTGGCACTCAGGAGCAGTTGCGTGCTTGCAGATATCGTGAAAGATAATAATGCCTCCTTTTGCAACCAATGGCTCGTATAATTCAAAGTCTTTCTTAACACCTTCATAAGTGTGATCTCCATCAATGAACAAGACATCTATAGGCTTGTTATTTAAATGGCTTATCAAGATTGTTTTGGTTGTTTCATTATGAGAATCCTCGCGCATGAAAAACAATTTCTGACCTAACTTGCCATATCTCTTGAATAAACGCATGTCCTCTAATTCATAACCTCCTCCAAAAGGCCCGCCTGGCAAGTCAATGCTGATAATCTGCGCATCATTAGGAGCACACTGGCACAAGACATAGAATGTTCCGCCAGCAGCAGTGCCAATCTCAACAACAGTTTTCATAGGCCTGTCCTTTAGAAATTCTATTAACTTATTCAGCTCGTATAACTTCTGCATAGCACCGCGATTCATTGCATTAACAGCAAGTTTCATCTCAGGAGAATCATCTGCAAAAGTAGCTTCGCCTAAGTCAATCTCAGTTATCATTGAAAACTCGGGATTGTTTTCTTCCATTTTATATACCCAACTTATTCCTGAACCACTTAAACCAGCGCACCCTGTCAACAATCAACTCTCCAAGAGCTGCAAAAGGTATTGTTACCAATAAAACTATAAGAAATATGTGTGGTGTTATCTTTGCGTCTGTGGCAAACCAGATTGCTATAATATCCTCTGCAATACCAAGTGCAATACCAAATATCAAGAATTCCATAAAGACCTCTAGTCTTTTTCTTGTTCTTTTTTTCATGCAGTAAGATTTTCTAATTGAATATATAAACTTTGCTATACAGCAATGCTGCGCTACGTTACGCTTGTGAATTCGCTTGTTGCTCAGATTTATTAGAATAAGCGTTCAAATCTGAGAACTCCGCAGGCAGCATTGCGCTTGATAAAAAGGGAAAATGTTTTAAATAAACACATTACACTAACTAAAAACAACATGGTGAGGTTGATAATATGAAAGTAAGTGATTTGAAAGACAAAACAAAAGTTGATGAGATAACGCTTAAGATAACTGCAAAAGAAGAGCCAAAAGATGTTCGCGGCGGAACCCTTAAAATGTGCAACTGCACAGGAGAGGATGACAGCGGTTCTGTTACTGTAACTTTATGGCAGGCAGATGTTGAAAAAGTCAATGTCGGGGATACTATCAAGATAACCGGCGGATGGGCTCAAGTCTACCAAGATAAAATGCAGGTATCTTCTGGAAGATTTGGGAAGCTTGAGGTTGTAGAAGGCGGAGCTGCTGGAGAGAAAAAAGAGGAAACAGAAGAGGCTCCTAAAGAAGAAGCTGCTGAATAAATTTTTTTATTTTTGATATTATTGCTTGTTTATTACATAAAAACTTAAAAAGGAAAAGCAATTCTAAGTTCCTATGTCAATAGGCCCGATAGTTTGTGATGCAGGATTTTGTTCTAGTCCGCCTTTTTTTGAGGAACGCATTGATGCCTGGCTAAGCAGGATTAAAGACTGCTTTGAGCAAAGAGATTACAGTACAGTACAAGTTTTATTTGATACAATACAAAGCGAATCTTTGGCTGAATACGCAACTGGCGAAATAAATCCCAGGACAGGAAAAAGAGTTATGAACATTCCTGGGTTCATTCTTGATAAAATACACGATGCTTATCATATAATGGGTCAAGTGTATATAAGTGAAGGCCAGCTAGAGTCTGCAGAACGTCTTTTTCAGCATTTGGAAAATGAAAACTGCATATTTAATTTGTCTGTTCCTTATAATCTTGCCTGCATAAAATCCTTACAAGGAAAAACAGAAGAAATGTACACAAAACTAAGGCAGGTTCTTAATTTGAATCCAGAATATGTACAAAAAGCAAAAACAGATGATGATTTTAGGCAGTATCATAAAGATTCCAGATTTGAGATAATGATGCACGAAGCAAAGCTGCTTTCCAGATAGTTGATTTTTATTTATACTGTATATACCTATTTTTTTAAGACTGTAAATATTATTTCTTTGCATGATAAAGCAAAAGAGCAGGATTCACGGATATGGAATATTTGCAGAGCGAAAAATAGCAAAAAATGAGGAATTTTACAAGATTCCACTAGATAATATATTAGGTCATAATGCTCCTAAAGCAGCCCATATTGGAGATGGATTATACGTTCTTGATGAAAAAGTGCTGAACTGGGTAAACCACTCCTGCGAACCTAATTCTGCAATAGATTTAGGCAAAACAGTGCTTTATGCACTTCGAGAAATCGCATCTGGAGAGGAAATTACTGTAGATTATGACAAAACAGAGGGTGAAGGAGATAAAATTCCTTGTAACTGTGGAAGCAGGCTTTGCAGGGGTTATTTCACTGGGTTAGTTTAATTTTAGCAATGTCTTAAAATAGGCTTGCAGCCCTTCTAATGCCTGAATTCTGACTTTTTAAAGAAAAAACCGAAACCAAACTCGAACTAGTTCTCGTAGCTTTCAGTTTTGTTTCGCGTTAAAACGCTCCGCAAAACCGAAACCTTTATATACTTTAATGAATTATAATTCATTATCAAGTATTGAATAATGATTCAAATCGACCATAAAGAGTTGATTTGAGGGGTGAAAAAAATGCCAAGTGGAGATGGATCAGGACCAGATGGAGCAGGTCCAATGACTGGAAGGGGTGCAGGATATTGCGCAGGATATGACAGCCCTGGCTTTACAAGAGGAATGCCAAGAGGCGGAAGAGGATATGGAAGAGGCTTTGGAGGAGGCCGAGGATTTGGACGCGGATACGGATTTGGCCGTGGAAGAGGATTTGGTTTTGGAAGAGGATTCTTTGGATTTGCCAGAGGACTAGGAAGAAGCCTTTTTGGCTACAGGAGACCAGCATACGGGCCAGCATATGCAGAACCAGCATATGAACAATACGCAGAACCAACAAAAGAAGAACAAAAAGCAATGATGCAAGACGAAGCAAAAGCAATTGAAGAAGAGCAAAAAGCTTTAAAAGAAGAACTGGAATACATAAAGAAGAAACTAGCAGAACTAAACAAAAAGAGGTAAAATGCAAAAAGCCAGTCTTAAAGAAGCAGTCTTCAAGTCAGCCAAAGCCCTTTGGCAGGCTTTGCCAATACTGGCAGGAGTGCTGCTTTTGGTATCACTGGCAAACACCTTGATTCCAAAACAAGCATATGCATACCTCTTTTTCAAGAACAGCCTGCTTGACTCATTCATCGGCAGTGCAGTGGGCAGTGTACTTGCAGGAAGCCCAATAACAAGTTATATTATTGGCGGTGAACTGCTTGCCCAAGGAATAAGCATGACAGCAGTCACAGCATTCATCGTAGCATGGGTCACTGTAGGAATAGTGCAGCTGCCTGCAGAAGCAATGCTGCTAGGCAAAAAATTTGCAATAACAAGAAACATCTGCGCGTTTGTG
>JAHWHY010000003.1 GCA_019323015.1 Candidatus Woesearchaeota archaeon
AATGCAAATAGCACAGCACTGCTACTTAACAAGCCGCCTATTGCCCCAACAGAAAAAGAATACACTCCATGCATGAAATTTCTCAATCCTCTTGTCTCTTTTAGCATTGCTAAAGGGCCAAGACCTCCTAAAGCTGTGCCTAAAATAGAAGGAACTAAAAAAATCTCTGCACCAGGCGCAAAGCAGTACGCAGTACAACCTATCCCGCCAAGAGACAAAAGTGCGCCAGAACTTATCAGTGCGTTCTTTGACTCTCTTGTTACTGAAGACGTCATGATATTCTGTGTATTTGGCATGTTTGTTGAACTTGGTTTCACCATAATTTCTGTGTCTTGCCCCCAACCAAAATCCTCAGCAACAGAATTTGATGTTGGAACAGAAGGAAAATGAGCAGGGTTCTCATCAATTACGGATTCTAAATCTGATTTCATTTCATCTGCTGTTTGGTATCTTTTGTTTGGATCTCTTTGCCTGCTTTTCTGGATTATTCTGTCCAGGTCAGCATTGCCGCATGGTTCATAAGTGCCGTCTGGCCGATAACCTTGCAGCATTTCATAAAGCATTGTGCCTACTGCAAAAAGGTCTGTTCTCTGGTCTGCCTTGCCTTCTTTTTGTTCAGGAGCCATATACTCTAAGGTCCCCACAATTCTTCCAATTGATTCTGGATTGCTTAGCATGCTCTGTATGAATTCGCTTGATTGCCGGAATACAACCAAATTGGGATTTGTGACTGTAACATGATTCTGTCCAATAGAATCAAGATATGCAGAATATAATGCTGTCCGCAACTCTTTTTGAAGCCCGAAATCACATATTTTTGGATTGCCTGAATAATCAAACAGGATATTCTCCGGCTTGATGTCTCTGTGCACAACACCTGTATCATGGGCATATTGCAGGCCTGAAAGAACTTTATTGGTAACCATTAGTGCAGTATTGCTTGCTATCCCCTCAGAGGAAGCTATTTTGTCTCTCAGGTTTTCTTCCTCGCATAATTCCATTGGCATATACCATATTCCTTCAGATTCAAGGACAGGTCCTGCCTTTACAATGTTTGGGTGTTCTAGCTTTCGTCCTATCTCTGCCTCTTTTTCAATTTGTATGGTATATTCTTTAAAGACTTTTACTGCTAAAAAAGGTTCAGAAGGAAGGGCCGTATTTTTACCCATGTAAACGTCGCTGAATCCGCCGCTGCCTATGCAGTGCATCAATTCATAGTCTCCTAATATCCTGCCTGTAAGATCACCTGCCATTTAATAATATAAAGTTTCTTTACTTAAAAAGATTAGTGTCTCTGTCATGCAAAAGTCAGCAATTTTTTAAATCACTCTCATTTAACCTACTTTATGACTATAACTAGGTGGAAAATCAGGCCTATTGCTTTTGGAAATATAGATAGTACCTCGGTTAGTGTAGAAAGAGATGTTGTTCCAGTTCAAAGTCCTATGTGGATTGGGGCGATGCATAATTATTTTGGCTGCCCTTCTGATTCTGACTGGAATTATCAGGTTTTATTTAATCTTTCAGAAAGCCAAAGCAGACAGGTTTACTCTGGATTTATGAATAAAAAAAAAGGCAAAGTTCTTGAAAGCCTGGTGAAAAATGCGCAGCCAAGGTCTGCAATTGTCATCAACGGACAAAAATTCAGACACGTGAGCGAGTTTCATTGTTTTCTCGGAACTCTTGATAACCAGCTGTATGTTGTTGATTTAGGAAGCAAGAACAAGGTCTGGATTAATGATTCCAAAGTCAGGAACAGGCAACAGCTATTTGACGAAACAGTGATTAAGCTTGCAGGATTGCAGGATGACAGTGCGCAATTTAAGTTATATGATACTATTTCATTGATACACGCAGTATATGTGGGAGTCAACAATCAAAAAATAAGGGACAAATCTTTTGTTACAGAAATGAAGTGCATTGATGATTGTTTCAACAAATTGGGAATTCTTTATGAACCTGTCTGGATACGCCAAGATGAAGCAACACCAGAAAGAATTCGCGGTTCACTGGAATATGCTGCAAGACTGCCGAAAAAGTCTGTTTTTCTGTTTTTTTATAACGCTCACGGCAATACAAGTTATATTACAACTGCTAAAGAAGAAATTCAAAAAGCCGAGTTAGCTGAATTATTGAATGCTGTGAAAGTGCCGAAAATTGTAATAATAAATGCATGTCATTCAGGCGGGGGGTGGCTCTTTCTTGACGAGCAAAATGGATTATACTTTTTTTCTTCACAGCAAAATCAGACAACAAAAGGAAATGTTTTTCCTAAATTGCTTGCTGAAAACATAACTAATATGATTAAAGATAATTCCATTGTTGATTTAAAGTCTGTCAGCATGGATAATATCACAGAAGATATTAAAAAGGCAGGCTATGAAATGCAGCCTGTCAGACAGGGCTTGAAGTCTATAGTATTTTAAGAATCAGTCCAGCAGTTGCAGGCTGTTTAGTGTTAGCTGCCAGGGATGTATTTCCCATTTTTTCTTGGAATCTCTTAATGGCCTGCTGTTTATTGCCCATATTGCAATTCCATCAAAATGTTCGACATGCTTTGCTGTTTCTTTAATCTGCTGATATGCTGGTAAAAAATAATTTGCCATTGCATAGTTTGTGAATTTTCTTATATGCTCAGTTTCAATCAAGCGTTTTTCTTCATATTCTGTGTGCGTTGCTGTAAGCGGTATTCCTATTGACCATTTGCATCCTGTTTTTTCGCAGGATTCTGCAAATCTCTCCAGTCTTTCTTTGAATTTAAGTTTATACTTTTCTGGATTTAATGCAAGGTCATAATTCATCAGGACAGCAGTATCCAGCTTGCTTAATATCTTTGGGTCTATTGCAATGCTGCCTGGCAGTGCAGCAGTTATTGGTTTTTGTGTTCTTTCTCGAAGCATGCCTAAGAACCTGTGTTGTTGCGGATGATAAGGCTCTAGGTTTAGATGCAGGCCGCAAAAAGGGATTTCATTCAGTTTTGAAAATAAGACATCAATTATTTCTGCTATGTCCTGTGCACTGGAGTATTTGATATGCTTTCCTTCTGGTTTTGGCGCGCTGATTATTGGGTAAGTGTCAAAGCCTGCATTTGACCAGGCTTTTGTAACGTAATCCTTAAACATAATTTTATTTTTAGAAAACTCAATACTTGCAAAACGCGTGTAGCAATTGTGCACATTGCCTCCTTGTTCATTATATTGCCTAATCAACATAATATTTTCTGGAGAATCGCTGTAAACCCAGATTGCTTTTTTCATGCTTTATCCAAGACAGGGATTCTTTTTAAAGCTGCTGAAAACCACAAGATTTATATATTACCATCGCTTCCGATATATTATTAGCGATATATTACTAACGATATATCGAAACCGATATAATGATAAGAGGCAACCTGAAGCTGCTTGTGCTGAAAGCACTTGACAAGAAGCCTTTGTCAGGCTATGCCTTGATGAAGTTCATAGAGGAAAAGATAGGTTCAAAGCCCTCTCCTGGTTCTATTTACCCTGTTCTTGATGACTTGACAAAGCAAAAGTTTGTTTCCTGCAAAAAAGACGGAAGAAAAAAGATTTACTCTATTACAAAAGAAGGCAAGGAGCATTTGAAAATAATTGCGATGCATAAAGATATATTGCTAAAAAAAGTAGAAGAGAGCCTTAAGATGTGGTCTGCCCTGACAGGAGAAAAACTAACGCAGTTTCAGGAGACAGTAGAGGCCCTGAAAAAAGGAAAATACTCTATTGAAGACATTCCTCCTGAAGTTCAGGAATTTAAGATAGAGCTGGCAAGAATATTCAGCAGAGGTTTGTTTCCAAAAAACAAAAAGAAGGTCAAGGAACTTTTAAGCAAGACAATAAAGGAGCTGAAAAAGATAAAATGAAGAAACGAAAAGTAGTGATAAAACTAAAAGATGTATGGAAGACGTATAAATTAGGAGAGCATCTCGTCCATGCTTTGAGAGGTTTGAATCTTGAAGTTTATAACGGAGAGTTTCTTGCAATCAGGGGCCCTTCTGGTTCTGGCAAGTCAACTTCAATGAATCTTGTGGGTTGTTTAGACATCCCAAGCAAAGGTACTATCCATCTAGATGGAATAAACATCGCAGACTTGGAAGAATCTGATTTAGCACAGATTAGAGGAAAGAAAATTGGCTTCATATTCCAGAAATTTAACCTGCTCCCAAATCTCACTGCAAAGGAAAATGTCATGCTTCCTTTGATTTTTCAGAATGTTCCAGAAGAAGAAAGACTGGACACTGCAGAGAGACTGCTTAATGAAATGGGGTTAAAAGACAGGATGAACCACACCCCAAGACAGTTATCAGGAGGAGAGCAGCAGAGAGTTGCTATTGCAAGGGCACTGGCAGTTGATCCAGAGGTTGTCTTGGCAGACGAGCCTACTGGAAACCTGGACCAGAAGACTGGTGAGAAGATAATGGATTTGCTGAAGTATCTTAACAGGAAAAAAGGCAAGACTGTTGTTTTTGTCACGCATGATAATGATTTGGCAGAGCATGCTGATCGTATTGCATTTTTAGTTGATGGTCAAATTGTTAAAACAAGAACAAAACGAGGAGGTAAATCTGAGCAAGCTCAGAAGACCTCCAAACATGGAGGAAAATAAAATGAAGAATAAAACAATTTTGAGTTTAATGGTGCTATTATTAGTGGTTGTTTCAGCAGCTAGTGTTTTTGCTGCAAGGAGAGGCCCGTTAATAAGCGCAGATATTCTGAAGTATGAGCCTGCCCCTGTTGAACCCGGAGGTTATGCTGAAGTGTGGGTGTCTGTGAACAATGAGGGAACAACTTCAGAGGATTTCAGGATTGAATTCTTTCCAGAATATCCTTTCTCTTTAGCAGAAGGAGAGGATGAATTAAAGACTCTCAAGGCACTGCCAGAGGGGGAGAATGCAGTCGTGAAATACAGGCTGGTTGTGGCGCATGATGCCCCTAACAAGGACATGCCTGTCAAGTTCCAATACCAGTTCGGGGAATCTTTGGTCTGGACAAGGCTTGAAGGAGATATCTCAATAAGGACTGCTGGTGCTATCTTGACTGTTGATGAATATTCAACAATTCCAGAAGCTATTCAACCTGGTGATTTCATCAAGGTTGACATTGATTTAGGAAATCACGGAAAGATAACTGTAAAAGATGTTGATGTTACATTAGAACTGGATGAATCTGTCATTGCCCCTATTGGTTCTGGCAATACAAAGAGAATAAAGGAGATTCTTCCTGGCGAGACGCAGAAAGTCAGCTTTAGCTTGATTGCAGACACTTCTGCTGAGATAAAGGTTTATTCAATACCTTTAAAGCTGAATTACAAGGATATAAGAAACACTGAGTATGATGATGAGACAAGAATCAGCTTGATTATGAGTGCAGAGCCTGACTTGATGGTGGTTGTTGATTCTACAGAGGTTACTGCCCCTAACAAGCCTGGAATAGTGACCCTGAAAATAATAAACAAGGGAATAATGGACTTGAAGTACCTGAATACAAGGCTTGTCTCTACAGAGCAGTATGAGGTTCTCTCTCCGTCAAATGAAGAGTACATTGGAAACCTTGACAGTGATGATTTTGAGACTTTTGAGTTTATCATAAAGCCAAAAGTCAAGGATGTCAGGCTGAATGTTATTGTTGACTTCAAGGACCCGTATAACAAGGATTACAGTAAGACTTTTGACTTGCCTTTGAGAATCGTCAGCAAGGCAGAGCTTGGAGAAGCAAAGTCATACACAGGAACAATAATCATTGTATTATTAGTGCTTGCAGTGATTATATACTGGCTTTACAGGCGCAGGAAAAAGAAAAAGAAGAATAAAAAATGATTGTAGACTATTTTAAGCTTGCCTTTCATAGTCTTAAGGGCAGGTCTGTCAGGACTTGGCTGACTATGATTGGTATTTTTATTGGTATTACTGCAGTTGTTAGTCTTATCTCTTTAGGGCAGGGCATGCAGGCTTCTATTAATTATGAGTTTGAGAAGATTGGCAAGAATCGTATAATGATTACGCCTGGTTCTGGACAGTTTGGCCCTACTGGCGGCAGCATGTTTACTGGAATGATGACAGAGGATGATTTAGATGTTGTTAGAAAGGTGAAAGGTGTTGATATTGCCACTGCAACTATCTCTAAAGATGGAAAAGTTAAGTTCAAGGATGAAGTTAATTTCATGAGTGTCTGGGGTTATGACACTGATCAGGATGCAGAAGCCTTGACAGAGAGAACCTCTTTTCTTGATATTGAAGAAGGAAGGCAGCTGAAGAAAGGCGATAAGTACAAGGCAGTGATTGGTTATAATGTTGCTTATGATGATTTTGACAAGGAAATCAGTGTTGGTGACAAGTTAATAATTGAAGATATTGAATTTAAGGTTGTTGGTATCCAGAAAAAAGCAGGCACTGGTGTTCATGATTCTTTGATTAGGATTCCTATTGAGCAGGCAAGAGAAATATATGATGAACCTGAAGAGGTTTCAACAATATTTGCATTGACAGAACTTTCAGAAGAACCTAGTGAGGTTGCTGAAAATATCAAGAAGGATTTGAGAAAATACAGGGATGTTGATGAAGATGATGAGGATTTTAGTGTGCAGACTGCTGAGCAGATGATTGCACAGCTTAACACAATTCTTGGTATTGTCACTATTTTTGTTGTTGGTATTGCTGCAATCAGCTTGATTGTTGGCGGAATCGGCATAATGAATACGATGTATACTACTATTTTAGAACGCACCAGAGAAATTGGTATTATGAAATCCATTGGCGCAAGAAACTCAAACATCATGACTTTGTTTCTTGTTGAGTCAGGCATTCTTGGCTTGGCAGGCGGCCTTGTTGGTGTCTTGATTGGCCTTGGTATTGCTAAAGTTGGGGAGATTATTGCGCAGCAGCTTGGTGCAGATATTTTTCATGCAAGTTTTAGTCCTGTAATAATTATTGGAGCACTGGTTTTTGCTTATTTTGTTGGAACAGTCAGTGGAATCCTGCCAGCAAGGCAGGCAAGCAGGATGAATCCTGTCGACGCTTTGAGGAGTAGCAAATGAAACAAGCAAGAAAAAAATCAACAACCGAAAAGCTACGAAACGCAGTTGAGTCTGCTTTGAGGAGTAGCAAATGAATAAGGAAATCAAAAAATCAACAACCGAAAAGCTACGAAACGTAGTTGAGTCTGCGCTGAGGTCAAGCAAATGATATTTTGGAAAAAATGGAAAAACATAACTGAACAAGAAAAAGCAGCCATTAAAGTTTTATTACAAATAAAGAGATTGGTATTAAAGAAAATTCCTAAAGAAAATATTATTTCCATCTATTGCGGAGGTAGTTTTCCTAGAAGAGAAATGACTTCTAAAAGTGATGTTGATATTTGGGTGATAGTTACTGATACAGCTACTTTGAAAATTTTTCCAAAACTATGGAAATTGACTAAAAAAAAATATGAACTTCCGAGCGGGATTTCAGGGTATGCATTATGGGAATTAAAAACTGGAAAACATTCCAAGCAGATAACTAAGAAAAGAACAGGGCCCAGAAGATTCGTTAAATATATGCCTAATTATCATTTAATTTATGGTAAAAAACTAAAGCAAAAAGATTTCAAAACCCGTACAGACTTAGAAGATTTACTAATTATGCTCAAAACTTTCAAAACAATGTTTTTGCCTTGGTATAAAAAGAAAGAGCTTGATTTTCAAGCTCTTCTTAAACAAACTTTCTGGTTAGCAGATCTCGAGTTCAAAATAAGAGGCATGCATCCACCCCATTCATGGAAAGGATTAACAAAAATATCACCTAAAGACCACATTGTTCATACTGCAATGAAACTAAGAAATAGCAGACCTAAAGATAAACGCACACAAAATGCGTTTATTCTAAAACTTAAAAAATACTTAGCTGCATTAAAAAAGGAGTTTGGCAAATGATAAAAGATTATTTTATAGTTTCATTCAAGAGCTTGAAATCAAGAAAGCTTCGTACTTTCTTGACTATGCTGGGAATATTTATAGGCATTGCTGCTGTTGTTAGCTTGATTTCTGTTGGACAGGGCCTGCAAAAGGCTATTACAGAGCAGTTTGAGGCAATGGGTACAAACAAGATTATGGTAATGCCTAAAGGCGGTTTTTTCGGTATTGGTGCTAGTGCTGTTATTGATGAAGATGATCTTAAGGTTATCAAGAGCTCTAGAGGCATTAAGGATGCAGGTGGTTTTTTGCAGAGAGTTGGAAAAATAAGCTACAGCAATGAAAACAAGTACACCTGGGTTGCAGGTATTCCCAGTGATAACACAAAAAAGATTATTTTTGATACAAGCAATTTCGAGATTGCAGAAGGAAGAGATATCAAGAAAGGCGATTCTTACAAGGCTGTTGCAGGTGTCAGGTTCTCTAAAGGAGAGATTTTTGACAAAAAAGTTGAGGTTGGTGACAGGATTGAGATTGAGGGATTTAAGTTCGAGATTGTTGGTCAGCTAGAGCCTATTGGCAATCCAGATGATGATTCTACATTGATTATTCCTTTGGAAACTGCAAAAGACGTGTTTGATGCAGGTGATGAATTCTCTGTTATTATTGCAGAGGTTGTTGAGGGCGAGAATGTGGGTGCTATTGCAGAATCCTTGAAGAGAACCATGAGAAGGCATCGTGATGTTGAGGAAGGTGAAGAGGATTTCGCTATTACAACATTTGAGGAGTTCATGGAAACTTTCAGCAGTGTTTTTGCTATTGTTCAGGGTGTCTTGATTGGCATTGCAGCTATTTCTTTGCTTGTCGGCGGAATCGGCATAATGAACACCATGTATACTGCTGTCTTGCAGAGAACTAATGAGATTGGTGTCATGAAGGCGATTGGTGCAAGAAATTCTGATATTTTGTATTTGTTTTTGATAGAATCTGGTTTCTTAGGATTAGTTGGCGGTGCTGTTGGTATCTTGATTGGCATGGGAATGAGTAAAGTGATAGAACTTGCAGCTGCCCAGGCAAACTTTGGTATTCTTCAGGCGCACTTTCCATGGTATTTAGTGGCCGGCGCTCTTGCATTCTCATTCATAATCGGCTCTGTTGCAGGTGTCTGGCCAGCAATGCAAGCTTCAAGATTAAAGCCTGTGGATGCTTTGCGTTATGAATGATTTGAGTTACGCAAAGCTACGAAACGCCAGTTGAGTCTGCTTTGCGTTATGAATAAAGAATTATTCTTTTCTCTCCCCAAATATCTTTTCTGCAATCATTGCAAATCTTACACCCATCATGCGGGCATAATCCACATCACCTACAGAAACTACATAGCCGAAAAATGCCCCTGCTTTTCCAAAGAATTCATGTGCATCAATTATTCTTGCATCAAGTATTCCATGCTTTGCGCGCTTGCTTTCAAACACCATTGGTTCGTTCTCAAGAAGCTCTTGAAGTTCTTCTTTCTCTGCTTCTTCTGCTTCTGTATCCATAACAAAATAATTAACTGTTATGTCATGCACAATAGTGCCGCCAGCAGACTTCGCAGTTATGTTGATTTTATGATGTTCTCCTTCCTGTTCTGGAGTGACTTTGTAATTGCTTGCTATTATAACATTCCTTGTATTTATGGTGTAAAGAAGTTCCTGCACATAATTCCAGTCAGCGCCTCTTTTTTCTATTTCATCGCCTATCAAACGGCCCGTAATATAGAATCCTTCAACAGCATCATCTTTATGTGATTCAAGTATTTGTTCTATTTCACTTATTGTTCGTTCTTCTCCCACTTTTGCTTCACCTTATTGCAAGTTTTTTTTAATGCTTAAAAATCTTTTGACTTAATCACGCATGTGCAGTATTGCTTTGCTAACATCTTTTAAGACACCAAGCAAACCAAAGATTCCGCCGTGATATTCATCACTCAAGGAATATTTTATCTCTAATTCATAAGGAGGAATTTCTGAACGCAAAGTTATTTTATGGCTCTCTGTTTCGCCGTCATCAACAACTTCATGTATGCCTGTTATTGTACTTCTGTCTATGCAAGAACCTGGTGCGCTTATCAGGCCGATACCAAAGTCTACATCTTCTCCTTCTACAGAACCAGCACTAGTTTTACCGCCTATGCTCACAGACGCATTTCTCTGCTTTGCTTCTTTTAACAGAGCTAGCACAGCGTTTGCATCGATATCATATGTCTTCCCCATACAACACAGTAATAAACCAGAATTTAAAAAGATTTGTGTTACGCAGGAGTTACGACTTAAATTTATATATGCTCTTTTATGATACCAGAATATGCTGTTTGAAATTGAGGGGCCTGTATTAGTCTTATTATTTATTCTATTCATAGGCCTTATTATTCCTGAATTAGCAAAAAAATTCAAGCTTCCGTATATTACTGTTTTGCTGCTGTTGGGTGCTGTTCTTGGGCCTAATGCTTTTGATTATGTTCAACCGAACAACATAATTGATTTTTTTGCTTTTCTTGGTGCTGCATTCCTCTTGCTGATGGCTGGCATGGAGGCAAAGCTTAGCCAGCTAAAGAATTTGCAAAAGAAAATCTATGTAATGTCTGCTGCAAATGGCTTGATTCCTTTTGGAGTGGGTGTTGCAATTACCAGGTTTTTTGGTTATTCCTGGATGGCTTCTCTTCTTGTGGGTATTGTGTTTCTTTCGTCCTCTTTTGCGATAATTATTCCTATTCTTAAATCTGCTAATCTGTTCAAGAAGCAGATTGGCCAGACAATTGCCTCCGCAGTAATTATAGAAGATATTCTTAGCTTGCTGCTGCTTGCAATTGTTTTGCAGACAGTTGCTCCTATCACGCAGTTTCCTCTGCCTGTGTATTTTATTATACTGATTTTATCTGTGGTTTTCTTGAAAATCATCCTTCCTGGTTTTGCAAAGTACTTGTTCAGGAGATGGAAAGACCACGATGATGAAGAGAGCCAGCTGCGTTTTGTGATTGTGCTTTTGATGGCAGTCTTGTTTTATTTCTCTCTGCTTGGAGTGCATCCAATTTCTGCAGCATTCTTGGTCGGAATTTTGCTGGCAGATGTTGTGACTTCAGATGAATTATACAACAAGCTGCATACTCTGGCTTATGGCCTATTTGTTCCGGTTTTCTTTTTTGTTGTTGGCATGAAGATGGACTTGACAATTTTCACATATATTGATTTTCAGGAAGTCATTGTTTTTTGCCTTGTTGCAGGCCTTTTGCTGGCGAAGTTCTTGAGTGGTTATTTTGCTGCAAGATGGGATAGGTTCTCTAAAAAGAATTCCTTGGTTTTTGGCATATCTTCAACAACACAATTGACAACAACGCTGGCAGTGACTTATGCAGCTTCTGCACTTGGTTTGCTGGATACAACATTAGTTACTGGAATTGTATTGATTTCTGTCATCACCACAGTGCTCTCACCTTTAATTCTAAATTTATTAGTCCAGAAAAAGAGAGTGACTTCTTTTCTGCCTTAGAAAAGTTTAAATACTAATACTCTTGTATTAAACTATCATGAAAAAAGAGGGGAGCTGGCTATTTATTTACATATTCTTATTCATAGTCTTGCTTATCTTAAGAATTGCAGGACCTTCACAGGCTTTTTTCAATTGGACGCAGATTCATGCGCACATATTCCATTCTGCATTAGCAATACTGCTTGCGCTCTCACTTTCAGAGATTGCAGGAATATATCTTAAGCATGCTTCATTGATAAGAATCGCGCATTATATTTTATTCTTCGGCACATGTATTGCAATAATTTTCATATTTCAGGATAAACTGCTTTCTGCAAGTATTTCCTTAGGAATTGCAGCTGCTGCTTTGGCATTTATTTTTCAGTCACCTGTTCTTAACCTGATGGGCTGGATATATCTCACAATGGGCCAGATTTACAAGGAAGGCGACCGCATTCGTATAAATGACTTGAAAGGGGATATATTAGACGTTAATCCTTTGCGTACAAAGGTGCGTGAGGTTGGCGGAGAGTATGTTAATGCGGATTTGCCTAGCGGAAGACTGATCACATTTCCAAATTCCTTGCTGTTGACAACGCCCATCTCTAATTATTCCAAGTATTTTCCGTATATTTGGGTTGATGCAGCGTTTCAATTGACCTACGATACTGACTTTGGTTTTGTAATGAAAAATATCCAAGACATTGTAGCCAAGAATCTTAAGAAATACAAGAAAGACATGGAGCAAAGATATACTGTGATGCTTCATTTTTTTGATGTGAAAAAAGAAGAGTTTAGCATGATTAATTTTAATTTGAATGCAGTCAATAGCTGGATTGAATTAAGGGTAACTTACCCTGTTAATCCTAAAGAGCAGTCTGGAATAACAACAAAAGTAAATACAGATATTATCAATTTTCTGAAGAAGCATCCTAAGAAGGCTGCATTCCCTAAGGGAACCGCAAGATAAGAGGTGTTAAAAAATGACAAACAAACTGAGAATAATTGTGTTGGACATATTAAAACCGCACAAGCCAGACATAATTGATTTTGGTATTGCTGTGGAGAAAATAAATGGCGTGAATTGCCTTAATCTTTCTGTATATGCTGTTGACGAGAAGACAGAGTCCATCAAGGTTGCTCTGGAAGGCAAGAGTCTTGATATGAAAAAGATAAAGAAACTAATTGAAGATTTCGGTGCAGTTATTCACAGCATTGACAAGGCTGTGATTGGCGAAAGTAAAATAATTAATGTGCCTGACTTGAAATGAATAATTTAAAAGATGTATTAAATATAGTGAAAGAGCACGAGATTATTCGCAGGTATATGATTATTAATTCTTTTGACGGTGCTCTCACAATATTTGGAATCCTGATGGCTAGTTTTATTGCTGGGATAAGAAACCCTTCTTTGATAATTCTCCCAAGCATTGGTGCGGCTATTGCAATGTGTGTCTCTGGCATCTGGGGAGCTTATGCAGCAGAGTCTGCTGAAGTGAAAAAGAAGTTCAAGGAGCTTGAGAAGCATCTGCTAACAAAGCTGCATATGTCAAAAAGATATGCAGAAAGCCAAAAAATTAATTTATTGGTTGGTCTTGTTGATGGCATAAGTCCTCTTATCACATCAATGATAATAATACTTCCTTTTTTCTTTGCAAATGCCGGACTTCTTGGCGTGATGCAGGCATATTATTATTCCATTGCACTTATCACAGTTGTTTTGTTTCTTCTGGGCATGTTCCTGGGAAAGGTTGCTAAGGAAAACATGTACAAGAATGGCTTTAAGATGCTTTTTGCAGGAATACTTATTGCAGTCGTTTTCTATGTCCTTGTTTTGCTGCACATTCTATAATTCAGTCACAAAATATTTATACTTGTCTTGTTTTTATGTTAATAATGGTGGAAAAAGAGGATATTAAACAGCATTATAAACTGCCTTTAGCTTCTGATTTAGAAAACAAGATTGCAAGAGAATATAAAGTTGCTTTTGCAAAAATTCCTAGTTTTCTAGAGGATTTTGGGGATTTCTTGTTTCCTTTGCGGATACCTTCAGAAGACCTGAAGGATTCGCATGAATCAAGAGGAGCTACAGACGTCTATGATGAACAGCTTTTAGAATTATACGCGCTTTCACTTGCAAAGGCAGAGATTGCTGCTTCAGAAGCCACCCCTGAAACAGCCACAAGTATTCTTGACAAGATTCTGGGTGAGCAGGATGATTTGTTTTTAAGCGAGCTTAATAAAAAGAGCAAATGGCAGAGTTATCTTTCTCCTGAATGTATTGCTGCCTGGTATGATGACAAAAGAAGGGCTGCATTAAGAGGTTTGGCAAGAAAAGGAATAACACTTCAGGAAAAATTAGAAGAAAAACCAGAATCAGTTTCCGGACCGCAGCCAGGAAGATTCAGGCTTTTGTACGGCTTGACTATTGCTAATACTTTTTTGCTTGCTGCGCTTACTGCTTATGCAGTCATTGGTTCTATTTACGGCATTTCTGTGTTCCAGAAAGAAAAACAGTCTCTTGAACTGGAAATGGACATGAAAGAAAAAGCATACATACATCAATTCTATGAGTTTGCAGATAAGATTGACCCTCCAAAAGATGATAATGACAAGGAAAAAAAGCGCAAGATTCCTCTTCCAGAAAGAGTGATGCAGGTGCTTAAGGTCTATGAGCAAAGGCTTATTGATCAGGGAGAAAACAGGTATCGCAAGGTTTCTGCAGCAGACTACCAGCGCTGGGGTGATGATTTCATCAAAAGGCTTGAGAATGGCGAAGTTGACTTTGACAAGATAATGGAAGCTTATTTCAGAAAAAAGATGGAAGGAAAATAATTAAAATAAATTAAGCCAGTTTAGCCAGGGCAGGATTGTTTGTATCAATAATTGTCCCATTGATTTTACAGTATTAATCACTACATTTTCTTCTGCTTTTGGTTCAATTGTTTCCTGTTTTTTTTCTTCTGTTTTTGGTTCTGAAAGAGGTTCTGGCTCTTTTTCAGGAGCTTTTAATGCAGGTTCTGGAGTACTGGTAACTGTATTTCCTCCACCACCAGCCCATTTTTCTGCCAAGCTGGTTCCTGTGACTGGTTTTGTAATCACTGCAAGCGGTTGTGTTGTTCTTGTAGAGCTGCTGCTTCCGCCGCCTCCTCCTCCGCCTCCGCTGCTGTAAACTTTTGGTTTTTGTCCTATTGCTTTTTTGCAGGTAAGTGTTTTGTATACTGTCTTAATTGGAACTCTCTTGACTGCAATTGTGTTATTGTCGCCGTAAAAAACATAAGCATATCCTTCTCCTTCTATTTTCGCGCTTGTTCCTGCATCTGTCTGGCCGTAGCAATCAAGCGGACAGTATGTGTTTAAGTTTATGCCGTCAAGTTCTTGTTTAAACTCTGCTGTGTAATATTGTTCAAATTTACTGGTTTGTTCTGGATAAAGTAGTTCTGACTCTCCTGTCTTTGAAGGAATATTTGTTCCTCCTGTGCCCATTGCAATTGCTCCGCAGTACCCCTGCGCTTTCATGTTTTCGTCAAACAAGGCTTTTATAATTAGCGGTTTTGAAAAGGCATTTTTCACAAGGATTGTTCCGTTATTTTGAACGGTAATAGACGGTAATTCTTCTGCTGAATTGAGGTATTCTGTTGCTTCTTTTATCTCATTTGCTCTGTAAATTGTTTGTTCAATCATGTTTTTCATAAAAACATTAAGTACATAGTTGATTTTTGCTTGCGCATATGCTTCATAAGTGCAGCTTTCAATATCAGCACTTGTTCCTGATCCAAATTTAAATAATTCAAACATTTTTATTGAATTAAAATTAGTCTTTCCTATCAGTACTAATCTGAAGATGTTCTGCCCAAGCAGGATTATTTTGAATTGAAACTGCATAGTATTTCCTTCTTGTATTATTGATTCTATTTTTTCTTTTTCACTGATTGTTAAATTATTATAAAGGTCAAAGTTTGCAAGCACATCTTTTACAAATTCTATATTTTGTACTTCATTAAAGTCAAGCTGCTGTATTTCTTCTATTAATCTGTCAAACTCCTTGGAATATGTGTTATTTATCATATCACTATATGCATATTCGCTGAAAATGGCTTCACAATCTTCATTTAAGATATTTTCAAGCCAGCATTCACTTATGTTATTGCCGTCAAGAATGCCTGTCAAGCCGTATTTAAACAGCTGGTCTTTGAAAGGATAAAGAGAATTCATGTTTGGCATTGTTGAAAAGGCAGATTCTGCAAATGCTGCCCACATGCAATTTGTGAATTCCGCTGATGTCCCACCTACCTCGCGGTCTATAAGGGATGCTGTTATACGCAATTCATTTTTGATTGATTTAATCGATTCAACTGCTTTGTCAGCAATTTCAGAGACGTTTATACAGTCTTCACAAGTGTCATTTATTGGGTCTGGCTCAACTGGGCCTGTTGCATTGGTTTCATTAGAGGGCTCTTCAGGTTCGCCAGGGCACATATTATCCTTGCATTCAGTTACACACTCCTCTACTTGCTTGTAGCCGTCCCATTCAAAACAAAATGCTTTTGAAGTTCCTGCGTTCTGGCATTCATAGCCGTGATATGCCTGGCAGATATGCCATCCATCACCATTGCAGCATTCCGGTTCTCCTGTCCAGTAATTTTCTCCGCAGTCTGCGTTTGAATAGCATTCTGGTTCAAGTTCAAGGTCATTTCCCTCAAAATCAAAGTATAGTTTGCTTCCTGGCGCAATGATGTCTGCAGCATTGCTGTTATCATCAGTAACAATCTCTTGCCAATCTGAATAATTTATCAAACAGGAAAGAAAATCATTATTTGTTTCAGGAATTCCTTCAATAATTGCATATGTTAAGAAGTCATTTCCATTATTTCTTGCCTGGGTTACTTTTATCCAGCATCTTGTGTGATTAAAGAGCATGTCTAAATCAGCGTTGCTCAGGCCTGCTTTATAGTACTGCTTGTATTCAAACTTATTTGAGTCATAACAGCAGTCACATCCTTCTTCATAATTAAACCCTTTTGATTCCAGCAATCCTCCGCAGTCTAGTCCGCCTGTATCTGCTTCTCCTGAGATTGCTTCTGTTGTGTATACCCATCTTGTGTTGTATGTCTCTCCGTCGCCATTGTCACACCAGCTTCCTGCGCCTATTTTATTGCCATTGCACCTGCAATAAAAGACTACTGGGTGTCCTCCTGTAGCAGAATACACTTCACACTTGTATCCTGTGCGGTATTCTCTTGTGTCATAGTGATCACAGCTGTCATCATCTGTGTAAAGATATTCCCCTTCAGAAACATTGACGCAGGCATCTGCATTGCAGCTCAGGCCTTCTTTGCACACACCTCTTTCGCATTTGCCGTGCTTATTGCAATTGTCATACCAGCCCAGATCTCCTATAATGCCGTAGTCATCCAGCACTAGTTTCCATAACTGAAAGGATTCATCCCTGTACAAAATAGATGTTTCCTCATGTGCCTGGGATGCATGAAAATCTGTTGAAGGAATTATACTCCATTTTTCCATTGTTAATTCTAAGAAAGTGTCATTTTTCCATTCTGCATTTTTAAAGATTACATCTCCCTGCACAGAAGGCAGTACAAGAATAAAAACAGCAAGGAGAAATACTGGTAAACTTTTTTTTAACCCCATAAAAGTTATTTATTCTTTCACAACAATTTATACTTTATGAATATATTATAATAATGCATTATAATATTATAATTTCGAAACTTTTATATATTTCAACATATTTTATTATAACTGGGGGATTGAATTGAAAAGAAAAATAGCCAAGATAGGGCCTTCTACATTGATGATTTCTCTGCCTAACAAGTGGGCTAAACAGCATGGCCTGCAAAAAGGCGATGAAGTTGATGTGCTTGAGCAGGAAAATTCCTTGCTTGTGCATGCAAATCACGCAAAGATTCAAAAAACGCTGAATATTCATATCAAGAATGCTTCAGCATTTCTTGAGCGCGTTTTGACAAGACCGTATATTGCAGGCTATGATGAATTGTGCGTGACTTTTGAAGATCCTTCTGTTTTGCAAAAGATTAACCAGACCCTTAGTGAGGGCCACATGGGTTTTGTGGTTGTTGAGCAGGGCTCGCGGTCCTGCACCATAAAAAACATTGCAGAAGAGTATGAAGAAGACCTTGACAGGTTCATCAATAAGACCTTTCTCTGCCTGATTACCTTTGCAAAAGAAAGCATGGATTTAATTAAGAAAAGAGAGTATGCTAAATTAGAGGGGCTGCGAAATGTTTACAAGATAATAATAAAGTTTGGGCGTCTCTGCCTCAGGATTTTGAACAAGAAAGGCTGCAAAAACAAGAAAAACCTTCCGTCTCATTATGAATTAACAGCAGCATATTCTGTTGTGCGGAGCATTATGCACTCTGGAAATGTTTTGATAAGCTTGTGCGCAAACTTAAAGGATCTTAGCCCTAAGACTAAAATCAAGCCAGAGACATTAAGGATTTGCCAGGGCGCTGTCAGCCTTATTGAGGAAAGTTATGCAAATTACAAGAAACATGCCTGCCTTGAAACTTTTTACAAATACAAGCAAAAAATGCACTCTTTAAAAGAGCCTGCAAAGAAAATACTTGCCAAAGGCGGCTTTCCAGATGCCTTGATTGTCAGCAAGATGCTGGTGCTCAGGGAGCATCTTTACCCTCTTGCAAGGTATTCTTATTTTCCAGATTAGATTTCAAAAGAAATCAATTGTTTAAATTCAGTTATTCTTTGTCTGGAAGTATGTGAGCGGATAGGCAGCTTGTTCCGTTCTCCCCGTGATATTCTGCTCGTGCAGTGAAGAATGTTAATGTATAGCAACCATTTGCGTCTTTAAACTCGTATAGCGCAGGTGTGCTGCGCAGAGATACTGGTGTGTTTTTCTTAATTTTATCGCATCGATTCATTTCATAATTAATCCAGGTTCCATTGTCATCATACTGCATCCAGCAGTGGCCTTCACCCATAAGCACAGACCAGTCTGAATCAATGATCGCTCCTACTGCGATTCTTATCTTTGGGGCGAGGTCTTTTCTGCCTATAAGGCTGCATATTGCATAGTAAAGGTTTGCAGCTGCAAATGTGTAGTCAGTGCAGTCTCCTCTGCCTTGTTGAAGATTTTCCATAAACTGAGGAAAGCTGTCGCTCATGCTTGTTGATGGCTCAAGCCGTTGATGGGTAAGTAATACAGCTGCGTGCAGAATTAATTTTCCTAGGTTATTATCATCCCTTATCTGTCTTTGTTCATCAAGTAAGTCCAGGAATAAAGGGTTATTGGTTAGATCAAACAAGTCTGCGATATTGCCTGGGTTATTCAGCAGGTATTCTGCTTTTGCGCTGGACAGGAAAAATGAGTAAAATACTTTGTCTGTGTAGTTTTCTGGCGTTGCCTCTTGCAGGAATCTTTCTTGTTCAGGTTTTACATGTGTGAACATTATTGCGTCAAGTTCTCTTGCTTCTTCTTCTGGCAAGTTTCCATTGTCACCAAGCTCCTGTCTTTTTCTAAAAACAGCGTATTGCAAAAGTAAATCATCTGTTATTCTTATTCCTTCTGGATCATATCTGTTTTTCCAGGCGTTTTTGATGGACTGGTCTATTGTGTGGGTCTGCTGCTCTTTTGATATGCTAAAACTGCCAAAATATGCTGCCCCTGCTATTATTCCTGCGAGTGTTATTGCTGCTGCGCACGCAGCTATTTTTCTTTGTCTTGGCTTTGGCTTTTCTGGTTCTGGAATTAACTGGACTGGCATATTTTTCTTCTTCTTGCTGTTTTTCTTTTTTCCCATTTTTATGCGTTTTTTATTTTCTGCATGAACCTGTCTGGGTTTTTCAGGTAGATATCCAGTCCTTTTTGCATGCCGTTTTGTCTTAGCCAGTTGATTGAGTTTCTTACCTGGGAATATATTTGCGGGCGATTGTTCAGCATTGATTCCAGGTCTTGTTTTAGTATGTTGCGGCCGTTTGGTATGTTTAGCATGTCAACTATTTGTTCTGAAAGCAGGTAAGATAGTCCTTCTGATATTGCCTCTACCATCACTGAAATGGTTTGATACTCGCGTTCTTCGGTTAATCTCGTGTTTTGCATAAGAAGCGCATAGGGTATTAACTCGCTGAAGGGCGCCTGGATAACAGCAGCTGCTGATCCAAATACTATCCAGTTGTCATACTTGTTTGTTCTTAGGTCGTGGTTCTGATGGGTGAATGACCCTTGGTCGTTGTGGTATAATTCTGCTTCTGCATATTTTCCAGTTATTTTGTCTTCACATGCTACAGTATACACTTTATGGTTCATTAGCCCTACTAATCCTTTGCAGTTCGCGTTTTTTGTGAAATCGTCTCCTGGTTTTAGGACTACAAAATCGATTCCTGTTTTAGGAAGGTTTGGCAGGCGCGTGTAAAGAAAATTTGCGGCAATTTCTAGATATTTCTTGAAGTGTTTTGCCCTGCCTGGGCGGTCGTCAACTCTGGCAAAGTTTTGCCGCCATACTGTGATTGTTAAGTCTTTCCAGTTTTCTTCTCTTGCTCGCGTCATAACTTTTTCTCTGACTCTTGCAAATTCCTGTTCAGCTTCTGCTGGTGGTACCTTGTATGGTTCACCGACAGGAACATATAATCCCTTGTGGTCTCTCGCGTATTTTATGTCGTATCTTGGATCATTGCAGGACATATTCGGTGCGTGCATAAAATCCCATTTATCTTCTTCTCCTTGCACCATGCGTGCCAATATAGGCAGGCCTGTTCCGCCTGCTGCAATCAGTAACAGGCTGCCCAGCCCGTATTTTAGAAGTTTTCTTCTTCTGTGGTCAATTTTTTCTGGTGTTTCCTGCAGCGGTTCAACTATGTTATTTTTCTTTTTTTTGTTGTTTTTCTTTTTTCCCATACCGTCTTAAAAGAAGGAGTTAATTTAAAAAGCTTCGTGTATACTTGTCCCTGTTTGGTGATTATTATAGCTCTTTTAACTTCTCAAAAACAATCTTCTGAATTTTTTTTGGCCAATTCTTTTTGATGTCTTTTTTGTGCTTCTCTATTGATTTGATAACATCTGGTCGGATATTGTCTTCGCCGTCTATCAGCTTGATGAGTTCTTCTTTTGCAAACAAGGGAACTTTATTCAGGTTCCATATCATCTGTCTTAAATCCTTGTATTCTTGTTCTTTTTCAGTCAATTCCTTTTTTTCCATTTCATCAAATATTTCAGTATAGTCTTTTGGCTTTTCTTTGTATTGCTCAAGCAGTTCTTTGTCTGCATTCTTGTTCAATCCTATTTTTGCTATGACATTTTGGTGCATTCTTTTCAGGAATTCGTGTTTGTCCTCTATTTTCATTATGTCTGCATATCCCTGTACTGCTAAGTTAAATGCAAATGGTGTTGGTATGCGCGTGTCAATCTCTACCAGTCTTATGCTTTTGTTTTCAATGCCTTTCAATACTTTTTTTGTGTTCTCTATGTCCATTAAGTCTGACAATACTTCTCGCCTTGTCTCTTTCAAGATAGAAAAATTATTACTAATCCTCTTTAGTGCATTCAGGAGTATCATTGAGCTTACCTGCTGTCTTCCCACGTTTTTCTTTTTGCCCATGTAATTTCTTAATATCATAAGAGCTCTTGTAGCGCAATGCCTGAACCTTCTCTTGAATACTTCTGATTTATCTATTGCAAGATGCATAAGAAGATCTAATTTGTCTGATTTCAATAATTTGAACGCCTTCATGGCATTTACTTTCTTATCTCCAGACAGATAAAAGCCGTTGTCACTTATGCCTATCTCTACATCCTTGTGCTCATTGCGGGAAATGACATAAGCAATAGCTCTTGACAAGCAGTCATTCACTCTTCTTCCATAAAGTGAATGAAAGATGATTTTCTTTTCTCTGTCATCATTAAAGTGCTCAATAAGTATCATTTTGTCATTTGGGATTTGTTTTGCATAATCATACTGCTCTCGAAAATAAGAATAAATTGCTTTTGCTGCTTTTGGGTCAACATAAAGATATTCATGCAGCCAATTAAGTATCTCTTTCTTGTTTTTCTTAGAATTAAACCGCTCAAATGCAAGTCTTCTTGTTCTGCCTATTGCCTGTGCCAAATCAAAGCTTAATGGCAGCATTTCAGAAACCCATCTTGGGACTGTTGGCGGCCTGTTTGCAGTGGCACTTACTTGTGCAACCATTCCTCTTGAGAATTTGAACATGTAAGTATCTCCTCCTAAAACAAATACGTCTCCTGGCTTCATTTTTTCTAGGAATGCTTCGTCTAGTTTGCCTATTATTTGGTTCCCTATCTTTACTGTGATGAAAGATTCGTCAGGTATTGTTCCTGAGTTCATCATGTAGATTACTCTTGCAAGCCTTCCTCTTTTGCCTAGCTTGCCTTCATTTCTCCAGATTCTTGCATAAACATGTCTGTCTTCCAAATCAACAAACTTCCCAGATAAATAATCAAGAATTTCATTAAAGTCCTGTTTGCTCAAGTCTTTGTAACAATAACTTTTCTTTATCACAGAATAAAGTTCTTTTTCATCCCACACTTGTTCTATTGCCATTCCTGCAATTTGTTGTGCTAGAACGTCCAGTGCTCCTGTAGGGATATGAATCTTGTCTATTTTCTTTTCTACAGCAGATTTCAATAAAACAGCGCACTCTACCAGGTCATCCCTGTCCATGACAATTATTCTTCCTTTTACTTTTTCATGAAGCTGGTGTCCTGCTCTTCCTGCTCTTTGCAAGAATCTTGCTACTGATTTAGGACTGCCAAGACATATGACTAAATCAATAAAACCAATATCAATTCCAAGTTCTAGAGAAGTTGAGCAGACTACTGCTTTTAATTCTCCATTTCTTAATTTATTCTCAATCTGAAGCCTTTTTTGTTTTCCAAGGCTTCCATGATGCGCTCCGATATTGCCTTCATATCTTTTTGGGAATTTGTGCTTCAGGTGGTCTACGACTCTTTCTGTTGCAGCTCTTGTGTTAGTAAAAATCAATGTTGTTTTATGCTCTTGAATCAGTTTATCTATCAATTCATACATTTTGTAGTGCAGTGTTCCGTGATTAGTGTCAATTAAATTGTCTACAGGGCTCATGACCTGCAAATCCATCTGCTTGATGAATTGCACGTCAACTATCTCGCAGTCTCTTTTTGGCCCGACAAGAAATCCTGCAACTTCTTCTAAAGGTGCTACTGTTGCACTTAATCCTACTCTGCACATGTGGTCAGAGAGATAATCAAGTCTTTCAAGTGATAATGATAAGTGTGTTCCTCTTTTGTTTTCTGCTAATGCATGGATTTCATCTATGATGCACCAGTCTACTTTACGAAGATGATCCCGGAATTTAGGAGAGCTCAATACTATGCTTAAGCTTTCAGGTGTTGTTATCAGGATGTGCGGTGGTTTCTTGAGCATCTTTGATTTTTCAGTTGTTGTTGTGTCTCCTGTTCTTACTGCAACTCTTATTCCTAGTTCTTTTCCAGCTATTGCAGCTATTTCAGATAGTGGTTCTTTCAGGTTTTTCTCAATGTCGTTTGATAATGCCTTCAAAGGAGAAATGTAAACACAGTAAATCTTGTCTTCTAGAACTCCTTTTTCAGCACTGTCTACTAATTCATTTATTATTGAAAGAAATCCTGTTAATGTTTTTGTTGCTCCTGTTGGTGCTGAAACCAAGATATTCTTTCTTTTGTGGATTTCCATCACACCATACAATTGCGGCAAAGAAAACTGCTTGAACCTGGTGAAGAACCACTTCTTTACAGTTGGATTTAATATTTTCTCTACCTGTTCTGCCTTGTACGGCTTTTCCATCACAGTTATTTTATTTTCCATATTGTAAATAATTATCCTGTTATTTGTTCTCACAAAGAATATAGAAGTGGTTTAAATAGTTACTGTTAAAGAAATTATTTCACTACTCTGCTACTTCAAGGCTCGCAACTAGCTGGCATAAATGTTCCTTTGCTCTTGAATCAGCGCCTTTGGAAAAATTCGTGTTTCGCAGGGCTGTGTTTGAGACACCCAAGTTCTTCAGTAATCTTACTATTTTTTTTGCTTGGATACTTGACATCATATTTGTATCTGCAGATTCGTCTTTATAACTCACACTCAGCACATACCTTCCAAAATGGTTTTTTGAGAAATACACATCAAGTTTTTTAGAGCCAAGCCATCTTTTCCTGAATAGCTGGTATGTTTCTTCTCCATTTGATTGGAATTCATATGTTGCCATCTTCTCCCACCTAAGAATATATGCCTTGAAAGTTTATAAAGTTAATGACTTATAATAAAGAAAAAAATAAATCATCCATGCCACTCTTGTTTTACTGTCTGTCCATTTGGCATTTTCATTTCAAAATAGCCAGATTCTCCGTCTTCTGTGAAATAGTAATCCATTGTGGTGTCTCCTAAAGGTGTTTGTGCAGAGTATATGACATGGCAAAGTCCTGCGTATTCTCCTGAATCAACTATTCCTTGTATTTCCCAGTCTGCAGATGCATCAATCCCTTCTTGTTCTGTCTGGAAACTCCATTGCTGTCCTTTTTTGCACCATTCATCTCCTAAATCAACTGTCTTTTCTACAGCATCTGCCTCCATTGTTGGCTCAACAGCTTCTATTTCAATATCTCCTTCTTCATTCTGCTGTGCTTCTATTTTTGCTATGGTTTCATCCCCTACCTTGAATTTTATCTGGCTTTGGTCTAACACAATCTCTTCTTTTTCAGGCTGTGCATCTCCTTCTTTTTCAAATGTTTTTTCACCTTCCTGCTGGCATCCAACAGCGATTATTGCCAGTATCAATAGTAAAACAAGTATCTTTTTCATTATTATCACCCAAATAAGAAGTGTGGCATCTTGTTTATATATTTTTTGCTTACAGGCCCAGTGTTGTCTTGAAGAAGAATCCGCTTCCAAATGTCAGCACTATTGCCAGTATCAAGAATATGGCGTATATTCCTTTGTTCCATCTATAGACTTTAAACCCGTCAAATAATGGAAACGGCAATAGATTGAATAATCCTAGCCAGAAGTTTATCATCATTCCAGGAATGCACACTACTTGTGTTATTGGTGCGAAAAATGCAAAAATACCAAACACCAGCCCTACTGCTAAATTAATCACTGGCCCTATTAATGAGATGTATGCAGTCTTTCTTTTTGTCAGGTAGCCTTTGATATACACTCCGCCTGGTGCTGCAAATATAAAACCAAAGAATGAGAACACTAATGCTATTCCTAGCATGAAATTATTTGCCCTGAACTCTGCCCAGCACCCATACTTTTGCGCAAGATACTTGTGCCCTAATTCGTGGAACACAAACCCGACTCCCACAGTAAACAATGCAATCAATACAACTATCAAGAATCTTGGATCAATCGTAAACCCTGCAAATGCTATTGCAAACGCCAAGGAAATGATGAACCATGCTCTCAGCAAATGCATTAGTTCTGTTTTTGAAAACTTCATATCTAGAAAGTCAGGTTTTGGTTTATTTAAATGTTTCCTCCACCAGCTTTATAAATGCTGATTTCTTAATATCTTGTATGGCAACTGAAGTATCTTATGAACAGAGGCGCAGGATATGCAGTGATATTGCAGAACATATTAGGCAGGAGATTCAGGGACAGTTTGGGAATACAACAAATGCCGCCCCTTTGTTTGCAGACATTCTTGGCTTGTCAGAATCATATGCATTAGAAAAATTGCGTGGTTATTGCAGGTCTGGCCCTTCAATAGGCAGACATATTACTGGAAATGCACAAACAAGAGAGCACAGGCTGGCATTGTGTTATTTCATGCTTGGTTTTGATGAAGAGCATCCTGCAATTAAATTAACAAGAAATCTGGAGCCTGCATTCGTGTATCCTCCAAGAGATGCAGACCACCCTTCTGTCAAGAATCCAGTCACAGTAGATGTTGAATTTTATGATTCTAAATACCGTATAACAAACAAACAAAAAAGGCATCTTGAGACTCTTGCAATCGAGTTTGCTAAAGGCAATATCAGGAAAAAAACAAAAGCAAGAAAAAAAAGAAAAAGATAATTCTATAAGAATTTATTATACAGCCATGCGAATATGTATCCGCCGATAAACGCATCAACAAATCCCCATATTCCGCCGATTACTGCTCCGCCGAATGTGTTGGAGTATCCTATGTACATTGTTGAGAACAATTTTTCAAATCCTGTTCCATAGCCGTATGCTGCAGTTAATCCAAGGACTAGGCAGCCAAGGCCCCATAAGATACCTGCTGCAAGTGCAAACGCTTTTGGGTTCAATCCGCGTGCCGGACTGGTTTTTGCTTTTTTTCTTTTTTTTGCCATTTATTTTCACCTCAAATTTATTCTTTTATTTGAACATTCCCTTGAAAAAATTTCCTATTGAATCAAGCACTCCGCCTTTGTTTGCCTGTTCTGGCTGCTTGTAAATCATTATCTTTTCACTTGGCGGTGCCTGCTGCGGAGCTTGCTGTATTCTGGCTGGCTGAATTCTCTTTACAGGCATTTCTTCTTTCTCAGGCATTTTTTCTGCAATCTTCATTGGCTCTCTTGCTGGAGAAAAAGTGCATGAGTTAAATGTATAGCCGTCTTCGCACCTGATTATAGTACAGCGCCCTTCAATTGTTTTTTTGCAGTGAACTGCTGCCTGCGGACTTTCCTTGCAGTCAACCATCCTGCATCCCCTGCTGTCTGTATAAGAATAAGGCTCTAGCTCCATTTCTTTGCATTTTCTCTCTCTTTCTTCAAGCTGTTCTTTTGTTGGGCAGTTTTTTTCAAGGCATTTTATCTGCCTGCAGCCATTATCGTCTGCGTAATATTCATATGATTTGTCAGCTGCCTTGCATTTCAGCCTTCTTTGCTCCAGCTCATGGGCTGTTAGGCAGGGTGTTTGTTTCTCTGTGCACTTTACTTGCGTGCATTGATTCCTGTCTGAGTAGCGTTCATAATCAAGATTCTTTGCTTTGCATTCCTGTGCCTTGCGCTCAAGTTCCTGGTCAGAAGGGCATGTTACTGCTTTTTCTGTCTTGACACACCTTACCTGCTTGCACCTGTTCTGGTCAATATAAACTTGATAGTCCATGCCTTGTTTTTTGCAGGCCTCCATGTCTTTCCATAAATCCATTTCCTCTTTGCACGGTATCGGCATCTGCACTGGCTTTACTTTCTGTATTGTGGGGCTTATATGGGACACTTCCACTTGTGCAGCTGCTATTTGTATGAGTACTAATGATGCTATTAGAAATACAATTATTTTTTTTGGCAAAGCAAGCTTTTCCAAACCTTTCTCATTTGCTTTCAAAAGTTTCATCTTATTACCTCCTTTTTATGAAAGAATCAGGATTTGTGGTATTTAAACCTTTCTAGAAAAATAAAAAAAATTTACGCAAATAATGCGTAAAACACCCAGATCAACAATAAGACCCAGATAAGCATTGGCAGCCAGAATCTCATCAAGCCGTCTTTTCGCAGCACTTTATCTGCAAGGCCGACCATTTCTTTTGCCATTACTGCAAATGACATAAGCATCAGGCCCATAAAGAACAGCAATACTGCAAATATCTGGACTATTGTCAATTCTTGGTTCAGGTAGTATAATGATACTCCTGCAATTATCAAACCAAGTAGTGATGCAACCATTGTGTTTGCATAGATTGGCTTGACAACTTTCTTCAGCCATATTTTTGGGTCTACTATAATTACCAGCAGCTTGATTGCTCCAAGCACTGCAACAATAAGTGCCATTATTTGTATTGGTGTCATGGTATTACCTCCTTTTAGAGTTTTATAGTGTAATTGGTGTTTTTAGTATATATATTTTACTATCCCGAAACTTTTAAAAAGAAAAATTCATTATGGCTCACTATGACAAAGAAAAGAATCTGCCCAAAGTGCAAGAGCACTGCTGTTAGTCCTGATCTCTCTGCGCAGGCTTATGGAAAAGGCTCTTTTTTCAACCAATATAAGTGCAACAAGTGCGGTTATGTTGGCCAGTTTTTTCCAGAGGTTGATGATGAAGACGATTCATAAGATTGCAGCAGTTGTTATTCAAGACAATAAGTTTTTGATGGTCAGGAAAAAAGGAAAAGACATCTGGACTAGCTTAGGCGGCAGAATAGAACAAGGCGAAACAGAAGAGCAGTGTTTGCTAAGAGAAATTCAGGAAGAAGCAAGTTGCAATGCTAAAATTATAAAGAAACTTGGTGATTTTTCTGAAAAAGCTTGTTTTGATGATGCTATGCTTAGATTATCAACTTATTTAGTTGAATTAGAGGGTGAAATCAATTGCGAAGACCCGGAATTAGAAGAAATAAAATTCATTGATAAGAATTTTGAAGAGCAGGGCATAAAGCCATCCTTAACAATCACAAAGCAGATTATCCCTTTTTGTATTAAGGAAGGATTATTAGAGTGGTAATCCGCCAGCTTTATATATTCTCACAAATATACAAATATGTATGAAACTGTCAAAAGAGTATATAGCTAAGTGTGCAACAGCTGTTTTAGCTTTTTTAGATGAAAAACAAATCACGTCTTTAGACGACATAAAGAAAATATCACCTAGCGACAATTTTCTAGAAAATGGAGCACATGTTTTGATTCAAGAAACACCTTCTGGCAGTTTTGACTCTACAGCACAGACAGTCAGTTATGTGCCGCCAGGAGAGGTGGGGGTTCCTATAGAAATGAAAATAAATGGGCAGAAGAGATATTCTGTGCTAATTTTTAAGGGAGATTTTTCTTTGCCAGGATACGAGACTTTTTCTCAAGATCCTTTTGGGAACAATGTGCATTACAGAAAGATTGCATCAATAGAAATAGAAAGCGTTCGCTCTGAGCTGGAAAAATTGGCAGAGTGATTCAAGACTTATACTTCTCCCTCATTGCCTGGAATTTCTTCCTTGTTTTTGCTGCTCTGCCATAAGCAAAGAGCATTCCTATTGTTCTTGGGCGGACATTCTTGCCCATTCTTTTGTAGTCTATGATAACTGGAAGTGTTCCCTCTTCTGTAGTTCTTACTAGAATATTTCTATCATCTACTCCTAAATGCAGAATCTCTTCCCTTAAGAAGAACTGTTCTAGCTCACCCATTCTCTCCCAAAATTCCTCATCTGCTATTGGCCCATTGTCTGCAAGTGTTCTTGAAATGCTGCCATCTGTATCTCTCACCAGGTCATTTATTGATACGCTTCTTCCCTGTATTTCTTTGACACCTATTATTTTTGCAAAGCTGTTGAGCAGGTATGCAGGGACTTTCTGCATCAGCTGCAGGTATTGTGTGAACTCATATGTGTTAAAGTCGTCTATTTTGTATCTTTTTTTGAGGTGCTGCTCTGCAGGAATTTCCACACGCCCCATAAACACTTTTTTTCGTATGTGCAGGTTAGGCTTCATCACTTTCAGAACAAAATCCCCGCAGATATATGCCTCTCTGACCGCTCCCTGGCCTATCATGTTCTCAGGCAAAAATAGTTCTGTCTCAGGCAATGCTAGTTCTAGGGTCATGTATAAAATATATAGTGCGTGATTTTAAAAGATTGCGGAATCCAAAAACTTAATAAACAACCATATTTCCTGTTCTCGCATGGAAACAGCAAAGCTTAATAGAATTTTGTTTGGCGGTATTTTTTCAGCATTAGCTCTTGGGTTTTTGATAATAATATTGTCTTTGGTTCTTTCAGGCAGGATTGATTTGCCGTGGTATGGCTCAATCGGGGTTTTGTTGATGGTTCTTGTTTTCCTTGAGGTCGGCCTTTACTTCACAAAGAAGAGCGCTGGAATCAAAGAAGAGAAGATAAAGACAGAGTATATTGCAACCTGGAGTGACATTGCAGGCGCCATTCTTGGGCTTGGGACAATCCAGCTTATTATCATGGGGTTGATTTCAGCAGGATTTATCGCATTTGCAGTGTATATTGCAGTCTCTCAGTTCATGCAGTATCCTTTCAGGGCAGACTTGTTTGGGTATTTCATAATAATAGCAGTAATAGGATATTTTATTTTCAGGAGTTTCATACTGGGATTATTTCAGCCAATGGCGCGTGTAGTAAAGTCTATGCAGAGAAAGATAATGCCATTCTATGAAGTATTTGTAGACAAAGTCGTGATTGATCCTGCAATAACTGGTTCAAAGGCAAAATTTGTGTTGAAGTTCAGCGAATTGTCAGAAATAAGGGAGATGTCTTTTTTTGAGGCAGAGGCTTACAAGGAGAACATCGGCCCAAATGTTCCGTTAGGAATTGAGCAGACAAAGAGTCTTTACAAACTAGCAAAGAGCGGCGAGCGCCCAAAAGTCTACTTCATGGCCCAATCCAATGGAAAGACAGTTCTTTTCAAGGGCAATAACATCCATTACTTGATTACTTTTGGTGTTGATTCTGCAAAAGATTTGATTGATGCTTTTAAGAAGTATAAGAAAAAATAATCAGAACTGCACAAGCAGTCCTAGTTTGCTTCCCATTTTTCCTGCTTCTGTGTTTTGTTCGTAAGCGTCTTTTATGCTTTTTAGGACTTGTAATGGGTTCCACTCGCCGTCGCCGCCGATTCTTAGCACAGTGTTTCCGCCGATTTCTTCTTCTGATTTTATTTGCGCCTGTACTTTTTTTATTGCTGCGATTATAGAGTCATATGATATTCCTGAGGCGACAGGTAGGTAAACTGTTGCTCCGTCCTGTTCTGGAACTGCATATACTGGGAATTTCATTTTTCTCAGGTCAGCAAGGCTTGTCTTTAGTTCTTTTGCTCTTGCAAGCTCGTCTGTTCCCTGCTCAACTGCTTTTCGGTGCTCAAGATATGTCTGTCTTGCCTGCCGGTATCTCTCTTGTTTTGAAGTGTATTCTTGTACTGTTGCATTAAAGTTTCCTAAAACCGCGCCAAGATTTTCTTCCAGTATTGCTTTAATGCTTTCATCTGCGCTTGTTATTGTTTTGGTTAATTTATCTAGTTTTTCTGCAGCTTCGTCCATTTCTTCTTTTGGCATGTGCAGTCTGCTTTCTTCCCATGTGTCTGCTTCTCCTATTTCAAGGCATCTTTCCAGGTCTCTGTATTCTACATTTAGCGCTCTCATCAATTTTTCTCTGGCATATCTTTCAACGCTCTCTGGCGGGTTTGATATGAAACCAACGTCTAATCCAGATTCTTGTATGTCAGCTAGAAGCATCTCAAGAATTTCAACATTTTCTGCTCTTGCATGGATGAATTGTATGCATGCATCTGCAAGTGTTCCTTTTGCAAGGGTTTCTTTCAATCCTTTAAGGGACTCAATCATGCCTTCTAATTGCGTGATTTTGCTTCCCATCTCTAAACCAGAAGCTTCTGCTGCAATCGCACGCGCATGCAACCCAGCCAAATCCTCTTTTGCACGGGATAAGTCAGTAGATAAAGAACCTATTTCCACATATAACCTGCTTAATTCTTCTCTTAACCCTTCAGAAAGATTTGCTTCTATTCTCTCTAAGTCTTCTGCGCTAAGGATTCCTTCAGGTTCAGCTTCTAATTCTTCTACGTTTATTGTTACATCGCCGTATTGCCAAGCTCTTGCTTTTTTCCTGAATTTTGTAAGAATATCTTCAGCCTCTGTTGGCGTTGCAGTAAAATAAACACCATTATCTTCTTCCTTGACTACTAAATCTAATGAAATTTTATGTTCCCCAGGCCTTTCATTGAGTTTTCTCTGTATATTTTTACGCAGGGCAATTACTTCACCTGCGTTCATGGTATGTTTTATGCGATAACGCACTGGTTCTTCTTGCTGTTCTGCTTCTTCATCTGGTTTTTTATCGTCTTTTGCCATGTCAAATCCCCCAAAATAATGTAATTTTGGATTATTTATAAAGTTTTAGTATATTCATCCTGACTCAATTCCTTTCGAGCAAAAGTATATAAACTATTGATTCTTTCTCTTTTTTCATGGGTGGAAGAAAACTTAAGATAGGTATTGATTGTGACGAGCCTTTGGCTGATTTTAATTCACATTTATGTCCTTGGGTGAATGCAAAGTACGGCACTAATTACAAAAGAGCTGATATTATTTCGTATAAGCTTTGGGATATCTGGAAATGTTCAAAAGAAGAGGCATTAAAAAGAATAGAGCATTTTTATGAAGAGCAGATAGAGCATGTCCCCCCTGTTGAAGGTTCTATTGCCGTTGTTAAAGAACTTTCACTAAAGCATGAGTTATTGGTGATTACTTCTCGTTTTGGCTCAGCAATTTCCAAAACAGCCCCTTGGATAAATCAGCATTTTCCAGGTTCATTTTCAAATATAGTTTTCACCAAGAATTATGCAAAAGGAGGTAATGGAAAGACAAAAGCAGAGATCTGCAAAGAGTTAGACGTGGATATTTTGATTGAAGATTTTATACAGTATTCCTTAGATTGCAATAAGCTAGGCATTCCTGTGATACTGTTTAATACGCCTTGGAATCAGGATTCTGAACTTCCAGAAGGGATAACTAAACTTCCGCCAGGAATAGTGCGGGTAAATAACTGGGAAGAGGTTATGGAAAAAATAGAAATATTCAGTAAAAATAAAGAATCTTTCTACAAATTATAAAAAAAGAAAAATTATTTTTTCTTTTTCTTTGTTTTTTTCTTCTTTTTAGATTTGCATGCCATGTAAAACACCTCCTTTTGTATTATTCAGTTTAACTGGTATATATTCCTTTTTGTTTTGGAAAGATTTATATATGCCAAAATGACCGCATACTCAGGTGATAATAAATGATGTCAAAACTACCTATAGACCTTAGCAAGGTTGACAAGAACAGTATTGATAAGGAGATTTTAAGGGCTGCAATTATTGCTGAATTAGATGCAGTTAATTTGTATGAACAGATGGCTCAGCTAACTGATAATAAAGACCTTAAATTAATACTCTTGGATGTTGCCAAGGAAGAAAAGACTCATGTCGGTGAATTCCAGGCCCTTTTATTAGGTCTTGACAAGGAGCAGGAAAAAGAGCTTGAAGAAGGCAAAAAAGAGGTTGAAGAAGAGCTAAGCAAATAATATGGCAAAAACATATGAGCTTCCAAAGCTTCCTTATGCATACAATGCTCTAGAGCCGCATATCTCTGAGCAGGTCTTGAAGATTCATCATGACAAGCATCATGCTGGCTATGTTAAGGGCGCAAATAATATTCTTGAACAGTTAGAAACTTCTAGAAAAGAAAATAAGGATATTGATCAAAAAGCAATGCTTAAGGCATTATCTTTCAATATTGGAGGACATCTTCTTCATTCTTTGTTCTGGCCTAATCTGGCTCCTGAAGGAAAAGGAGGAGCTCCAAGCAAGGAACTGCAAAAAGCTTTAGAATCTGAGTTTGGCAGTTTCGATCGCTTTAAAGAAGAATTCACAAAAGCAGCTGCAAGTGTTGAGGGTTCTGGCTGGGCTGCATTGACTTTCTGCAAGAAAACAAACAGACCAATTATCATGCAGATTGAAAAACATAATGTTAATATTTACCCTATGTTCACTATATTATTAGTTGTTGATGTATGGGAACATGCTTATTATTTGGATTACAAGAATGAAAGAGGAAAATTTCTTGATGCGTTCTGGAATATATTAAACTGGAATGAAGTTAATGATAGGTTTAAGACCACTTGTGGTTAAAAAGAGGCAGCGCCAAAAACAATTTGTTTTTGGCTGGTCTCAAAATTTAAAAAATTTTGAGGTGAAAAAATGAAAAAATTGGTTTACCCGATTATGTTAGTGTTGCTCAGCTCTTTTGCTTGGGCACAGACAACTGGTTTGATGCACTACAAAAGCGGAAGTTCTGGAGGATCTGGCATTCTTATGCTGCTGTACTTTACAGTTGGCTGCTTGATTTTCTCAGTAGTTTTCTGGTTGACTCATAATTGGTTAGTTAAAAAGAGGTGAAAACATGATGAATGCAAACAAGATAGGCTTGACTTTAGGAAGTCTTTTGGCCTTAGTACATCTTGTCTGGGCAATTCTTGTCAGGCTTGGTTTTGGTGACAATATCTTGGGCGGACTAATGAGGCTGCACTTCATAAGCAGTCCAGTCGCAATAGCTCCATTCAAGATTGGAACTGCTATCTTTCTGATAATTGTGACATTTGTCGCAGGATATGTTCTAGGATGGCTGTTTGCGCATTTCTATAATTACTACGACAAGAAGTGCAAATAAAGCAAATTTTAAATAGGCCCCGCTGTTTATAGGGGCCATGAAATTATTTGAATCAATTAAAGAGCTTAGAAATTCTCCAGTTAAATTAACTGTTAACAAAAGATTAAAAGAATTTGAAGCCTTAGGTAAAAAGAACACAAAACAATGGTTCTCTGAATTATGTTTTTGCATATTAACTGCAAACTCAAAAGCAATCACTGCTTTAAAGATCCAGAAAGAATTAGGTGCTAAAGGCTTCTGCAGTTATTGTTTCAAGGATATTAGAAATGCTATAAAAAGAAATAAGCATCGCTTCCACAACAACAAGGCGAAATACATAACAGAAGCAAGATGTCATGTTGATATCAAGCAAAAACTAAAGAATATGAAAGACACAGAAGCTAGAGCGTGGTTAGTCAAGAACATCAAAGGTTTAGGATACAAGGAATCTTCTCATTTCCTAAGAAATGTAGGCTTCAAAAACTTGGCAATTCTGGACAGGCACATCCTTAACTTAATGAATGAAAAAAAGACTTTGAACAAGAAAAGTTATCTTGATATTGAGAAAAAGTTCCTTAAATTAGCAAAAAAATCAGATATGTCTCCAGCTGAATTAGATTTGTATATGTGGTATATGAAGACTGGAAAAGTCTTGAAATGATTTCATTCAAAGAAATTTTCTAGTTTTTCTTTTAGTTCAGGAGCCATTTTTTTCTGTACTTTAGGAGCCTGAGCCTTATACAAGGATAAGTCTTCAAAACTGCCGTATAATCTTCTCACCCTGTCTGTCAGCCTTTTTTTGAGAAATGCTATTCCTGATGAAATAAAACCTCTTCTCTCGCTCAGGATTTTTGGCTCTGTTAAAAGATTGTTTGCAGGAATTCCCAAGTATAACTCACCGTCTTCTTCAAAAAAAGGATATAATTCCAGTATTCTTCCGCCAGGCACGTCTTTATGCGGCTTTTCAACCAGTAGTTCCAGTCCTGTTAAGCTGTACATTGGCTCTACTGGAGATCCTGCTGAACCTGGTTTTTGCCCATCTTTTGTGAATCTGCGCTGGTCTTCATAAGTGTTTACAACAGCATTAAATCCATCAACATCCCAGATATGCAGGCTAATCTCAAAATCTTCATGCCATATAATGCTGTAATTGCTCACCTGCTTGTTCACAGCATAACTTACTGCCAGCGGGTCATATCGTTGTCCAATTGCATCATAGAATTTTCCAAAGTCAACGCGCCTGAAATCAAGGACAACAACCATGTCTAAGTCTGACTTTTTAGTAACCTTACTGGGGCTGTGCGCAACAGAACCTACTACTAGAACTCCTTCTGCAAGCTTTTTGATCTGCTTATTTATTCTGCCTGCAGCAGTCTCTCGTTTCTGTGCTTCTCCCACCATATTGAATCGTATTTGAGAATCCTTTATATTATTTTTGCTTGCTTTTCCTCTTTATTCTCTTCTTTTAATTTCTTCACAGTCTTCTTAAAAGCCTCTATCTGTTTCTCTGTCAGGTTCCCATACCGCAGATAACTCACTTTAATATTCCGCAAAAAGCCGTTGTTCTTGTAGAATTCTTCTGGAATGTCAAACAGTTTCTTTATCTTTGGGTCTTTTATCTCTCCCTGCATCTCTGGTTTCTGGCATTCATAGCATATTGCGTATCTCTGCCTGTGAGAGATTGTTACATAGTTCTGCTTGCATTTATTGCATTTCTGCTTGAATTTTACCATTTAACATTCAATTATCTTGATTTTAAACTTCAATTTCTTTCCAGCCAAAGGATGGTTCATGTCTAGTTTTACTTCTTTGTCATCTACTTCAATTATTTTTGCTGGAAATTGTGCTCCGCTTGGCAGTGCAACTCCAAGAATCTGTCCTGGTTTTAATTCTTGATCTATTCCAATCTTGTCTCTTGGAACTGTCTTGATTAACTGCGGATTAGGATCTCCATATGCCTCTTTTGGTTCTAGGGTGACTTCTTTTTCTTCTCCTTTTTTCATGCCGATTACTGCCTCATCAAAGCCTTTGATTAGCTGTCCAGAGCCTACCTCAAACTCTAATGGCTGGCCGTGTTTCTCAGAACTGTCAAAAACTTCGCCGCTTTCTAGTTTTCCTTCATATTCAACCTTTATTTTGTCTCCTTTCTTAATAGCCATATATATCAACTCCTGGGTACTGCCAGAAATCCTGTATTTAAGTAATTTGTGCTTTTCTGCAAAAAATTTATATACTCTTAATATAAAATATGCAGTAAACGAGGTGATATTGTGAAAAGAATACTAATCGCATTAGCTGTTTTGTTTCTAGCAGCTGCTTGTACAACTACCCAATACAGTAATTCTGGACAGGCAGTGTATCAAGAAACACCAAGTGCCCAGCCTATTGTGTTTGTATCTACTAATGCTTGCCATAAGATGTGCATGCAGAAAGGATATGAGCAGGGAACCTGCAAGCCAGTTGACACATTTAATCAGGCAGAGCAGGAAATAGGAAACTGTGTAATAGACTACTCAGTAACCTGTAAGAGCCCATCAGACTGCAAATGCTACTGTTGGAGAACACCAGGACACTCTGATCCTAGATTACCTTATTAATTTATTTCTTTTTTATTCCTATTTTATATAAGGCAAATATGACTATTAGGTATCCAACTAGCCTGACTATTACCATTATACTCTCTAGTTCTGCGCCATATCCTAGAATGCCTATTAAATGTGAGATTCCGAACAATCCAAATGCTATGCCCACAAAAAGAGACATCTTGTTTTTTTGCACTTTATAGCCCCAATAGCCCAGGGCAAGTATTGCTACGCACAATACCAGATTTAGTGATTGTACTGTGTCTATTGCAAATGCCATTTCAATATCACCTCAATTTTTCTTTTGTGATGCAAGGCAATATTTATAATTTTCTTTACTCAGGCGTTAAAACCAGCAGAACTCCTTGAATTTCTGGTTTTCAGGCAAAATCTGCGAAAAGTTTATATAAGATAACAGCAAAAATTACCTTAAATGAGGTGATATTATGGCAAAAATGGGAACATTAGACTGGATCGCCATGATTCTAGTTATTATTGGCGCTGTAAACTGGGGCCTGTTTGGTATTGGAGGATGGGACCTTGTTAACATGATCCTTGGATCTATCCCAATACTGGCTAAGATTGTTTACATCTTGGTTGGATTATCTGGTCTATACCTAATATACTACATAACAAAGAAATAAAATTATTATTTTTTTATTTTTTACTTATTCTACAAATACTTTAATGTGCTGCTTCATTCCGCTTACAAAAAGTTCTGGATTTGCCTTTAATTGTTCTTTTAGTTCTTCTTTTGCCCACCACTTGATTTCAGAGACTTCATCTTGCTCTATCTTGAATTCGCTGAGACCCTTGTCAGTTTTCAGTATAAACCATTGGCAGAAATAGTTATACTTGCTTTTTACTCTTGTTTTAGGGCCTTTTTGAAATTCAATATCTTTTAGCCCAAGCTCTTCTTCTGCTTCTTTGGTGATATTCTGCTCATAGCTCTCTCCCTTATCTACTGTTCCTGCCACAGCAGGACCCCATTTATTTGGATCTTGTGTTTTTATTGCAGCTCTTTTTGCTAGCAATATCTCTCCTTTTGAGTTTTCAATCCATAATGCAGAAATTCTATAGATATCTTTTTGATAATCCAGTGTATTTCGCTCTTTATGAGCGATAATATTATCATTCTCATCCACAATAGGCAGTTTTACCATTTCTTTAGCCACATTTTTTTACAAATAGATAATGTCAATGTTGATAATACAAATGCAACTGCTGGAACTATCGCGTTTATCCATGGTTTTGGTAATTGAGCAAAGTAGAAGAATATAACTATCACAAAATAAGTGAGAACTGCAATCAGCGTCTTTCTTGTCCAGCAGGTCTCCCAGGCCTTGTCTGCCTCTACTCTTTTGTTTCTTGTTTTTATCTTTTTTATTTCTTTTTCCAGCTCTTTTATTTCCATATCCATAAAGATATTGTTTTTGCTATAAATTTCTTTCTATTCAACAAATCTTATATACTAGATACGCCTTATTCAACTAAAAGATGGTGAAGCCAAAAGTTGTTGTTAGCAAATGCTTGGGTTTTGCTAAGTGCCGCTGGAATGGCACAGATATTCCTGCTTCTTTCATAGACAGGCTGAAAAAGCATGTAAATTTCATCCCTGTGTGTCCAGAGGTTGAGATTGGCCTTGGCACTCCGAGACCTCCAATCAGGATTGTGAACAACAGATTAGTCCAGCCAAAGACTGGCAGGGATGTTACTGATAAAATGAATACGTTCTCAGACAGATTCTTAAACAAACTCAAGGATGTTGATGGTTTTATCTTGAAATATAAGTCTCCTTCTTGTGGTTTGAAAAACGTCCCGATTTACCCAAGCGCAGGAAGGGTTCAGGCAAAAAGCTCTGGCCCTGGTTTTTTTGGCAAGAAAGTTCTTGAGAAATTCAAGGGCTTGCCTGTTGAAGATGAAGGAAGATTAAGAAACTTCAAGATAAGAGAGCATTTTCTAACTAGCTTGTTCACTCTGGCAGACTTCAGTAAAGTCAAGAAATCAAAGTCAATTCCTAAATTATTGGATTTTCACACAAGAAACAAATTCTTATTAATGGCTTATAACCAGAAAGAACTGAAGATTCTTGGCCAGATTCTCGCAAATCAAACAAAGAATTTCAAGATAACTGTAGGCGAGTATGAAGAGCATCTAAGATTAGCTTTAAACAAGGCTCCAAGATTTACATCTAATATCAATGTCTTAATGCATGCATATAATCATTTCTCTAAAAAGCTTAATGCTAAAGAAAAAAATTATTTTCATCATTTGATTGAAGAATACAGGGATGCAAGGATTCCTTTAAGCGCGATTCTTGTGCTTTTGAAAGACTGGGTTATGCGCTTTGATGACAAATTCTTAGCTAAGCAGACTTTTTTCCAGCCATATCCTGAGGATTTAATAGATATCACAGATTCTGGTAAAGGAAGAAATAAATAATTATTTTTTCTCTTTCTTGTCAGCAGCCTGCATCTGTCTAACTATTTTTCTTGCCCATGCCCAGCCAGGGTCTCCGCCCCAGAGCATCCAGGCAATGTAGCCGTTTGTTGGCTTGCTGGGATTTCCCCATCCAGGCCTTCTGTCTTTCTGATGTCTGGTAAAGTAATTTTTCATTCTTTTGACTGTTTCTGGAGCCATTTTAGAGCCTTCTGCAAGGTCTATGGCGCGAACAACACCTGAGCCTATGCCTAATTTTCCTGCTTTTCTTGAACTAAGACCGCCTCTGCCGAATTTCTTTCTGAGTTCCAGGCCGCGTTTTGCTGCTTTTTGAACAGATTTTGGCGGCTTGAAGTTGATATGCGCGTATCTTTTTTTCATTTTTTAAAACCTCTTTTAAATATTCAAAATGTAAATATAATAATTAAGTATTGCTGCAAAACTTACCCACAAAAAGTAAGGTATCAATAAGTATGCTGCGTTCTTGTTGACCCTGTAAAAAGTGATTGTTGTTGCTAAGATGCCTAACCAGAGGAGTATTATACAAACCAAGCCGTAAAGAGGGGACTGCATTCCAAAGAACAGCACAGACCATAAAGCATTAAGTGCTAATTGTATGAAAAATAGCACCATTCCTATTTTTACATTTTTTGTCTTCCAGCCTTCTTTCCATACTAAATATAATGCAAGGCCCATCATCAAGTAAAGTATTATCCATACTGGCGTGAATAACCAATTTGGAGGTGAGAAACTTGGTCTCTGCAGTGTTGCATACCATACGCTTACGTTTGTTGCTGTAAAAAAGGATCCTATGCTTGCTGCAATGAATGGAATCACCATTGAAAGTATGAATTTTGTCATTTGTTTCATTTTCTCACCTGCTTTATTGTTTTTATTGCTTGTAGCGCGCTTTTTTCCTTGTCTTTTATCTCAAGCATTATGTCAAAGTTTAGTTTCTTTGTGTCAGTTATAAATTTTTTGAATTTTTGAATGGAAATATGTTCTGAATGAGTTCCTTTTCTTGCTTCTTTTTTCTGGTTGCTGTAGTCAACCATCAAGATTCCGTCTTTTTTCTTCCAGGTCTTGCTTGCTTTAATCAGGCCTTGCTTCACTGTTTCGCCGTTGTTGTAGCACTCGTGGTGAAATGTGTCAAATAATATCGGCACTCCTGTTTGTTTATGAACCTTTAAGCAGTCTTTCAAGCTGTACATATAGTGATCATTCTCTATCACTAATCTTTTCTTTATCATTGCAGGCAGTTTTTTGTATCTTTCAATGAATCTCTGCAGTGATTTTTCTTTTTCTCCATAAACTCCGCCAATGTGCAGCTGAACTTTTGCAGTTGTGTCTAATCCAAGTGCATCAAGAACTTTGCAGTGATACTCTGTTTCCTTGATACTATTTTGCAGTATTCTGTCTTCTTTTGTATTCAATACAACAAATTGGTCAGGATGCATTGATATTCTCATCTTTTGCTTTTTGATGTAATTCCCTATTTTCCTGAAGTCTTTCTTAAAATGCTTTACCCAGTCTATTTTGCAGACAGGATGTGATGCAAAAGGAATTAAAGGAGAGCCTATTCTGAAGAAAAAGAATCCTTTTTCTGCATTCCATTCCAGTATTTCCTGCAGGCACTCAAGATTGTTCTGCACAGTTGAAAGAAATCTTTCTCTGGAATAGGATGCCAATCTAAACGTAGAGTTGGCAGTGCATTCAATGCTCCTGTTTATGCAAGGGTAGCCTAACCTCATTTTTTTACAGATTAAGAATTAAGAGCTTATAAAAGTAACTATTTAACTTCAACTTCTTCAGCAATCCTCAGTGCATCATCCAACGTACAAAGTTCTGTTCCTTCTTTTTCAGCGCTTGCTGTTCCGCAGGCAACTGCAAATCTTGCGATTTCCTTGTCAGAATAACTTTTTAGTTTGCCATACAAGAATCCTGCAGTCACTGCATCTCCACAACCTACTGTACTGCCGACAAATATTTCAGGAGGTGTCGCTTTTATTGCTCCTCCGCTGTTGACTAATGTCAATCCTCTGGGTCCCTGCATTGCAATTGCATACTCTAATCTATGCAACTTGCTCATTGTGCTAAGCACTGTTTCTATTTCACCGCGAATTCCTGCCAAAGACTCCCACTCTTGTTCATTTGGCTTCATTGCAAAAGGTTTTTGCCACATTCCACTTTTTAGTGCCTTTGTTTGTGAAGAATCAAGGATGACTTTTGCACCTTTTGACTGCAAAGTTGATATCAAGTATCCATATATCATGGGATTTATTCCTCTTGGCAGGCTTCCTGCAAGAACAACATAATCTCCTGCAGAGACATTTTCATCTAGTTTTGCAATTAATTGCGCTGTCTCTGCACCACGTATCAATGGGCTTTCACTGCTCTCTTTTACTTCTGGCCAGCCCTGCACTATTCTTGTCTCTCGGGTCTCATCTTCTGTCTCTTGAACAATATAATCAAGGCCTGCTTCTTCCATCAAGTAGAGAAGTTCCTCTCCTCTTGCTCCGCCGGCAAAAGTGTATGTCAGAACAGGTTCAACCCATAAATTATGCAGTGCTCTTGAGACATTAATGCCTTTCCCGCCAGCATATTTTTTTCCATTTCTGATGTCTACTGCAGGGTTTAAAGTTACTGTATGTATTTTAGTCATAATTCCGCTCAGAAGTGGTTGATTTTTAAAGCTTGTGATGTTGTTGTCTTATGAAATCTTTATACTACCCTATCAATATTTGAAATCTTGTGCTGCCTTTTTCCATTCCGCCAAGCGAGAGTATGTCTCCCCATTCAAGGCAGTTGAATTCTCCGCCCTTGAAAAGCTCTGCAAAGAACTTGTCTTTTCTGATTATGAATGTGCCGCTTGTTGAATTATTGTCTATTAGGCTCCATTTTCCGTTTTTGCGTACAAATGCACAGTGCTCTCGTGAGACTTTTTCATCTTTCACGCGTATGTCTGCCTTGCTTCCGCGCCCTATTGTCAGCACATCTCCTTTTTTCAGGGTAATCATGTATTCTGTGTAAACCAGATGCTCTCTTTTTTCAGGAATCAATTCTCCCTGTATCAATTTTAGTGATAGGTTTGCCATAATTAAAAAGCAGATAAAGTAGTATTTAAGCTTTTCTCAAAACAAGCTCAAAAAGCTAGGCCACCATTTTTTCTTCTTTTTTGTGTCCTTGTCAAAGGATTTTAGTGCTTCTTTTTGTTTCTTGGTTAGTTTTTTTGGAACATCAATGTAAACTTCCACATTCAGCCCGCCTTTGCCATAGCCATGCAGGTCTGGCATTCCTTTGTCTTTTATCCTGAAGATAACTCCGCTTTGTGTTCCTGCAGGTATTTTTATTTTTGTCTTGCCGTCTAATGTAGGAACTTCTAGTTCTCCGCCTAAGCATGCTGTTGTGAATTGCAGTGGTGCCTTGATATACAATTCTCTTCCCTGCCTCTCAAATATTTTATGCGGTTTTATGTGAATCCGCAAGTATAAGTCTCCTGCTGCAGAGCCTTGAAATCCTGCTTCTCCTTCTCCTTTGACTCTTAGTTGTGTTCCTTCTGCAACTCCTGCCGGCACTTTTACTTCTATCTCTACTTCTTTTTCATGTCTTCCTTGTCCTTGGCATTCTGGGCAAGGATCTTCTATGTACTCTCCTCTTCCTTGGCACTGCCTGCAGGTAGTCTGTGTCTGGAACACCCCAAATGGTGTTCTTCTTGTCTGTCTTGATACTCCAGTACCATTGCACTCTTCGCAGGTTTTCATCGAGCTTCCTTTTTCAGCTCCTGTTCCTTTGCATTTCTCGCACTCAACTAGTTTGTCTATCTCTATTTTTTTCTTTGTTCCTTTTGCAGCTTCTTCTAAAGTGATTGTTAAGTCAAATAATAGGTCTCTTCCTCTTCTACTTCTCTGTCTTCTTCCACCACCAAAGCCTCCAAAACCCATTCCTGAGAATATGTTTTCAAATATGTTTTCAAAGTCAAATCCCTGGCTTGCAAAATCCCTGAAATCAAATCCTCCCGCTCCTTGTCCAAAGTCTGCTGTTCCGAATTGATCATACTGCTGCCTCTTCTGCGGATCAGCCAAGACTGCTGCTGCTTCATTAACTTCCTTGAATTTCTCAGCAGCAGAAGGATCTTTATTCAAGTCAGGATGATATTTCTTGGCTAGTTTCTTATAGGCTTTCTTGATTTCCTCTTTAGTTGCTTCTTTCTTAACTCCTAATATTTTGTAGTAATCTTTACTCAATGTATTCACCTAGCTTGTCTGGCTCTATTCCGATTATGTCGAATATTTCTTTTTCGAGTTCAGCATACGCAGTTATTCTTTCTTTGGCTATAACAACACCATACCTTTTTTCAAAATCTTTCATTCTTTCCTGCAAAGACATTATTTTATCAATTTGCGCTCTTTTGTCAGCATAATTAAGGACTTTTTGCGCCCATGTTTTAACATTGCTGATATTCTTTACATTATGAACTCTTATTATTTCTGCAACTTCTGGATATTGGTCTTTTAACTCCAGATATGCTGCTTCTGCGTGGTCTACGCCAGGATATTTTTCTTGCAGTTCTTTTGCTTTTTTTAGTTCTTCTTCACTCAGACCTTCATGATGCGTAAAATCAACTGCTTTTGCAATGTCATGCAATAGTCCTGCAGCTTCAATAAGCTCTAAATTGATATCAACGTCTTTTTCTTTGAGTTTTTTAGCTAGAAATAATGCAATTTTTGTTGCTAATTTAGAATGAGTTTGTATGCTTTCATGAACTTTATACTCATCCAATAATTTCAAACACTCTTCTCTTGTTGGTATGCTCATAATACTGCCTCAAGTATCTTCTTGGTATTCTTAAAATCTCTAAATATATAATCAGGCTTGTGTTTTTTAAGTCTTGCTCTTTTTGTTGGGCCTGTTAGCATTGCGATTGTTTTTGCTTTGACTTTCTTGCCTGCTTCTATGTCATGCACAGAGTCTCCGATTACAATAACTTCTCCTTTGTGTCTCATTCTCTTGATTGCTTTCTTGATACAATCTGCTCTTGTTTTTCCACCGTCACCTGAAATGATTGTATCAAAATACTTGCCAAGCCCTGTTGCCTTAAGCACTTTTTTTGTTATTTCTGGTTCGTCTCTTGTGACAAGCGCTAGTTTGACTTTTCCTTTGAGTGCATTAAGTAATTTTGTAACACCAGGATTCACGTATTTTCCTGGGTTTAAAGGAACAGATTTAACAAATTCTTTGATATACAGTTTCATTGCTTTCTGCATATTCTTCTTAATCACAGAAGCAGGAACTTTGCATATTTCACACATGTCTGTTATGCTTTCAGGTATTAATCTGCCTGCATGATCTACTTTTTCATAGCATCCTGGGCATGAAAATACTTTTCTTGTGACTTTGTGAAACGCTTTGTCGTGGATTGGGTAAAAATCCACGAGCGTTTCATCCATGTCAAATATTACAAGCTTATTTTTTCTTTTTGTCATCAACAACCTCTGCATCAACAACATCTTCTTTCTTTTCCTGTTCTGCCCCTGGTTGCTGTTGTGCTCCTGCTTTTTGATACAGTTCTGTAGCTGCTTTTTGTGCTATTTGATTAAGCTCATCTAGTTTTGCTTTAATCTTAGCAGTGTCTTTCTCTTTCTCAGCCATCAGTTTCTTCAAGTCCTCTGTTTTTGCCTTGATGTCCTTTATTACTGCTTCATCTATCTTCCCTTCAAAGTCTTTCAAGGTCTTTTCAGTAGTGTATATCGCTGTATCTGCTTGGTTGATGATGTCTATCTCTTCTTTTTTCTTTGCATCTGCATCAGCATACTGCTCTGCTTCTTTTCTCAGTCTCTCTACTTCTGCGTCATCCATTTTATTTGGAGCTGTTATTGCAATGTTCTGCTTTTTGCCAGTTCCTTTGTCTAGCGCAGTTACATTCAGGATTCCGTTTGCATCTATGTCAAACGTAACCTCAATCTGAGGAACTCCTCTTGGTGCTGCTGGTATTCCCACAAGGTCAAACTGGCCCAAGTGCTTGTTGTCATTTGCCATTGGCCTCTCGCCTTGGAACACCCTGATTGTTACAGCAGGCTGGTTGTCTGCTGCAGTGCTGAACACCTGGGATTTTTTTACAGGGATTGTAGTGTTTTTCTCAATCAAGCGAGTAAATACTCCGCCAAGAGTTTCAATACCAAGTGATAATGGCGTAACATCAAGAAGTAAAACATCCTTGACTTCTCCTGCAAGAACTCCGCCTTGTATTGCTGCTCCGTCTGCAACACACTCCATTGGGTCAATGCCTCTCTCAACTTTCTTGCCAACCCAGGATTCTACCTTCTCTTGTACTATTGGCATTCTTGTTGGTCCGCCAACTAAAATCACTTTAGAGATGTCTTTGTCACTTAGTTTTGCGTCTTTTAATGCCATGTCAACTGATTTCTTGCATTTATCTACTAATGGATCAACTAGTTCATTTAGTTTTGCTCTGGTCAGCTTCATTGTCAGGTGCTGTGGTCCTTTGTCAGTTGCAGTTAAATAAGGCAGATTGATGTCTGTTTCTTGTACAGTGCTTAATTCAATCTTTGCTTTTTCAGCTGCCTCACGAATCCTCTGCATTGCTGTGTCATCATTATCAATATCCATTCCAGTATCTTCCTTGAATTTCTTAACCATGTAATTGATAACAGCATTATCCATGTCTGTTCCGCCTAATTGTGTATCACCAGATGTGCTTTTAACTTCGAAAACACCGTCTCCAAATTCCATTATTGTAACGTCTAGTGTTCCGCCGCCAAAGTCAAACACAAGGATTGTCTGATCTTTCTCTGATTTGTCCAAGCCATATGCTAATGATGCTGCTGTTGGCTCATTAACAATTCTTACAACCTCTAAACCAGCAATTGTTCCTGCGTCTTTTGTGGCCTGTCTTTGGTTGTCATCAAAATAAGCAGGCACTGTGATTACTGCTTTCTTGACTGGCTGTCCTAAGAATGCTTCTGCATCTTTCTTGATTTTCTGTAATATAAAAGCAGATATTTGCTGTGGTGAGTATTCTTTTCCATGCACACTGTACTTGAAATTTGTTCCCATCTTTCTTTTTGCAGCCATGATTGTTCCAGCTGGATTAGAAACAGCCTGTCTTCTTGCAGGTTCTCCAACTAGCATCTGGCCGTCTTTTGTAAAGGCAACCACTGATGGGAATGCTTTGCCGTACAATGATGCTCCTTCTGCAGAAGGCACTATCTTTGGTCTTCCTGCCTCTAACACTGCTGCTGCTGAATTTGATGTTCCTAAATCAATTCCTAATATTTTTTCCTTACTCATTCTCAGTTCCTCCACCCACAGATTTTTTTGCCTTTGTTATCTTGACTTTTGCATAACGTATTACTTTGCCATTCATTTCATATCCTTTCTGTATCTCTTCAACTATCACATCTTCATCATCACCTTCTTCTGTGCATAATACCTCATGCTTGAATGTATCAAACTTTTCTCCTTTTGATTTGATTGGTTTGACACCTTGATCAGAAAGTAATTTTGAGATTTTATTATATATCATCTTGATGCCTTCATCTTTCACATTTGGAAGTGCTTTTTCAAAGTCATCCATTATTGTTAGAAGTTCTGCAATGAGTTTCTCATTTGCAAAGCAAACAAAGTCTTTTTGTTCTTTTACTATGCGTTTTTGATAGTTCTCAAACTCTGCCTGAAGCCTCTTTAGCTGGTCTTCGTACTCAGCCACTTGCTCCTTTAGCTTGTCTGCCTCTGTTTTTTTATTTTTTTCAGCCATTTAAACCACCTATTTGGTTGAACTTAAGTCAACTAAGAAGCAGTAAAACTATACTTATATTTAAAGCTTTCGGTTAAAAGCGAAAACTTTATTAACCACCTTCACTTTCTACCAAAATATGAGGTGAATTTAATGGAAAAAGACAAACAACAAATCAACCTTAATATTGTCGAAGGAGACCCGTTTTTTGCTCATGAGGTAAGCATGAATTTCACACCAACACAGATTACTTTAGATTTTAAATGCATTACACCAAGAACAGATCCAAGGGGCAAGGCACCTAGTTTTTTGCTGAAGCATAATGTTGTAATGCTTGAGCCTTGGCATGCAAAGATGATGCTTGATGTACTTGCTAATGTGCTTAAGAAATATGAAGATGAGTTTGGCAAGATAAGCCAGCCAAAAGCTATCCAGAAAGCAGCCAAGAAGCAGAAAAAAGCAGCAAAAAAGAAGAAAACATCCACAAAAACAACTGGAGCCCCATCATACCTGGGCTAGTAATATGATTATCAGAAAGAAAATAACTATCCTACAGATTAGGAAGCCTTTAAGGACAACCCTAAATGAAGAGTTGCAGTGGTTTGGCAACTCTTTAGGGTTGTTCAACCTCCGTGACAAAGACAAGTCCTGCTTTCGGGTTTTCATTGAATTATTGAAAGCTGCAAAAGCAGGCATTCCAATTTCTAGTGACCATCTGGCACAAAGACTAGGCTTGACAAGAGCAACTGTTATTCATCATATCAACACTTTGATGGAAAAAGGCATTGTTATTTCTAAAGGCAGAGGTTATATGTTAAGAGAAGCTAATCTGAAGCTTCTTGTAGAAGACTTGAAGCAGGATATTACAAGAACCTATGATGAGATTGCAAAGGTTGCAGAGGAGTTAGACCAGTTTTTAGGGCTTTAGTCAATCATATTAATACAGGATAGCTTGAGGTAAGTCCCTCAAGCCACCCTGCAATCGGGTTTTATTCGGTTAAATGTTCTATCCAGCTAAATTAACATAAGCCTCAGAAGACTTGGCTATTCTTTTCTGCAATGGCTTACCTGCTGTTATGTTATAGAACGGCCCTCTTGCATGGTGCTGTACTTGTATATCCTTGAATCCTGCATTCTGAAGACTTTCTATGATTCGTTCTTCTTTTGTATAGAATTCTATAATTCCTCTGGCTGCATTATTTTTTTCAAACTCTGCTGCTTTTTTGACAGCAGCCATTAAATTTGAATCCACAATGCCTTGTCGTTCGCCATCTTCTGCTCTTGATTGTATCGCAGCGTAGTATTTACTTACTGGCTCAACTATTCCTTGTCTATCAACATCAGAATCTGGATTGATTAATGGTGCTACAATCTCACCATTTTCTTCACTTACAGCATACTTTCTTTCCTGCAAATGCTGAAGAAGACCAGATTCTCTTGGAAAGTGCAGCATTCCATATTCATCTATTCTTACTTCAATAGTGCTGTTTCCACTGTTGTATTCAAGCCTGCGGGGATTGCTTCTGTCTCTCTCATCAGATATTTCAATAATACAGTCTCCGTAAAATTCTATTAAATCGTTAGCGACAGTATCAATTTTTTTCTCTGAGTATTTCATATCAACTGCACCTGTGCCAAAATGGAAAAAACCTCCTGGCTTTAGTATACGGTAGATCTCTTGCGTTATTTTATCTAAATCCTTTTCAAAAGGTGTTGCATGATGTATTGATAATGTGGCATCAACACAAGTAAAGGATTTATCAGGAAACATCAGATTTTTCCTCAAATCTCCTTTTTGGTAGGATATTGTTTCTTTATCCAAAGTTTCTGGATTGATTTCTCTATCAGTTATTGTGCCTATGCGAAAATAACCAGAATCAAAAAATCCTGCTTTAGCTAATCCCTGTATTGATTGACCAATTTTTTCTGCATCAAAAACGCAGTCCATTAGGACAATTTTACCTTCCAAGCCCATCATGCCTTTCAACCGATCTCTATCACTTGAGAATGGCAGGACTTGAGGTCCTGGGCCTATAACTAGCAATGATCTTTCATCACCTCCATAAGTGCGTCTTGTAACAACAAGATGGTTTTCGATACTGTCCAAAAGATATTGGTGCAAATCATTCAATACCGCAGGCGCACTTTTAGTGTATGCATCAGGAAATGCTTCAACAATTTGTTTTGTCATTTTGTTTTCCTCCTAGGACCTTGATAAGCCCCATTTTCTAAAACTAGTAGAATTTTTATGCAATAAAAAGAAAGTCAGTAGCTTCAATTGCTTACGAATATTGGTAGTAACAACTACTACTATTTTAGGGAAAGCTTTATAAACTAAGACTGCTTATTTGGTTTTATGGAGAATGTACTTCAAGAAATCGGATTGTCAAAGAACGAATCAATCGTGTACCTTACACTTTCTGAAATCGGGGCTGCTTCTGCGTATAGAATATCAAAAGAATCAAAATTATTCAAAGCAAACACGTATGATGTACTGCACAAACTAGAACAAAAAGGTCTTGTTTCAAAGAAAAGGATAGATAAGAAAGTACTATACGAAGCATTAGATCCTAGTTTGCTTCTTAATATAATAGATTCTAGAAAAGAAAAATTATCTAAGATAATACCTCAAATAAGATTGATTCAGCAATTCGTCAAATCAGAAAGCGTAGTAAACATCTACAAAGGAAGTGCTGCATTAAGAAACGCATTTTATCATTTTCTTGAATTTGATGAGCCATTCTTAACATACGGGGTGCCAAAAAAAGGTTTTGAAGCAGTTAAATACTGGATAGATAATTTTCATAAGGAACGAATTAAAAAAGGCATAAAAATGCTGCATATTTATAATTTTGAAGCTCATGACAGAGTAAAGGTCTTGAACAAATTGCGCTTGACATCAGTCAGATGCTTGCCTCAATTGTATGATTCACAGGTTGCAACAAATGTCTGTGGAGATGAGGTAGTTCTTATTACCTTTAATCCTGGAATAAAGATAATACAGATCAAAGACAAAGACATGGCAGAAGCATATAAAAGATATTTTAAAATTCTCTGGAAACAAGCTAAAAAAGTGACTTAAGCAGAAACTCTGCCCAGGTTGCTGAAGAACTTGATGGGTTTTTAGGGCTTTAGTCCTAAGTTTAAATATTTCAATTTAAATAGTTTTATTTTTAATTTCAAGCATTAAATTCAGGACTTTCTCTTGATTTATCTCATCAAATGACTTAATTGGCAAATATGTCAGGTCTTTATGTTTCAGGCTACGGCCACAGCAGGAGGCATCATAGAGTTCAATATAGAGCATGCTGTGGTCTTTTTGTTTAAGTACCTCATACATCTCTGCTTTAAGTCCTTGCTGTCTTAAGACATCCCCGTCTGTTATCAGCGTCCACAGTGTTCTCCCCTTTGCAAGCATTTTGTTGATTCTCTTGAAAGTTCCTTTTTCAAGTTCAGTAGAACCTCCATGCCCTGCAAGTATGTTAACTTTTACAGGATGCAGGGTATTATAAAAATCTCGGATATTACATGGGCCTTGAATCACTGTTTTATCTGAAAATCTTGCAGTCACAATGTCACAGTCTTTACCGCCGCAATATTTTGCTAATGGCTCAACTATACCATACACAAAGCGGTTCAAAGCATCATATTTGCTCTTACTTCCAACATAACTGAAAGGATGCATGCTAGAAGAAGCATCAACAAGCAATACCAGATTTCGCACAATATCTATGTCCAGTTCTGCTTGTCTTGTTGCGTATTTATTCTTTGTTTTTTGTTTATATTTTATGATTCTGTATCCTTTTCCATTATTCAATATGATTACATTTTTCTTTCCTATCTGTCTTCCAAAAGCAATTATTTGTCTCAGGTTATACTTGCCTGCATCTTTTGCAGAGATATTCTGAATGCCTGTCTGCCGCCACTGTATTTCCTGACCAGATATGTGCTGGACAGGACTTAGTTTTGGTATTGTCAAATTTACAATCTTGCGGTTTTGCTTATAGAACTCATCAGCTGCCTGAAAACTCACGGAGGTTCCACTATTTGCAGTAAAAAGTATAGTCTCAGCTTGATTTTCGGCGTATTGTATAAGATTGTCCAATGCAGATGTCTGTGAACTATGCGCTGTAAAAGGCCTGTCACAGGGTTTATACAAAGATATGTGGCTAGCAAGCGGGCGGACAAATCCTTCAACAGCGGCGTATCTTGTTTGCGTTCTCTGAAGAATTTGAAATAAATCCTTTATTATTTTCTCGCTGGACTGCGAATCAAGATTATTATAAAACTGGTCTACTTCTTCATTAAAATCATTGCGATTTATTTCCAGCCATCGCAGTATTTTATCATCTATCTCTGAAATAAAACCTTTTACAGCATTGCAAACAACTGCTGTGCAGTTCTGCTCGTCCATTTTGTCTGCAAAATAAGAATAAATTCTGTTTCGGATTTCAAAGTCATTGCAGAACAACGAAGCATACATCAATCTTGTAAGAGTATAAAACGCCATATCCCACTTCTTTTCCTTAAATGTTGAAACAATATCAAACAAAGGGATTATTCCTTCTGGAAGCCTGTTTTCTGGTCTTAATTGTTCTGACAGGATTCTCTTGAATTTGGCATCATAAGTAATATAATAATACTGAAAAAGGTCTATTATACAATCCCATACGCAGTTTCGTGAATTTGCAACAAGGTTTGGTTTCCAATGATCTGGAATGTACTGGCATTCTTTACTGATTGCAGAGTATATCGCTTCATCAATCTTCCTTTCATCAGTTGAAGTCTCAGGACAGAGCTTATGAAATTGCTCATGAAACAGAAGAGATAATTTATTGTCTTGAACAAGCATTTCCAGATTTAGGCCATCTGGATAAGCTCTGCGATAAAATCTAGTATTTACTTTACGAAATATTTGCGCAAGTTCTGTGGGTTTATACAAATATGCTCTTATTCTTTTTTTGTTTGTACTGAAATGCCATAACTCTTTGTTTTTTACAGCTGGTTTTGTTGTCTCTATCACAGTTTCCTTGAATTTAGGAAACCCTTGCCTAAGTAGGGGGTCAATTTCTAATATTGCATTATCCAGCCCATTGCTTACTAAAGACATTCAAAATACCACCCTGCAAGAGCCTCTTTATACTTGTGCTTTATGTTGGGGTTTTCTGTTTTCTTCTTGTATAAATCACCCAGTTTACTTAATCGCGCATCAGCATCGCTATGCTCCTTAATTATGTTATCACATTCATCAGCATACAATTCTAGAAAGTCTATCAGTTCTATTAGGTTTCTTGTATGCCTTAAGTGTATGAGTTTTTCTATCTCAGATTCAGAATTATAATAGATTCTATTAATTTCATCGCATATGCTTTTTATTGCTGAATAAGTATCTTCGCTTTCTTTTAGGCTGTTTTTAAAAATGCCTTGTTTTATTCCTTCTGTAAATTTACCTTTTCGGTGTTTATATAGCACAGAGATATATTCCTGATAAACTTCTTTGACTCCTTCCGATAAATCTGTGCCGCGGCATTGCCCATTAATTATCGTTGCTGCAGCCATATGCTCTGGCAGAACAAGATACGCTTGATTGTCATCAAGCAACGCTTTTAAGGGATTTTCTTCATTAAGTGCAGATTTTAGCACGTCTATTGTTGATATAAACCTTGCGTATTTCTCAATGTAAACTACATCTCTTGTAGTCCAGTCATATCCATTGCAGTTTTCTGTCAAATCCTTTAATTCATCTTTTTCAAAATCAAATTCGAAGTTAGGCAGATCTAATTCATATTTGTCTTTAAGTAACGCAGTAATTGCAGTCATGTCTTCACATCCCTCCCTAACAACATCCTGCAAGCCACTGCCAAGTATAAAAATAAGGCAATCTGCAAATTCTCGTGAAAATTTTACAATATGTCTTTTTGTTTTTTCAGCATCTGTTATGAACGCATAATGCGCCAGTCTATCCTGTTCTATATCCTCCGCTGAAACAGAGACATCCAAAATTTTCTTTATATATTTGCCATATGACTTGGTGAATTGCTTATCCAGCGCATCTTGAAGTTTCGCGCCCATTACCGCTGCGCCAGTTAATCTTGGAGAATCTTCAAATTCAATCACAAAGAATCTGTTGTACAAGGCAAAATCTATTTCTTCAGTGCCATTATATTTGGGGTCTTTTGATGGCGGAGGGTTCTGTGCTCCAATAAAGAAGAATTTTCTTCTGTTCTTATCAAAAACAATCCCTTCTTCTGTAAATTGGGGAATAATCACTCCTAACGGATACTTTTTGCCTTCTATGTTCACACTACCTTGGCTGAGGTCAAAAAGCACATTGGTATCTCCACGATTCAGTTCATCAACAAAAAAAGCCCCTAATCTATCCATGAGTTCTTTTCTTGGCACATCAATAGGCAATCCGCCGTTATAGGATTCAGATTTGGTTATTACTTCAAGAGGATTTGTTCTGATATTATTGAATTTAAAAACAGCATAATTCTCTTTGCCTAAAAAAGTATTCAAATATGTTTCTGCCCAAAATGTCTTCCCGCCACCTGTTCTGCCTTCAAAAAGTACAGGAAGGTCTCCTAAAAGGTTTGAAGCAAAAAGTACATCCAGCGCAGTTATATTTATTCCGTTCTTGGTGTTTTTTCCTTTTGCTTTTTCAAAGATGATTTCTTTTTTTTCAAAATTAAAGTCATAATGAAATAATTTAGTGGGATTAGCAGCATCATGTATGACTTCGTCCAAAGCGCAGTACGCAGCAAGCAGCAATCCTGCATGAATATATTTTTCTTTTTGAATTTCATTGCCTTGAAAAGAGTTCCATATTTTTTTAAGGCTTGCAGGTTCTTTTACCTGTTGTTCAATTATTTCATCAAGTTTTTTTGAATTTTCCATTTCTTCTGCCTCTTTCAAGGATTCTTCATCAACAGGCACTGCGCTTGCAAGCGCTTCGCCAAATTCTTCATTTTGCTTTAGCAGTTCCTCTGTCTTACGGAGCATATCTTCAGCAGTTTGTTCTTGATAGGTTGCCCAATCAGCCGGATTAAGCGGTCTTTTGAACCCGCCTTTGCCTTGAACATCTTTGAATAAGCTCTTTCCTCGCTCCTTAATTTTTCTTATCAGCTGCCCCATGTAATCCAGTAACTATAGTCCCCCAAAATTTCATCCATCTTTCTTTTGCTTTTTTCTTTCGTTGGCCAGCATTGCCTGAATTGAGATAAGTATCTATCATATCATCAAAAGATGTTGCAGGTGCGCCAAATCCTGTTTTATCTGCATAAATTTTAAAAGCCTCATCAAATGCTGAAAAAAGTTCATAAGCCGCTTCTTTTCTCGCTAATTCTTTTTGTATTGCCGGATCTGATTTACCGCGCGCAAAAAGACCTCTGCCTGCATCAAAAAAATATTTTATGCCTTTCTTAACTTTAGCGCAAAGGCTTTCAGCAAATACTGCCTCCTTTATGTCTTCACGCATTTTCTCAGCAGTTTGATACCTATCTTCTGGAAAATACTCTAATGCTTTTGCACAGATTTTATCCAGTTTTTTTGGAATAGCAGGATTAGATTCTGAAGGATGTCTGAGGCAGGTAGGTAATTTTCCTGTCAACAGTTGGTACAAAACCACACCTGCAGAAAAAATATCAGATCGCTTATCGATTCTGCCCGCTCTTTGCTCAGGCGCCATGTACCAAAAAGTTCCTGCAGCACTTGTGCGTAATTTCAAAGTTGAGCTTAACTCGTCTCCGCTGTAAAGCTGGTCAGATTCTGTGCTCTGTTCATCTGATTCTTGTGCTAATAGCTTAGCTAAACCAAAGTCTGTCACCTTTGCCGATGTCAAGTAAGAATATTCATTTGGCAACAAAATATTTGATGGTTTTATATCCCTATGTATTATTCCTTTTTCATGCGCTGAACTTATTGCATCAAGCACATCCAGCATAACCCAACAGGTTTCTGCAGGACTGATTCTTCTTTGCTTTAATACATTTTCAAGATTCTTGGGTAAATATTCCATTACAGAAAATTGTGTATCCTGTATTGTCCCTAAATTAAATACTCTTACAATATGACAACAAGAATCAGAAAGCATTCCTTGCATCGCAGTATTATCTGCGAAATCTTTGCGGCCGCCGGTATTCAATTTAATAGTAATATATCTATCAAAACCTACTTGTTCTGCTTTATACACCACACCATTACCGCCTCTGCCGATTTCTTCGATTATCTTTATTTTTCCATCTTCCAAATAATCATCAGATTTTAGCTCCATTAGATGTTGCCTCCGCGAAATTGTTCTCTGTACAGGTCCTCTATCAATTCATGTTGCCTGATTTGAGTAATTGGAAAATTTGAATCCAATTCTGATTTAAAATCATTCATTTCTTTGTTATCCTTAAAGATAGCTTCAAAAAGAAAATCAAAATCACTGTTTGTTATATGCAAATTGTTTACGCAAGGTTGGCTTGAGAGAAATTCTCTCAAGCTTTCCCTGCAATCGGGTTTTACTCGGATCAGGAATACATATCTTGCATGATACCCTAGTTTTTTGAAATCCACAATGCTTGCGTGCTTCTTTATCACGTCTTCTTCCAGTTTTCCAATCCTGTCAAACACAGTCGATTTAGGGGTGTTTGTGGCAGATGCAATACTAGCAAGGTTAGTTCTTGCATTCTGCCGTAGCTGCTTGACAATCTGCAGGTCTTTTTCTGAGATCATTTCCAAAACCTTTCTTATTCCTTGGCTATGTCATCAAGGCTGAAAGGAAGGCAAACACCAAATCTTTGATGCCATACATCTCTGCCTTTGCTGTCTTTTCCAGACCTCAGATATTCCAGTAAAGGCCTCTGTCTTTCATCTGGGCTTGGTCTTCCGCCAACAGTATACTTGCCCTTGCCTTCAGGAAGCAGTGCACCAGAATCTTCTGTTGTTATTCCAAAATCTCCTTCCAGCAATGATTTTTCCAGTCTTAACCTCTCTTTGCCTTCTGTATCTGGGAGTGTGCCGTCTGCTTTTTTCAAAGGAGCTCTTGCCAGGATGTATCCTACTGCCTCAAAGCAGGACATCTGCTCAAGCAGTGCATAGTCTTTTTCAGCTGCAGCAGTCCAGGAGTAAACTTCGTCTTTTCCATCAGATGTCTGAAACTCCAGCACAACAGACCTGGATCGCAGTTCTTTGCTTGTTATTCCATATTGTGCGATTCTTTGGTCCTTGCCTAATACTTCATCCAGTCTCTCTGCTTCGCCTTCTGGTTGTTTATATCCTATTGCAAAAGGTAATACCCCTTCTTCCTCCTCTTCTTTCATTGGCACTGTAAAAGGCAGCACTATTTCCTCTTCTGCTTCTCGGTCGATTGAAAAGGGCAGTGTTTGTTCTTCCTCATCTTCTGGCCTTGGCACTGTAAAAGGCAGCACTATTTCCTCTTCAAGTTCCTTTTGTTTCTGTATTTGTCTTTTCTTTTGTCTTATTTCAGACAAATCTATTGGCTTGCCAGAGTCTCCATTCTGGGCATTGTTCTGAGCATAGTTTCTCTGCAAGATTTGTCTTTTCTTTTCTCTTAGTTCAGCCAGATTTATCTTTGGTAATTTGTCATCGTCTGGTTGATTTTCATTTTCTTTTGTCATTTTGATTTGCCTCCCCGAATGTCTCGGATAATATCCATATATGTCGGAAGAAATATATATAGTTTCAGCAATTATAATTATTATAGCAATTATAGTAATTACAAACCGAAAACTATTTATATGACGCGCTGTGATAGCAGAATATGAAGCGAAAAGTCAATAGGGTGGGCATAAACACCCTTACAGTAAGCTTGCCTAGCAAATGGGCCAAGCTTCACAATATCAAGCCAGGAGATGAGCTAGATGTAGTAGAAGAAAATAATACGCTTTCAATAATTAAAGGGCAGTTTGCAAAGAAAAAGAAAGAAATTCATATTGATATGGATAATCTTGATTATTTTACATTAGCCAAACTGCTGATTGCATGCTATGAAGAAAGTTATGATTCCATAAAACTCACGTTTTCTAAAAAAACAATACAAGATTCTGTTACAGGAGAAGAAATAGATATTTTCAGAGCAATAGACCGTCTTGTGGGAAGATTGCCTACATTCCAGATATTCAGCCAATCAAATGAGAGGATAATGCTGGGAGACATATCAGAAAAATTGAGTAAATTGGATATTATAATATCCCGGGTATTCTTTCTTATTGAAGAATATTTATTGCGGTTGATAGAAGACATAAAAACCGGCGATTTTGCAGATTTAAATGCCAGAGAACCAAGACATGACTCCATAGCAAAACAAATTGCTTTGGCAAATAGGATTTTAATGGATGATGCCTCTAAATCAAAAAGCGAAATTGTGAACACAATCTTGGTTCTAAATTATTTAGATAAAGCAACAGATTTCATAAGATACGGCTACAAACATACACAGCGCCATAATAAAAAAATAAGTAAATCAGGCATCAAATTAATGGAAGATGCAACAGAATATATTAAATTATTTAGAACTTGTTACAACAAATGCGAGTATAACAACATTAATAAATTGGATATTTTACGAAGTAAAGTCAAAAAAGCAAATCAAAAGATTGCATCAGCAAATCCTTCAGAATTAATCATTGTTTCAAATCTCAAATGTTTGGTTGAACTGTTAAATGGTGCAGTAAAGGCAGTAATTGCAATTAAATTAGACAAAGAAAATTAGAGTTTATTGTTCAGTTTAATTCATTCAAATAATATTGTCGTATTGCCTCATTTTTTTGTGTTTGTTCTCTCTTTCTACGAACTCCTGCGAAAATAGATAATTGCAGCAAACGAACAGGTTCAAAATATTTATGCATCTCTTCATGTTTCCTTGAATCTGCAGCAAATTCTTCATCATGCTCACTGCGCAGCCGGATATATTCACAAAGATATTGCCGCCTAGTATCTGAATTCAGTTGTAAATCTATATGCGATAAGAAATAACTGATATCTTCAATCTCTTTTCCTAGATGACTGACTCCAAAGTCCAGAACATATCCATTCTTAGTATTCTCTAGTTTCCAATCTCCATGAACAACACAATCACCTTGCTCACGCAGATATAGCTCTGTTTCTTCTATTCTCCTTCCGAGCTCCTTAACTAAGTTTTTAGAAGGCATATTTTGACGAAATCTTCTTAATTCGCTCCTACTAAAACTAGATAAAGGATTTCTCAAAGATTCGTAATGCGGCTCGCCTTGTAAAGTCTGATAAATCAAACCAGGCAAGACAATACCTTTCTCTTTTCCGGATTCTTTAAGTGCTTCTGTCGCTTCCTTATGGAATATGCCCATCAAATATAAATTATGCAGCACAGGATTCTTACAAAATCCAGATTTTACCAAAGCCGATTGTCCCTGTGCAGTATTGCTCAAAACCATTACACCTATATTATCTAATTCCAGATATTCTTTCAATTCTGGCATGAATGCACGCATTGCATTAAGTTCTAAGTCATAAATCCTTTTTTCGTTTTGGCAAATATCCTTCCTAGCAACTTTAACCACAACACCGTTTGATGCAAGAACAATGCCAGAGCTGAAACCTCCTTTTAATTCATTACTTGCATCATATTCTTTAATCTTAGCCACAAGAGTTTCATTTTCAAAACCTGCTTTTGTTAGAAGATCACGAATCAAATCTTCCTCAGAAGGCATTTGCTGAGAGTAAGGAAAACTGCCAGAAATATCTACATGTATACCACGCGCCTTTAGTTTTCTGACTGCTTCTGTATTAGCATACTTGCCGTTCTTAATAAGAGTCCAATTAATAGAATCGGGCAGCCTTATTTTCTTTAGACTTCCATTCTTAGCAAACTCGTAATCTGGCAAGTCTGAAATATCTGTTACAGGCGTTTCAACTAAATCAATTTCTTCAAGATTTTGATAAGTTTTTAGCAATGAGAGTTCTTTATTTCCAAACTTATGATTATTTCGCAAATCAATATATTTCAGAGTTACACTCAATGAATCAGAACCTAAACCAGAGTAATTCTTAATATTGCCGCACAGGGGCATAATCAAAACTCTTAAATTTTGATAATCTCTGAGAAAATTAACATCTTCTAGTGCCTTACTGCTTGAAATATCCAAATGTCTTAGTGTTTCCTTCACAGTTAGCGAATCTAATCCAGAAAAATTCTCAATACTGCAATTGCCAAGTTGAAGTATTTCAAGTTGTTTGTAATCATCTAAAAAAGAAGTGTCCCTTAAAATAGTACTGTTAAGGTTTAAGCTTTGAACTGTAGCCTTAATCGATTCAGAAGCCAGGCCAGAAAAATCAATTCGGCTTTGCTCAACAGAAGGAGACAAAGGATTAGAACTGTCTACAGTAAATCCACAGTCTTCAGCATTAATAATCCTCAGCTTTTTGTAGCCTGTTAAAAAAGACACGTCTCGCAGACCAGTATTATGGCTTAAGTCTAGTTCTTCTAACGTCTCTTTTAAAGATTCAGAATTCAAGCCAGAAAAATCTTCAAGACTTGCGCAACTGGATATATCCAAAATCTTTAGGTGTTTGTATCCCTCAAGGAAGGAAACATTATTCAAGCCAGCGCAGTCATTAATATCAAGTATTTCTACTGTTTGTTTAAGTGAATCATCATCCAGGCCTGTGAATCTGCGGATATTTCCGCAACTTGCAATGTTTAAATGTACTAAATTTTTATAACCTTTTAAAAAAAGCAAGTCATAGAGGCGCGTGTTAGTTAGTATCAATTCCTGCAATGTATCTTTCAAATCACCTGAATCTAATCCTTCAGGATGCGAAATAGGGCAATTATCTAAATGCAATACTTTAAGGCTTTTGTACCTTTTAAGAAAATGAACACGATCTATATCAGCCTGTGCACTAAGATATAATTCTTCAAGAGTTTGTTTTATATGGAATGAATTAAGCGCTGAAAAATCAGCCACTTCAGAACGGCTCAAATCCAGAGATTTTAGATTCTTGTAATTTTCTAAAAAAACTAAATTTGCCAGTTTGCAGTCAACACCAAGCTCTAATGATTGCAGAGTTTCCTGCAAATTCTCAGATGCAAGCGGTGTGAAATCAGATATTTTAGCTGCGGAGTTCGAAAGACCTCGACTTTGATATGTGGCGTATTTCCTCGAATGATTACTTTTCCTGATAATATTTTGCTCATTATGCATAACAAGCTTCTCCAAGTGATTAAATTTCTCTATTCCTGCAAGACTGGTAAGCCAATCTGACTCCTGCTCTCCAGGAATAACCAAATCACCCCATAGAAGTATGTCCGGCCCTTTATCCTCAATCCAGTCATTCAAACTACGCGTTTCCATGCAATATTTACCACCCTTTATATCCTCAATATAAGCACTACCCCTTTATAAAGCTTTCGGTTATTAACCACTCATTAGTGACAAATATAAAGCTCTAAAACCTTTGAATTCAGGGTTTTCAGGCGTTATTACTCAATCCAATTCGAGCAAACCTATTTTAATACGTTGTTCTTAATCTAATCCATGAATTACTTAACTACAGAAGAAGAGGAAGCACTAAAACAATACCGCCCGTTATTGGATTCTGGGAAGCATGCAGATATTACTGTAGATGATATCTTGGAAAGTCTGGATATTGCATTTCACATTGCTAAAAGCGATCCTAAAGACTTGATGTTCACGTATGAAGCTATATTCAGGGAGTACATGAGTGATAAGTTAAGGGCAGCTTATAGGAAAAGCAGGATTGAACTGCAGGTTATTCTCCCAAAATTGTTAAAATACGCGATTGAGTTAGGCCCCAAAATCAAGGAATGGGCAGAAGGAAGGCAGCCCAGAGAAACAATTCCTTTAGAACTAATCCCAGAAAATCACATTTACCTGCTAATTCTTAAGAAATTCGCAGAAACTGCAGAATTAGGTGAGTGGAATACTTTTGAAGATTAAATAAAAAACATTGTTGCCAAGAAGTAAATTATCAATCCTACAACCACAACGCCGACTGTTATTCCTATTCCAATTGCTTGGCTGTCTTTTGGTATGCTGTCCAGCCAGCTTGTTGTTGCTCCGCCAGTTATTTGGTTTGTGGCATTTTGTTCATTTGTTATTGTTTGCTTTATTTTGCTGTCTTGCACTTCATCTTGTGTTTCATCTTGTGCAGTGTCTTGTGTTAAACCGCCGTCACTGATGCTTATGTTTGCAAATGGCACTACAGATGTTCCTGTGCCCATTGGCTGCTCAAACTTGTCAAATCTCATCTGTGCTCTTGTGTAATAGTTATTCATGATTATTATTCTTATTTCAGACATTCCGTCATTGTCAAGGTCTATTGCCTTTATTTCATAATTTATCAAGGAGTATGGTACATCATGAAGCGTGAAATTCACATGTCCTCTGTCTATGCCGTCCATTCTTAATGTGTAAGTTAAATTATTCAGTGTTATCACTGCGTTATCTAGCCTGTTCAGTGTTCTTATTTCAGGGCTTCTTTCATCAAGGTTTATTTTCCATGTTCTTGCGTAGAAAGAGCTTCCGCCCCCTCCACCTCCGCCGCCAGTACGGCGGACAGTTGTGCCTCCACCGCCTCCAGCGCTTGTTACTTGTATGCTTGTTGTGTATGTATAATCAGTTGCGCCGTATGAATCTGTGACAGTCAAGGATGCGAATTGATACCCTGTTGTTGAATATGCATGTGTTACTGTTGTATTTGTGGTTGTAATAGTTGTTCCATCACCGAAGTTCCAGAAGTATGAGACTATTGAATCATTTAATGGCCCTCCTATGTTTGGGTCTGTTGAGCTAGATGCATCAAAAGTAAATGCCTGGTTTACTTGTCTGCTGCTTGGCGTGAATGTAAAGGATGCTGTTGGTGCAAGGTTTATTACATCAGAAACATTTGCTGCTCCGCTTGCTGTTGCATTGTATGTTATGTTACCTTGTGTGATTACTCCTGAATAAATCACTTTGTTTGTTATGTTTGCATTTGTTACAGTTACATTGTAAAGTGGAGAGTCATCTATGTGTGAATTGGTTATTGTTGAATATTGAACAGATGAATTTGCTCCTGTTATTGTTGAGCCTGTGACTGCTGAAGCAAAGACATATGCACCATTTGTGATATTTGAATTCTGGACGTTTGAAAATCTTCTTACGTCAGCATCATCAATTTTTGAATTTGTGCAGGTTGAATCCCAGATAGAGCCTTGATCAAGACTGCAGTATGATACTGTGGAATTATCTATGTTTGAATGATCAGTTAAATTTGAGTGATCCACATTTGAAATATCTATAGATGAATAGTCATCAACAAAAGAGTATGTTACATTTGAGTTCATTACCTGGCTGTTTCCTGTTATTGTGCTGCCGGTCAGGTCACTTCCTGGATTTGGCGGGTCTACAAAAGAGTTAAGTATTGTACAATTTGTTCCTTGATAATTTTTAACAGTGGAGTTTATTACAACACATTTTGTCAATATTGATCCATTTATTACAGAATTTGTTGCATTAACACTCTGCAGTGTGCTGTTGTTCAAGGATGTTCCGTATAGTATTGAATGATTTGCTTTTGCTCCGTTTGTGAGTGCGCTTCCCTGTTCTATGATATTCTGCACAGTGTAGTTCAAGTAAGTATTATTTATGGTTGTATCACCTACACAAGCAACATGTACTGTGTCTGCTCCTAGGTTCAGTCCGCTTATTGTTCCTGAGTGTGTCAGCTGTCCTGTTGTTGTGAAGTCATTTGTCATGTTTGCGTATGCTGAATCATTCAAGGACCATCTGCAGCTTGTGTTATATGTTGTTGCAAAGCTTAGTGTGAATGATGTGTTTATTGTAGAGCCTAATGCTGGGTTAAAACTCATTTTCATTGGAGGCATTGCCACAAATATCCAGTGTGTTGCAGATGCTGCCAAATAATTTGGTGTTCCTGCATAAGTTGCTGTGACATTGTGTGCTCCTGCAGGTATTGGCCCGAGGTTCCAGGCAGGAGGTATTGTTCCCATTAAGGTTCTGTTAAAATACCAGTTTAGTGTTGCATTTGGCACGTTTGTGCTTGCATTTACTATTATTGTGGTGTTTGCTGGAACATTTATGTTGCCGTTTGTTCCATTCAAGGTCAAGTTAATCACTGCCTGCACTGGATTTACAATCAGAACTTGTGATTCATTATCCCCTGTGTAATTTTGTGTTGTGTTATAATAGCATACATATGTGTAATTTCCTGCATTTAATATGGAATTATCTGTCAATCCTGGAAGTGCTGCTCCATTTCTTGTCAAAGTAGGCGTAACGCCTGATGGAGTTGCATTGCAGCTTACATTTGCTGCTGTTCCATATGTTAATGGCGTCTGTAATGATAAAGTTACATTTACTTGTGCTGGAACTATGGTAAAATTTGTTGATATATTTTGTGCAGTATAATTTTGTGTTGCGTTTACATAACAAAAATAGGTATATGTTCCTGCTCCCAGTATAGAAATGTCTGGGTTTGCAACAATTGTTCCGTTTCTCATCAATATTGGTGTTACTTGTGTTGTGTTTGCACTGCAGCTGACATTCGCAGGAGTTCCATACGGTATGCCATTAGGCCGCACTGGCACCATAAAGGACAAGTAAGGATTTGCCTTGTCTATTGTATAATTATGCCAAGGCGTGCTGTATTGCAGGCCGTTTGTGTAATTTGCATGCCATCTATAAGTGTAGTTTCCTGCTGCAGGCCAGTTGAAGACTGCATAATAATCATATGAAGGTGCTACGTGTGTTGTTGACCTGTTTTGTCCTGCAAAATCTATCCACACTTTATCAACAGTTGCGTTTTGTGTTAATGGTATTGATGAATTTGTTGTGGCTTGTGCAGTTATCTGGAAGTATATTGAAGTGGCATTTCCGCTGTTTTGCAGGTATGTTGCTGGTGATGCAGGGCTTACATGCATGTTGCTGAAGCTGATTGGCGGGTGATTATATACATTTAAGACAATAGACTTGTTGCTGCAATTATTTGCTGCTCCTGAATCATCACATACTGTTATAAGAATACTGTTCATGCTTGTGTTTGCTGGCGTGAAGTTTACCCATCCAGAGCCTGAATCAATGTCAAATAAGGAAGTATTGTCATAGAATGTCAGCACGTCTCCTGTATCCACGTCTCCTGCTGTGAATTGAAAGCTGTATGGCAGGTTAACCCATGCGCCTGCAGGAGGTGTTCCTGATGTAAAGAATGGATCATCATTGACAGGTGTTATCGTGATTACTACATTATTGCTTGGTGCTGAATAGTTCTGTCCGTCAAATGCTGTGAAATTAACAGTTAACACTCCGTTAAAATCTGCTGCAGGCACCAGTACTGCTTCTGTTTTATTGTCACCAAGGTCAAACTGATATGAGATTGTCATGTTAGGAACTGTTGAGTTCTTGTATGTGATATATGCTGGCTTATTGTCTATATCATAAAAATAATCAGATATGTTGAACACATAGCTTGTATCTTCTGCAAATGTTATTGCTGGTATTGTTGTGTTAAAAACAGGCGCGTCATTTACAGGTGCTACAGTTAAAGTGAACTTTCCTGTTCCTGTCAAGTGGCCGTCAGATGCAGTTATTGTTATCACGCTTGTTCCAAACGCATCTGGTGTTACAGTTGTGCAGTCAATATATTGGTTGCCTGTTATTGAGCAGTTTGCTACTGTGGTGTTTGATTGGCCTACAATCGTATAAGTCAAATTTGCTGGTGCTGTCCAGTCATCTGTTACATTTGCATGCAGGTCAATTAAATTTGTATTCATGCCAGAGTCTTCATTTATTAAAGCATTAGGCAAAGCACTTAGGTCTGGCGGTCTGTTTGGCCCCTTGAATGTCACATTTAATGTTTGTGTCTGTACTGTATTGCTTCTGTCATATACTATTGCATGATAGGATTCGTTTTTTTGTATGCCAGAAAGTCGGGATGTTGTATAAATGCATTGTGCTGCAAATCCGCAGTTGTGTGTTGCTGTGTAGTTTCCATTGACATAAAAGTCTATGTGCGAGATTCCCGGGCTTGGCCAGCTGTCTATTGCGCTCACTCTTACTGTTACAGAGTTCCAGACCAGTGTTCCTGGTTGTGCTGTTATTCCCACGCTTGGTGCTGGATCTGGCACTTGTGCTGCTGCAAAGCTGGCACTGACTAATAATAATAGCATAAAGGGCAGTAATTTTATTAACTTCATTTTATTCATTTTTTATTTTTCTTCTGCGCCAAATGGAACCTCTAAAGCTAATGCTATCTCTCTTTCAAGGTCATCTGTTGCTAAATGCCTGCTTTGGTTGAATTCAATCGCCCCTGCAAATCCTCTGAGTAGTCCTCTTTTGATGTCTGTTCTTAATCTGATTCCCCACTGTCTTTCCAAAGCTAGGTCAGCGTAATATCCTGATAAGATTAATGCAGCGCGCGGCGTGTCCAGTATTGCTGAAATTTCCCCGAACCTTTCTGTTACTGTCCTTCCGTGCATGCCTGGCGCTTTTCCTACTCCGCCGTATAATAATACTGCAAATCCGTAGTCATTTTTGCCGTCTATTACTCCTACTGGTATGTTGTTGAAGCCTTTTCTTTCTAAAAAGGACTGCATTTCATCACTTAGTTCTATTCTTGAGCCTGTTTTTCGTGAGTCTTTGTCATACATTAATTGTACAATGCTGGACAGGTCTCTTATTACTGCGCTTCCTAGAAGCGCTCCTGCGCCTCCGCCGTATTTCACGTCTCCTTGATAGCCTTGTATCCAGCCGTGGCCGAATAGCATTGCCTTGAACAAGTCATTGCCATTTTCATCTGTTATTGTGCCTATGTTAAGTGCGAGTGCTGCTTGTCCCCTGTATGTTTTTGCTTTTGGTGTCTCTTCTCCTGCTTCCTTGTCTTTTTCAAGGTCTTGCAGGAATGTCAATGCAATTCCAAAATCATCATTTACATATAGGTCTGCTCTTATTCCTGGCTTGTTTATGATATGAGTGTTTCTTGTCCAGGTTGATCCGTCTCCGCTTAGCATGAATGCGTCTTCTGTGATATAATCCCAGCTTACGCCTATTGATCCTTTGATTTTATCGCCTAGCAAAAATTCTAGTGGAACTGCAAGCAGTGCTGATATGCTTTGTTTTCTGTATAGGTCTTGCCTGTCTCTTGTTTCTCCTGTTGCATCATAGCTTGCATTAGGGTCTGTGTGGTTTTCATGGTGTGTCAGGCTGTCTTCTTCTGTTAGCATCTCTACTGACTGCCAGGCGCCTGCTGCGCGTATTCTCAATGGCAGTACTGAGTTTCTTAGGTAGCTGCTCAGCCATGCTGAGAAAAATTCGCTTGTTATGAAATTGCGGATGTTTGAGTCTTTTGTTTCTGTTTCAGTAGGTGTATCGCTTACTGGAAGATCGTCCAGAAACACCCATTCCTTGTTTCGCAGGCTCTCTGCCATTGCTCCTATTTGCAGTAATTCAGGATTTTGAAAATAATCATTTTCAGCACCAAGGATTATCAGTGGGCTTAGCTCAAGAAAGCCTGACAAGTTTAGGTCTGTTGACTTGTTGTCTGCAGGGTTTCTTCTGCTTAGGTATTCTCTTAGTAATGCAAGTTCAAGCACGCTTCCCAGTGTGCCGTGCAGGCTTTCCCTGTTTCCTTCTATATCCTCAAATAACATGCCTTGCCTGTATTCCAGTGCTGTTTGGTATCTTTTTCCTAGTGCACCCTCTAGTACATCAGCCAGTGTTGTTCCTGTGCCTGTTTTTTTGCCTTGTGGGGTTACTGCACCTCCGCCAGTAGATCCATCTTGCTGTCTTCCATGAGGCGGTGTTTCAGGCTTGTCTTTCTCTCCTCTTCCTTCATCTGCAGGAGGCGGTGGTGTTTCTGGCTTGTCTTTTTCTCCTGATGCAGGTGTTTCTTCAGGCGGTTTTGCCTGCTGCTGTAATTGTTTGATTTTTTGCTCAACATGCGATATTAAGGGGCTGAATTCTTCAGTTTCAGGGAATATTTCTTCTGCTTGTCTTAATGTATTTATTATCCTGGTGTACCAGTTGATTTTTCCTTGGGCTGTTCTTGATTCTTCTAAACCTTTAAATGCAGTTTCTATTGCTGAATCACATTGAAGCATTTGTGAGAATAAGTGTTCTTCTTCTTGTGCTTGTGCAACTGCTTTTTTTGCCTCAGTGACCAAATGCCTGCAAGATTTTCCTTCAATTAAAGAAGGATATTTTTTTGCTTGTGCTAATCCTTCTTGTGCCAGCTCTAGCATTCTTTGGGCATACTGCGTCCCTTCAATTTGTGACTCTATCTTTTTAAGTGTTGAATAATATGTTTTTATTGCAGAAATAAGTGCTCTTGCTTCTTCTTTTCCTTTTTTTTGCCGTGCACTGGTTCGATCGCGCGTGTATGCAAGCGCTGCTAAAGCTTCTTGTTGTTTAGCACCAGCATATGCTGTTCCGATAGCTGCAAATTCTTTCTTCTTTTCTGGATCACTTATTCTTTTGGATAAGTTGGAGAATATGTATCTGAAATCATCTTGTGAGAGTGCAGGATCTTGGCAAGCCCCAAGCATTAATCGCATTATCTGCTCGTCTGTCTCTTTTCCTCTTGGAAGGTTACTATAACTGTCTGCAACAATCCTGACCAAGTTTGGGTCTTCTATTTTTTTAGGGGTTTCTTCTGCATTTGCAGGTGTTGCTGTATATGAAAGAAGTCCGAATGTCACTGCTGAAGCAATCCCTGCTGCTTTGCCTAATACTCTCTTTATATAACTTGGCACTATTAATCCCCCTTGATTATTCCATAAGAAGTGAATGATATATAAAGCTTTCGTTAAGTTAGTATTTGAAAGTAGTGAAAGACACTTCCATTGGTTTTTCGTCTATAGACGGTGATTAAAAAAGAAAAAGAGATTATTCATCCTCTCCCCATGTTTCAGACTGATCTGCTTCGCCGATGTCTTCTTCTTCCATCTCGTCTTCATCAATATAGCGCCTGAACTCTTCCATGTATCTTTCTTCATCAGAGGCCTCTTTTGTTTTTTTGTCTTCTTCCTCATCATCAATTGGAAGTTCCAGCAAGGCTAGCTCTGCCTTTTGCACCACTTTATATCCTTTTTTTGTCTCGCGTGTTTTTCTTGGGCCTGTCTTTTTCTTTGTCTTCTTTTTTTTGGTTCTCTTCTTGGCTTTGGACTTTGTTTTTTTCTTGGCTTTTTTCTTTTTAGCCATCAGTACACCACCTCAAAATTGGCAAGACTGCTAAGAAAAATCTTACTGCAGTCTTTTCCTGGCTCTTCTGCTTGGCCTGGCTTTTTCAGCACCTTTTCCTTTGTGCCTTAGGCCGCGAATTTTCTTACCTGCGCTTGTCAAGCCTCTATGAACCCTGCGTGTATGCTGTTTTTTAGAAATCCATCCAAGGTTTTTGTCCTTTGCTATTGCAGGATGTTTTTTGTCTACTAGTATTATTTCATACCAAAAGTGCTTGCCGTCTTTTGCAACTTGATATGAATTAAGAACTTCACAATTCGGATACTTCTTGCTTGCCCTCTCTTCTGCTATTAATTTGTAATTTTTTCTTAGGTTAAGCCTCTGGCTTGCGTGTTTTGATCTTCTTCCGCCGTATCTTTTTGGTTTTGTGTGGCCGCCCCGTAATACTCTCTGTCTTACAACTATTATTCCTTGTTTTGCTTTGTATCCAAGTGCTCTTGCCTTGTCAAGCCTTGTAGGTTTAGCTATCTTAACTGTTACAGGCTCTCTCCTGAACTGCATAAGCCTTTTCTGCCATTTATCCCCAAGGCCCTGTTTTGGTTTTTTCCAGAGCTCTCTAATCTTTTGATATACACCCATGTTAAGCTCTGGAAACAGCGAGGGGTTTATAAATGTTATGCTTGGTTAGCTTTTGCGTCTTTAGATTAGGGTAATGCGCAAAAGTTAACCTGACTAAACTTTTGCCTATTTGTATATATTTATAATGCAAAAGTTTAGGCTAGTCATCGCTATTCTCAAGTGTCGATAACTTTATATACTTCCTCCCACTTTAGGCTTTTTATGAAAGCTGTACTAATAACTGCAATAATTGTGGTAGTTATTTTGGCTGTTGGAGTGCCTGTGATTTATTATGCAGTTGGTTCTGGAGACCCTGCAATCACAGCAAAGACAATACCCACTGGTCAGGTTGTGGGCACAGTTAATCATGTAGAGAAAACAGATACAAAGATTGTAGAAATACCGCAAGCAGATGATGAAGAGGATGATATCTCTGCAAAAGACATGCTTGCTCAAATGCAGAGCGATGATACTTCTGCAGCAGAAGGGATTTCCAGCGATAAAATTGGCTACAGTATACCGTATCTGGCAGAACAACAGAAGATACAGGCTCAACAAACATGCCAGCCGCTTGTTGATGCAGCGCAAAAAAAGCTTGACGATGCCGAAGCAGAAGTCGCAGCTAAGAAGAAAGCTTACGATGATGCTAGAGACGATCTTGATGATGCAATCGATGCAGAAGATGAAGATGAAATCGATGATGCAAGAGAAGAAGTAGCTAAGGCAAAAGAAGCTTATGAAGATGCGCTTAGTGAAAAGTTTGCTGCTAATGACGAGCTAGTTACCGCAAGGATAAACTGCGTATACTAAAGAAAATTTATCTTTCACAGAATCTTTAGTTCTGTGAATTTAGAAATCTTTTCAGATTTCTTCTTTTTCTTTTATTATATCGTAACTTATTTATACTAAATAGTGTACTTTCTTCTTAAAGAGGTGAATCATGCCAAAGCAAGCCCTGATAAGATTTGCTGAGATAGCTAAAGGTTTTGATGATTATGAAAGGCTTAAGCTTATTCTTTTTGCTGCTGGCATTAAGCCTGCAACTTATGTCATCCTGAAGATTGACCCAAAGAATCTTTCTGAAAAATTTCGTTTTGAGAAAAGGCTCAAGGACCTGGGTGTTGTTTTTGTTGAAAGCAGGATGCGTTCTTATGAAGTCATTGACAGGATTGTGAAGAACAAGATTCACTGGAAAATTCAGGGCGTCTGGATTGGTTATGATTTGTTTAAGAGCAAAAAAGAACTGAAGATGTTTAAGAGTTATGTTACTGCAATAAGAAAGCAGAAGCATAATAAAGCAGACAAGTTGGGTGGAAAATTGTATGATTACCCGCAGTGCTGTATCAAGGAATACACCAAAGAACAGGACCTTGATTATTTGAAGAAAAAGTTTACTTACAATAAATATTATAAGCGGTTGCATGATTCTGTGAGAAAATATCCTTTTGTTATGCACACTCCCTGCAATTCTTCTTGTAAAAAGACTGCTAAGCTAAATATTAAATACAAGAATGCTGTGAAAAAGTTTGCCCCGCATTTTTATAAGAAGTTTTCTTCTAAGAAAGTTTATAAGACAGACTTGATTGTTGATACTCCTTCAGATATTTTTGTCAATGGAAAATCCATCTGGCCTGCGAAAAGTATTTTAGAGTATTCTGTGATTGCAAAGAAAAAATATGAAGGCCACAATTACATCTATACTCATCTTTCCAAGAAGTTTTATGATCTTGGCACTGTGGTTGATGCTAAGGTTACAATGCAGTATCGTTATGCTGACATTAAAGTTAGCAAAGTAAAGAAAGAGTTAAAGAATCTGACTCACATAAGAAAGTTTTTTGTGGTTGGAAGGAAGTTTTAAAATGCAATTTTCAAAACTGGCTGATGTTTTTGCAAAACTTGAGAAAATCAGTTCTGGAAACAAGATGCGCGAGATTCTTTCTGGTTTTTTCAAGACAGTTCCTAAGTCAGAGATTTGCATGGCGGCTTACATGACAACTGGCCGCATTGCTTCTGAGTATGAAGATGTTGTGATTGGCATGGCTGATAAGATGGTCCTTAAGTCTATTGCTCTTGCTTCTGGTTCAGAAGATGTTAACAAAGTGTTCAAGCAAAAAGGTGATGTTGGTCTTGCTGCTGCAGAACTTTGTGGAAGGAAGAGGAAATCTCTTTCTGTCAAGGAAGTTTATGATAACCTCCATAAGATTGCAGAAGTTTCTGGTGCAGGAAGTCAGGAAAGGAAAATAAGAATTTTAGCAGAACTATTCAAAAGTGCATCTGCTCTTGAAGCAAAATATATTGCAAGATTAGTTCTTGGAACTTTAAGATTGGGTGCTAGTGACCAGACACTTCTTGATTCTTTGTCAATTGCGTTTACTGGAACCAAGAAAAACAAGCCAAAAGTAGAGCATGCTTATCACATCTGTCCTGATGTCTGCTTGATTGCAGAGACAGTTGCTGCAAAAGGTCTGAAAGGCCTTGATAAGATTAATGTCAAAGTTGGTGTGCCGATACAGATGATGCTTGCTCAACGTGTTAAGAGTATTCAGGAGATTCTTGATAAGATTAAAGGCGACATGGCTGTTGAGGAGAAGTATGATGGAGAAAGGATGCAGGTTCACATCAAAGGAAAAAAGATAAAGATTTACAGCAGAAGAATGGATGATATTACTTCTCAATTTCCAGATGTTGTTGCTGAGATTAAAAAGTGTGTGAAATGCAAGAGCTGCATAATCGAAGGAGAGTGCTGTGCAGTTGACAAAAATGGAAAACTATTGCCTTTCCAAACCTTGATGCAAAGAAGAAGAAAATATGATATTGAGAAATATATCAAGAAAATTCCTGTTTGTTTATTCTTATTTGATTTGCTGTATTTAGATGGCAAGTCTTACGTGCAGAAAGATTATCCTGAAAGGCACAAGGCACTGAGAAAAGCTATTAAGAAAAAAACAAAAGGCCTGAAGTTGGCTAACAGGATTGTGACAAATGATTTGAAAGAGATTCAGAAGTTCTTTGACAAGATGGTGAAGCATGGTGCAGAAGGAATAATGGTTAAGTCCTGTGGAAAAGGCTCTGTCTATAAAGCAGGTACCAGAGGCTGGTTATGGATCAAATGGAAGAAGGAGTATATGAAAGGTATGGCAGATACTTTTGACTTGGTTGTTGTTGGTGCTTTCAAAGGCAGGGGCAGGAGAGCAGGCTCTTATGGCTCTTTATTATGTGCTGTTTATAATAAAACGAAAAACAGCTATGATACTTTCACAAAGCTTGGTTCTGGTTTTACAGATGAGCAGCTGGATAATCTGCCTAAGAAATTCAAGAGATACGAACTTAAGAAAAAGCATCCTTTAGTGCATGCCAAGAAAGCGATGAAACCAGACATCTGGTTTACTCCTGCTGTAGTGGTCGAAGTTTTGGGTGCAGAAATAACCAAGAGCCCAATTCACACTGCAGATGGGTTGGCGTTAAGATTCCCTAGATTTCTAAGATACAGGCCAGAGAAGAATCCTGAACAGGCGACAACTGTTAAGGAAATCAGGCAGATGTATAAGAAATAGTTCTGCGCGGCATTGTGAGGACGAGAGAAGAGTTGAGTCCATATTTGCGTGAGCAAATATCTCATAGATTGCTTCTCGAGAACGAACAAAGAGCGCTTTAATCAAATTTTTTAAAAATTTGCCTGAGAAAAGTCCTGAACAGGCGACAACTGTTAAGGAAATCAGGCAGATGTACAGTAAGAAGTAACTTTAAATATTCTCCCTATTTTCGAAGTTCTATGTTATCTGAATCAGAAGAGATGGACTTGCACACAGGTTTTATTATGCAGCGAACTATTAATGAGTTCTATGATGGCAATCCTGTTGAGTATGTTCATCGGCTGTGGGAGTGGATTGGAACTGTTCGCGAGGTTTGGGAGCCTCTGGAAGAATTTGGTTGGAAAGATGAGTATAGGGGCGTGTATTCTCTTGTAAGGAATTCAGAGAATCCTAAAGGCATGTCTTATGCCAAGTCTAAAGAAACATTTCCAAACAGTCTAGTTCTAGTCACTCAGTTTTACTTGTATAAGCAGGTTAGTCATGACTTGTCTCCTGTAAAAGAGCCGGAGATTATTCCTTGGCTGGACATGACTAATTCCAGGCGGTTTTGGAGGATTGTGAGGAAAGAAGAAGCTGTTGATGAGCCTTTAGAAGCAAAGCTAGAACGTTTTGCTGAGAAAAAGCCTCCTAAAGACCGGCAACTTCCAGAAAGTATTAATCCTAAATCACTCAGGCAGATAACAACCAGCATCGCATACCAGTATCTGTTTGACACGACTTTAAGAAAACTCTATATAGAGTATGAGATGAAAGGCTTAACAGAAAAATTAGAGTTCTTGATGGAGAAGTATGGTGTGAACGAGTGATTATTTCTCAATCAAAATAAAACAAATATCAGTCAATGCTTTGATCTTATGATATGTTTTGGCTGGAAACTCTATCTTTGCAGGCGCTTCTGTAATCCAGGTCTTGTCTTTCAGAGTTATCTCTGCAGAACCATGCACTAAATAGATTAATTCTTCGACATTTTCTTCATTATCGCCGGAAATAGTGTCTTTATAACGATAAACTATCTTGAAATTTTCTGTTTGATATACTTTGCCTTTTTCATTTTCTTTGATGAGTTTCATTTATTTGTTATAGAACTAATGTATTTTTAAAACTGTCGGCAAAATTCATTCTGGTATTTCATCAGGAGGAACACCTTGTTCTTCTAAGCAGGAGTTGCAATATCCGTGGGATAACTTCTTGTAATTTCTTAGAAGCGCTTCAATAGGCCCTTCTCTTGGTATCCATTTGCCGTTTGGCTGGACTGCGTGGCATAATGAGCAGGAAGGCAAAAGCAGGTTATATTTACGGATAATAGCCAGCAATTGCGCAGTATTGAATCCTTCTAACGCATCTTTTTCAGGAAAAAGAAAGTCCATCCTATGATGCCCGTTATGTCCGGCATAGTTTTCTTCTGCCTTCTGGATTCTATACTTCACTAAGTCATCTAGTTCTTTTATGCTTCTCATGTCTTCACCACGAATACCATCGAGAAAAACAGGTGCTATATAAATGTATGTTATATAAGTTAACTCTCAGTACCTTTTCCTTGGACAGTCTGCAACATGTTTGTACAAGAAAGTCAATAATCCTGCCATGTCTTTCATATCATCTGCAAACAATGGTTTCCTGAATCTTGTGCTGACTTTTATTTTTTCCTGCAGCATCCTGCCTCGTAGTTTCTCACACAAGGCATTGTTTGGCCTGTCTGCACCTAACAATAGAATGACTTCTTTTTTCTTTCTGTGCAGGTAATCGAATAATTTGTATTCTGGCCTGAAGTTTGTATATGCAATGACGTTCTTAACCTTTAATGCCTGCAAAATCTCTTTTGCTTTTTTGGTCTTGACAAGAACTATTCTTCCTACAGATGCATTTCGGATATTTTCTAACCAATTAGTGTAAAGATCTAGTTTCCCTTCTGCTCTTCGCGTAGGCCGCGGATTTGCTCTTCTTGGCATTTTTTTACCTCTTTTAGCTTAACTGCCGAAGTGTTTCCAGCATTTGCGCGCACACAACTAAAAATTCATTGACTTCTTTTAATAATTCTTTGTCTTGATCTTCTTTTCTTTGTTTTAAGATTGTTTTTCTGATCGCTTGCAGGTCTTCTTGTATCACTTCTATTTTTGCTATGTGTACTGGTATGTTTCTTGGCATCTGGTTTGTCTGGCTTGCAGCGCTTATATCGTTTTTTGCCGCCTCAAAAATAGGCATTGCATCCATTGTTATCCTGTCTACTTCCTTGATTAACGGCGCTGTTACCTGCAGGTTTTTTAGTTCTTGTTTTAGGTTGATTATCTGGTTAAGCAGGTTTTGTGTTTCTTTTGTGCTGCCGCATTCTTGTGTAAGTATTCTCCAGTTTTGTTCTGCTCTTCTCAGGAAAGTTTCTGCTTTTTTGTAGTCTTCATCGGCCATTGCAAACATTGCTTCGTTTAATGCTTCGTCTACAGCAAGGGATAATCTTATTGTTCTTAGTGCCCTATCTGTCTCTTCTGAAAGATCCTTTGATTCTTCAATTAAAGATTGTATTTCTGCAGCGATTTGGGCAGATTCTTTCTCTAACTCTGAAGCTTCTGGGTCATCTGCCCAGTTTTTTTCTGCCTGTATTCTGTCTACTTGCTCTATTGTGTCTTTGACTTTTTTGGGTGTTTCCACTATTCTTTTAAATGCATACACTCCGAGAAGTCCTTTTGCAACAGCTACTGCCACCAGCACAGAAATTATACTTACAACTGTTAGTTTTCTTTTTATTTTAGCAAGCTTTTCTTGCAGCTGGTTTTCTTTAGACATGGTTGCAGAAATTCAAAAAATAAAATTATTCGCAGCTTATGCCTGCAACTTGCTCTACGACTTCGTCTATTTTTTCTTCAAGCTTTGCTTTTGCTTCTGGAGCAAGATCATATTCCTCTGCAAATACCGCAAGCCATTCTTTCAGCTTCCTTATTGCTTCTGCAGCATCTTTTACATCTGGTTTATCCATAATATCACCTTTTAAATTTGTTTTAATATTATACTCTCAACTCAGAATAACTCCTATAAAAGCTTTTCTGCAATAGAGTTTAGAAAGCGACTTTTTGGCCCTGCAGTATTGTGAACTGGCAGGGGAATTTTCTGCTTGCTTTTGTCAAGGCTTTTCTTCCTAATTCCAAATCTTTCTTGTTGATTCTCAAGGACATTATTGTCTGTCCTTTCTTTATTCTTGCTGCAATGCCGATGACTTTACCAAATGAGTGTGCCATGCCTGTGCTCATCCTGTCTGCTCCTGCTCCTGCAGCCAATGGATTCTCTCTTAGAACATGATGCGGATAAACCCTTACTTTTAGGTGATATCCTGTTTTTCCCAAGACTTTTTCTAAAGCCCTGTTGCTTGTCTGCCTTGCAGCTTCCAGTGCATTATCTCTTATCTGTATGTCTGACCTGCACACCAAATGCAGGGAAGTCTCAAACTCCTTTTGTGCATTTCCCATATCAAACCTTACAACTCTGCATACAGGTCTGGCTCTGACAAAACGCATCTTCTTGTATTTAGAATACCTTGTATACGGTCTTTCCAGCCTCCTGTAAGCAACTGCTTTTCTAAGTCTTGCCATTTTTTAACCTAGTCCATCACTTCTCAAGGTCTCTATCCTTTGAATTCTGCGATTTTCCGCTAGAGACACTTTTTCTCCATATTTTGAGTACAGTTGAGCGCAGGTCCTTTATAAAGTTTGCCTCTAGTTTGAATTAAAAACCGAAGTAGGCCATTGATTTCATGCAAAACTAGAAGTAGGCCATCACCTTTTCAGAAGTAGGCCATCACTTGCTGGATATAAGAAAGGACTGCCCTTTTAGCTTGATTAAGTCCTCTCCTGGCCTTCCTTTTCCATCCAAGAATATCAGAATACCCTTTCTTTTATTGCACTCAACCAGGTAATAGTATAGCTCATCTCCGCGCTTTAGGGCGTTTCCAAGGACTATTTCTTTGACTAGGGTAAGAAAATAATTTGTTCTTTTTTGCTGTAAAAGCACTTTCCAGCCAAGTCCTTGAAATGATACTTGTATTTTGACCACCCCGAATAATATCCAAGACTGCCGGACATATTAAACTTGTTTGAAGATTTTTTGTCATTTATCGAAAAATATATATACTTATTCTGTTTTTGAATTAATATTATGGGGGAAGGTAATTTGTTTACCAAGGATAAGAAAATAATTCTCGAACTAGACAATGATGCCCGCCAGAGCAACAGCCAGATAGCTAAGAAAGTCGGTCTTAACAAGCAAGTTGTCAATTATCGGCTTAATAAATTAATTAAAGAAGGAGTTATACAAAATTTTAGGACAATCATCAATGCAGAGATGCTTGGTTTTGATTATCATGATATTTTTATCAAAAGGCAAAACTTTAGCCCTGAGAAAGAAAAAGAGTTTGTTGAATATATCAAGAGTTGTGATTTTGTTTCTTGGTTTATTGAAGCAAGCGGGCAGTTTGATTATGTCATTGCAATCTTTTCTAAGAATTTGATTCAGTTTAATAATCATTTGTCTGAGATTCTTGCTAAGTTTGAAGATTATATTGCTGATTATAAGATCTTGACAATCATTGAAGCTTACAAATTAAAATATAAATATTTGGCTGATAAAGATATTGAATTGCCTAAGCCGATTTATGCTGGAAAAGTTGAAGAAGAAAGGACTAGCATAAAATTAGATAAAGAAGATTTGCAGATACTTAATTTTTTAGATCATGATGCAAGAATGCCGATAACTGAAATTTCTAAAAAGACTAAACTGACACCCAACATTGTAAGTTATCGAATTAAGAAGATGAAACAGACTGGTTTTATTCAAGGTTTCAGGACTATTGTTGATGTTTCGAAGATTGGTTATCAATGGCATGTCATTTTGTTCAAACTTAATGCTTTGTCTCCAAGAAGAATCAAAGAACTGATTACTTTTTTGCAGGATCATAATAATTGCGTTTACATAGTTCAAGGCATCGGTTCTTGGAATCTCATGGCAGACTTCCACATCAAAGACGCAACTCATATTTACGACATTGTCAAAGACATAAAAAGCAAATACGGCGACTTAATCAAAGCATACACAACTCTGCAGATTCCAAATATCTATAAGAGTATATTTTTTCCCAAACTAGCGATGAAATAATTACTCTTTCAACTTCAATTCCAGAAATCTTACATAAAAATCTAAACGTTCTGTATTTGTGCTTTCTTTTAAGAATTTTCCATTTACAAACGCGTGTGTTAAGAATTCTGTATCTATAGAATTAAATTCGATTTTAATCTGGTCTTTGTTCAAACCTTTTTTCTTAAATTTATTTGTTAATTTCTTTTTAACTTCTCGAAATCTTTTTTTTACTTTTTTCATTTCCATTTTATTCACCTCTTCAACGGATCTCTTATCAATAGAACATATTTTCCGTTTTCTCTATCGCTAGGCAAGTATTTATTTGCTGCTTCTCTTATTTGTTCTGGTGTTACTGAACTCATGTTTTGTATAAATTTATCTGCGGTCAAGCCGTGATCTATTTTTATTTCTATTGCGCCGGCGTGTCCTGAATTTGTTTCAAATTTTTTGGCAAAATTATATAATAATTGTTTTTTTAATAGATCTAGTTCTCCAGGATATACTAATTCTTTTTTAATTTTTGCAAATTGTGCAAACATTAAGTCTAATGCTTCGTCTGTTCTCTTTGAATGAATATTTCCTCGGAATGTAATCAATCCATCATTATTTGAAGCTTGATAACTGCAATCTACATGGTATGAAAGACCGGCATCTGCAATGCATAAAGGTATTCTTGATTTATGGTTTCCTGCAAGAATTGTTGCAAGAACCCTCATAGCATATGAATCTTTATCTGTGCCTGTTGGTCCAAGGAATGCTAATGCCATGAAAGCATTGCTTTGTTCAGGACTGTCATGATTGTATAAATCGGGTGCAAGAGTATGAATTATGGTTTTATCTTTTAAAGGTCTTACTCTGGGAAATTTAAATTTTTGTTTTTCTCCTCTTGGAAGTTCTGAAAAGTGCTTTCTGACTAATTCTTCAACATTTTTAGGCAATGCTCCTACAAGAATTAAGTCTGAATTATCCGAACAAAATCCTTTTTCATGAAGTTTTCTTAAATCTTCCTGAGTTGCGATTGCAATAACTTCTTCTTTTCCAGAGACAGGATATATATGAGGAGAATCTGTACCATAGACTGCTTCGTTTGCTGTTTTCATATCTCTAAAATAAGGTGCACTTTTATAGTCAGATATTTCCCTTAAAACTCTTTGTCTTTCAATATTTAAGATTCGCTCATCTAATCTGGGATAAAAAGTAGAATCTGCCATAAATTCTAAGCTCATATCAATATCTTGAGGAAGTATATCAACTATAACATTAGTCTCATCTCTGCTAGTAGACGCGTTAGTACATCCTAAAGAAGATCTTATTCCAGTCACTTGGTCAATATCAAATTTTCTAGAACCTCCATTTACAAGAACGTGTTCTAAAAGATGAGCTAATCCTTCTTGTCCTGGTTCTTCATTTAAAGCTCCGGAATTAACTCTTAATCTAGCAAAAATAGTTTGAGTAGGTGTTTTCTGCAAAGCTACAAATAATCCATTATCAAGCTTGAATTCTTTATAGTTTCCATTCATAATAACCATAGAGTATTCTATAGAAATGCCCTTTATAAAGCTTCGCTTTATTTACTACTTATTGGTGTCAAAGATTATTAATCAATACCTAACCTCATCCATTTCAAATCTTGGCGTATAAATCGCTTGGAATTCTAGCACTTTGTCATCTAGATTAGTTATTGTGTGCCTTTCTTTATTTGCAATAAACAGATACATCGGTTCTGTATCATTGTATTCTCCTTCTTTTCCGCCTATTCTGTATTTGAAGTGCCCTCCTTTGTAGAAAAAGTATATTTCGTGGCCGTTGTCTGCTCTTTCATGGTGATGATCAGTCATTGTTTGTCCTGCTTCTATTTTTGCGTGTATTATGCTTAGTTTTTTATCCCAGTCTGTTGGAAAAACTCTTACATGTATGTTTTCTTGGTCTGCAAAAAACCATTCTATGCTTTCTGGTTCTATTGTTTTCATGTTTTATCCCTCCGTTTAAGTATAACTTGGTTGTGCAAGTTTAGGATGGTTTGCTAAAACCTCTTCTACATCTTGCGTTTTCAGATCTCCAAAAGGATGATTTTCTCCTTTGATTACTGCATAAGCTATTCCTTGAGGAGATATTATGAAAAAAGTATCTTCTGTCTTTTTCCTTGAAAACTTTACTCTAAAAGGAAATTCATATCTTCTTACTTTATCTTCAATTCTGGAAAAGTCATCATTGCTGATTTCTAGTTCTGATTGGTATTGTTTTCCTCTGTTAACTGGATTAAACTGGAAAATGCTCCATTGGCTGATATTATGTGACTCAATAATCTTGCCTATATTGAATATTTCATCTTGATTTAATCTTGTAGCAAGTGTATTGATCTTTAGATCAATATCTAATCCATCAATTGTATTCATTAATTCTATGCTTTTGCCATACAAAGCATGGCTTCCTCTCATCAAGTATTGAGTTCCTGCATTATCTCCATCTAATGGCAAGCTGATTCTGTCAAGAGATGGTTCTAATTCTATTAATCCTTGCTCAGAAGCCAATAGTCCATTTGTGTCAATTGCGCTTTTTAATCCTTGTTCTTTGATGTATTTTACTAGCTCTGCAATATCATTTCTTAATAAGGGATCTCCTCCTGTAAAGCAGAATAATTCGCTTCCATGCTCTGCCATCTTCTTGATTATTCCTTTGACTTCTTCAGTATTCATTCCAGTAGGAGTGAATGTAGCAAAGCAGAAATGACAGTTAAGATTGCAATAATTGTTCGCCTCAAGATGAACTGTCTTAATCCTTACCCCCATAAAATACTATAATCCTAGAAAGAAATATAAAAGTTTGCATATGATTTTTTGTCATATCTAGAAAAAAAGAAGGATTTTTGTGGGTGTGGATTAATTGCGAGTCTTTAGAAAAATTTATAAATATTCTTCAATATATGAAAATAATATGAAAACCATTCTAGTAGATGCAGTTAATTGTTTTATAATTAAAGGCGAAGGTGTTTTTAGAGCTATGCATGAACTGCTTGAAAAATATTCTAATAAAAAAATTATTCTTACCGGTGCAAATGATGAACAAATGAAAAATTTTGGATTAGATAATGCCTCCTATGAAGTCTTTACATTAAAACACAACCCGGAAAAAACAGATCCAAAATATTATGAAACAATGCTTAATCATTTTGACTTAGATGCAAAAGATGTAATCTATTTTGAACATGATGAAGAAGCAGTAAAAAGTGCTCAATCTGTAGGAATAACTACTTTACATTATGATAAAGATAAAAAAGATTTAGTTGAGCTGAAGAAATTCTTGGATGAGAATTTATAATGCTGTTCTTCTAAAATTTACTTTAAAATTAAAATAATTTCTTGGCTTTAAGATCAGAAAACACTTCCTCTTCTATAACTGGAATAATAAGATATTTCTTATTTTCAAAATCCCCTTTAGATAACCATATTACTTCTTTTATTTCTTTATCTGGTTTTGGAGTTCCTTCAATTTCAACTAAGTACATTCTATTTTTCATCATATAATCATGATAATGTGATTTACGCATATATTCTCCAAAGAATTTCATGGATTTTAATTTAACTCCTATTTCTTCATCTAATTCGCGTTGTAAGCATTCTTCTTCTGATTCATTATTATCTATTTTTCCGCCAGGAGTCCACAGTTCTTTATGCACTCCTTTAAGCATTAGAATTTTGTCGTTTTGGATTATGATTGCACCAACTCTAGTTTTAGTTTCCATGAAATAATTAAAAAGAATAGGTTATATAAAGATATCTGTTAAACTATTTCTCCCTAAAGGACATAGGATATCTTCCTGTTTTCAAGGCATAAATCAAAAGAGCTCCTGCAAATATGAATAATGCAAATCCAATAAGAGTAAATAAATATATTTCTTTTTGTATTGTAATGTAAGTCCATACTGTTGCAAATATTACGAAGAATCCTAATTGCAGTAAAATAAACCATCTTGGATAGTGGATGTGGTATTCTTTCATGTTACGTATAAATTGTTTATTGTTTATAAAGATAATGCCCAAACACATATAAATCAGATTCGTTATGGTTCTGGAGCAGAAATGGTTTTCAGTTTGGATTAGAATATTCCTTCACAACCCATATTTTTATAAATAATTACTTATTTTCTTTTATTATGGATATAATACTGGCGTCTAATTCCAGTTTTAGAAAAAACGCTTTAGATATTTTAGGTCTGAAGTATAAAGTAATTTCTAGCAATTTTGATGAAAAGTCAATAAGAAATGAAAATCCAGAAGAGTTGGCAAAAGAGTTAGCAGAAGCAAAAGCCAAGGTGGTTGGTGAGAAAAATAAAAATGCTATCATAATCGCGGCAGATTTATTTGTAGTATTTAATAACAAAGTATATGAAAAACCAGAGACTAAAAATGAAGCGTTTGAAATGCTAAAGTCTTTTTCAGGTAACAACATTGATATTATTGCAGGTCTTGCAGTGTATAATTCTAGTACAGAAAAGATGCTCTCAAGTGCAGATAAGTATACGGTTAAGTTTAGAGAATTGAAAGATTATGAAATTAATGATTATATAGAACGCGATCCTGTTCTGAAATTATCTGGAGCATTTGGACCAAATGGTTTAGTGCGTTTTGCAGAAACCATAGAAGGGCATTACCCTTTTGTTACTGCATTGCCTATGAGCAAGTTAATTCTTTTTCTAAGAGAAAATGGTTTAAGAGTATAATCAAATCTCTCACAACCCATACTTTTTTAAATTATTTATTACTTTCTTTATTCTATGGATCGAGACAAGATACTCTCAAATTGTAGAATCCTATTAGAAGCATATAAATCGGGCAAGTTAGGTTATATGAAAATGCCTGAAGATTCGCATCCAGAATTTTCAGATGAAGAGTATTTGGATTTTATTGATTTTGTCAGCAAGACAATAAAGAAAGATGCACAGAGCATTCTTGATAGCAAGATGCAATTAACGCCTACTGGAAAAAAGACTCCTCCTGTGGGGGTTTATTATAGTAATAAGGCAATTAAGAAAGAAACCGATAAGAACATGGCAGATATTTCTGATAATGCATTTGGCGCATTAAAGATTTGTAATTTAAACACGAATATTGCTAAAAATTTTGAAGATATACGGCACTCTGCAATTTTACTTAAGGCAAGGGAGTCCACGCACGCTGAGTCTTTGCAAAATATTATGGTATTATGCGATAGCATACAAGAAGATATTGCGCGCATTAAGAATAACATTAAAAATTCTGATCCTAAAAGTAATACAAAAAAAGAACTTGAAGAGCTTAGGAAAACCTAATAAACTGCGAAAAGTTTATAAACAAGTAAGTTAATTTTTCTCTATATATTAGTATTAAAGAGGTGTTTGAGTATGAACAAAAAAGCAGCTTTACAGCTTTCTATAAATGCTATTGTTATCTTGATCCTTGCCATCACTATATTAGGTCTTGGCTTAGGATTTATTAAATCGCAGTTCGGCGCCCTGACAGAGCAATTCGGCGCAGTTAGTGCTGAAATAAAGTCTTCTTTGATAGAAAAGATAAAAGAGTCTGGCGAGTTATTGGTGTTCAATAGGGCAGAGATTGATGCTAAGATAGGCAAGCCTGAAGAGTTCTATATAGGAATCAAGAACACTGCCTCTGCTAAAGAAGGTTCTGCTACTATATGTTTCAGGTTAGGTGTTAAATGCGTTAGAGCGCTTAAGCCTGAGAATTCATGTCCTGGAGGAGAAGCCAGTTTGGTCGGCGGTGTTGATAATGACGGCAATCCTCCTGAGTTCGGCACTTGGTTCAGCATGTTTGATGAGGTTGATATCAAGCCTGGTGATGTGGGTGTTTATCCTGTGAAATTGCAGATTGCTGCTGCTGTTCCAGACACTTATTTGATGGAGTTCAACGTGTATAAGGCAGAGAGTGACACTGACTGTGCATCAGCTCAGTTTCCTATAGAACCAAGCGACACTTACCAGTCAAAGCAGTTCTTCATCAAGGTGACATGAGGGTGATACAATGAAAGCCAAAAGAAGATTAACAGAACGAGAAGAATTTGAGATCATGAGGATGGTCTTGGATAAGTTCTTGTGGCTGGGAATGGTTATTCTTGGATATGGATTGTATGTTTCAATAACAAGCTCATTTAATACAGGGATTTGGTATATTGTTGCAGGAGCAGTAGTGCTTGTATTGTTCGCATGGTTTATCATTAAAGAGTTTGAATTTATCCGATGAAAACCAAATTTTTTTTCTTGTTATTTATCTTACTTGCATTAGTTCTCTCTGGCTGTGAAAAAGCAGAGTGTGAACTGGATTCTGATTGTTTAAAGCCTCATTTTACAGGTGCTTGCCTGGATGGAAAATGTGTATATTCACCTATTCCAGGAGAGTGCGGCAATGGTATTTGTGACGAGTCTGAAACTAAATGTACGTGCCCAGCAGATTGTGGTATATGTGCAGGTCCTTCTGGTCCTTTTGAATTGGTTTGTGTTGGTGATTTGTGCTTGGAAGGCATTCCTGATTCAAAAGTCAAGCCGCAGATATCTACAGAAGAGTTAAGTGCTGGCGGAGATAAGATAAGATTAACAACAGAGTATAACCAGCCTTTTAATGTCTTGAAAGACACGTTTAATATCAAGATATCATTATCAACTCCTACTGACAGGAATGCTGACAGGAAAATCAGCAAGATTACTTTAGTTGGTGAAATAGATAGGCAGACAATACCGTTAGCAGAAGTTAATCTTAACAGGCCTTTATGGCCTGGTTCTGAAATAAGCGCAGAATTGATTGTTGATTTCCCTACTGCTGAAAAACAAGGCGAGGTCTCTAATCTAGAGCTTCAGATAACTTATGATTACCTGACTGGAACTACAACCATGGCTCCTAAGAGTGTTGTTGTTAAGAACAGATATGGCCGTGTTACTTTTAATTGGGTAAAGCCTTCTACCCTGTATCCTTGTCCAGAAAGCTGTGATGACGGAAATGCAGGAACACAGGATATCTGTGATGCATCCACCAAGTTTTTCTGCGAGCACAGGCCTATTCCAGGTGTCTGTGGAAATTATGTCTGTGATGCTAATGAAAATCCTTGTACCTGCCCTGTTGATTGCGGCCCTTGTGCAGATGGAGGAACATACATTACCTTTGCTTGCATAAATAATGCTTGTGTTGCGCAGTTAAAAGGAGGCATTTCTCAGGAATCACAGTCTTTGTTTGATGACAGGAAGATTGGAGCATTTCATTTGCAGAATAATTATGATTATCCTGATCCATTTAATGTTGCTGAGAACAAGCTTGGTCTTGATTTTAATATGTATGACAAGAATGAAGATGTTAAGGATGTTAAGATAACAACTATTCGTGTTTTTGAGGGAACTAATGAGCTTGCTTCTGCAGATCCTAATCTTGCTTTGCCAGACACAGGCAGCACTGGTCTTGTTGAGATAACTATTCCTCCGCAGGCTCAGCCAGAGATTGCAAAGTCATTAAACCTAAAGGTCTGGTTTGAGTATAAGCAGGCTGGTGATTTGAAAAAGAGCAGTTATTCCAAGCCGCTTGGCAAGATTACTTTATTGAGTCCTGGTGTCCCAAAATGAATAAGAAAGGTTTTGAATTATCTGCAACCGTGATTGTTTTGCTGGTTATCACTATTGTTATTTTTATGGGCTCCTTGTTTTTCTTGAAAAAGTTTTTTTATGGTGCTGAGGAGATTAAGGGCGAGATTGAGCGCTCTACTCAGGAGCAGATTGAAAATTTGCTTAGGTCTGGTGACTTGGTTGCTATTCCCTTGAACAAAAAAACCATTAAAAAGGGTAATGGCGCTGTTTTCGGGCTTGGCATACGCAATATTGGTGCTGCAAAGGATTTTACTGTTATTTCGAATTTTTTCAGGGCGTTTGAGATTGACGGCAAGACAGATATTCCTGCAGATCCGTATTATATTAATGATAATTGGCTGCTATACTCTGAGGGCCCTTACAAATTAGACTCAAATGAATTAAAACTTGTTCCTGTCTCTATCACTGTGGATCATGCTATTGACGATTTAGGAACATCTACCAAAGCAGGCACTTATATCTTTAATGTCTGTGTCTTTAAGGGCGATATTGCAATAGATTGTGACTTAGAGATGTTTAAGTCAACTGGTTTTCCAGAAGAGCTTTACAATAAGAAAGTTTATCAGATGCTTGTTGAAGTTCCTTAGAATAATTTTCTTCTTTTTGGCGGAGGAGGTCTTGGTGTCTCTCCTTCATAAACTCTTTTGAATCTCTGGTGCAGCCAGTCAAGTTTCTTGCTTATTCTTTCCCATCCTAGCATGTCATACATGCTTACCATATGGGTGAATACCCTGTCATAATTTTCAAGTGTTAATTCTCCGCGTATTGAACCATCGCATAATCTGCCTTGCCCATAATAAGGAAAATGTGTTGTGGTATCTTGCTTAGGTGCTGTAAAGCCTTCTGCTGTCAAGAATTGGTCAAATTGTGCGCTTGCTAAGTATGGCGGGTGTGTTATCTCTAGTAATATCCTGAAAGTTTCATCCTGGAATCTTGGAGGAAATCTTGGTTTACTTTTGCCTTTTCTTGCTCTTGGATGATTGATTATAAGATTTACTAATGGAGGATATCTTTCTTTTGCTGCAGTCAAATAATCTATATGTACAGAGTAGTCTCTATAAACATATCCACTGGGATGATGCTTTAGTTCATCATCAAGAATTTCCATTAACTGCCTTGCTTTTCGTTCCATAATTAAAAAAAATAAAAAAAGCTTTATTCAAGCTTTTTCTCTACGACTTTTTCAAAAGCCTCAAATGGCTGTGCACCAACAACTAATTCATCTTCAATTAACACGCTTGGTGTTCCTTGCACTCCGACTTTTTGTCCTTCTGCCAGGCTTTTCTTGACTTTTTCTGCATATTTGTGCGTGTCAAGGCATTCGTTAAAGTCATCCATGTCTAATTCAAACTCTTCTGCATAGCCTTTCAGGTCTTCTTCAGTCATAGCCTGCTGGTTTTCAAAGATCTTGTCGTGCATTTCCCAGAATTTTCCTTGGTCATGCGCGCACTCAGATGCTTCTGCAGCTAGTTGTGCATGTGCGTGAAATCCTAGTGGAAAGTGCTTGTAGTAGAACTTTGCTTTTCCAGTGTCAATGTAGTTTTCTTTTATCTTTAGCCATGCCTGCTGTTCAAATCTTGAGCAGAATGGGCACTCAAAGTCATCATATATGACCATTGTTATTTCTGCATCTTCTTCTCCTAAGAATGGAACGCCTTCTAGGTCTATGTCATCAACTGTCAACTGTGGTTCTGGTTCTTTTGGTTCTGCGTCTTTTTTGTCTTCTTTTGGCACATCTGCTGGCGCAGCTGCTGTTGGAGTGTCTCCTCCAAATCCAAATCCGTGCGTGAATATGCTTATTAGCAGTAGCACGAATAATATTCCAGAAACTCCTTGCCACAAGGTTATTTTACTTATCTTTATTTCCCCGTCAGTCATTATTTACTCACCCCAAGTATTTGTTGAATAAGGAAAAGGTTAGTGGTTTTTAAAGGTTATGTTTTACTCAGTCTATTAGCTTGAATCCTGTATAGCTTGCTGAGTAACTGCCTATCATTCCCAGTCCAAAGCCTACTGCATCAATCCAGTCTGTTTTCATGTCACTTAGCACTAATAATTCAAATTCTTCCTGCTCCTGTTCTGCTTCATTTCGTAGTGCGTTCTTTAAGCAGCCCATCAGTTTCCATTCTGCAAGTAATGCCTCATTTTGTAAGAAGTGTATGTGGCCGTCAAAATCTATTTTGTCCAGGGCTCTTTGATACAGCACTGTTCTTGGCCCCATTACATATAGCAGTCCTTCTTTCTTGTATGTTCTTCCTTTGTATTTGTCTTTGAACCAGGTGTGGACACCTTTTATTTTCCTGTCCCACACAAGCTCTACTTCTATGCATAGGTTGCTTTCCTGGTCTTCTCTAGTTAGAATTATGTCCTCCCAATCCACCATTAGAATGCATGAGATTATCTTTTATTTAAGTCTTTTGTTAGCTCTGCTAGTTTTTTTGCTGGCTGTTTTGCTTTTGCAACTGCTGATGCAACTAAAACCCCTTTTGCACCTAATTTTAGGGCTGTTTTGATATCTTGTCTTGTGTTTATGCCTGCTCCGCAAAGGACTTTTGTTTTTACTGCTTTTACAGTATGTTCTATTAATTCAGGCCTTGCTTTTGAGACAGATATCTTTCCTCCTATCAGCTCTTTTGGCTCTACTGCAATATAGTCTGGCTTCATCTTGTCTATTTCTTTAGCTCTTTTTGTGTTTGTGCAGCAAACCACTGTTTTCAATCCAGCTTTTTTTGCTATTTTTAATCTTCTCTTTATTGTTTTGTTAGAAATCGGGTGGTCAGAGTGATTTAATAGTGTTCCTTTTGCTTTTTTGTAAGGCACTTTATCCTTGATGTATTGATAATACACAGGTGTTTTTACTTCTCTAGAAACAATAGGCACATCTTCTGGCAATACTGCGCATATTGCTTTGTATTTCTCGCAGGTTTTTGCTAGTTTTACAGCCTCTTTTCCTGTCTTATACTTCTTGAAATTGATTATTATCATTTTCCTCTACTCGGATAGGCTGACCTCTAGATCTCCAGAATCACTTAATGAAAACAATAAAGTGCCTCCTTTTTCAAAATGAGTATTTACTTTATCTAGATATTTTTTTGATTCTTCTTTGCTCATGTTGTCTTTTAATGTGTATATGCGTGTGGCAAGTGTTGCTGTGACTGAATATTCATCTGCATCAAATTTTTTATTAAGCTCAATTAGTATATCAAATGCATCTGGTTTTATCATTATCTGAATGCCAGAATGTATTTTTCCTTCAATTGTGTCATAAGGCCATGTTTCTTGGTCCATATACTGATTACACCTGGTAAAATTATAAATCTTTCTATATTTCCTGCCAAACATTCAACTTTAAATACTTTGCCCTTATATATACTTGTATGAAGAAGGAATTAGCAATCATCGCTGTGCTGGTTATATTTGTTTTAGTGTGGAACCCGCAGTTTGAGTATGATGAAAATCTGTCTATTGACCCAAATTATGTTTTAGATGCAGCTGGTATTGATAAGACTGATTATTTCAATTCTTTGATTGATGATTTTAGTGGGACAAGAAATCTTTGGGCAAAGGGGGATGCCTTGCTTGTTTTAGCTAGATTAGATAATAATAAGGATTATTACAAATATGCTTGTGACAGTTTTCATAGTTATTCTCCTGATACTGATGAAGAAGCAGCTATTTTGTATGAGACTTTTGCAAGCTTGAATTGCAAGGGAACTTGGCGAGGGGATCTTAGGGATGCTGCGTATTACTGGAATAATGTTGGCGTCAGGTGGCGTGCTGATATTCTTGAGGCTCTTGCAGATGAAAAGCCTTTAGCACTTGAGTTTGACACTTCTGAAATCAGGCCTGCTTTAGAAATTATTAATGCAGAAGAGATTACTATTGGAAATACAGAGGTTGTTGTTGAGGAAGATGATGTGATTGTTTCTCAGGTTGACAGGGTCTTGAGAGACTGGCTTGGATTGCAATTAATGCAGTCTCCTTTTGATGGAGAAATATTAAGAGTTTTCTCTGAAAAATTAACTTATTCAGAAGATGAATTAAGAGAGGATATTGGCTGGCATGAAGGCGGAAGATTATGGGATATTGAGAATATTTTGGATGTTGAGCACATTCCTGCTGTTGGCACTTTAGTTGCAAAAAAAGACAATAAATGGTATGCTCCTGATGAAAATGGTGTTTTCAGGTTTGAGGTTCCTCTGGATAAAGTATCTTACCCAACTACAAGGTTCTTGACAGCGGATTTGGCTGTGGTTGTTGATTCTCATGGCATGAACATGCTTGTTGAACAGGCTGTAAGAAACAAGGCAGATGTTGTTATTGCCTGTTGTGACCATCCTGGAAAGATTAAGGCTGTTGAGTATCTTTCTGAAAAAGGAATCTCTGCTATTTGTTTTACTGACTTGGATTTATACCTCGCATTAGGTCATGATGTCAATGCAGTTGGCAGTGCGCCTTTTGAATTCAAGGATGATAAATTGGTTTTTGGTGGCAAGCCAATTACAATAAGAACCGGGCAGGAAGTTATTGTCACAAAAGCAGATGTTGGAAAGACTTATGCTATCTGGTATTATGATACTCCTTATAGATACTTCAGTGAAGTGAGCAAGACTTTTCCATTGGAATTAATTACAATTACAGTTGATGATTTCAAGCAGACTCATAAAGTATATGATGCAGCTAGAGAAGCTCATGCAGACACAGTAGCTTCAAGAGTCTTCAACAAATATGATTATAATCAAGCAAAAGCTTGGTTAGAAGAATCCAAAAGCCACAAGTTAATTCTGTTCCATTCTATATCTTATCCTTATGGAATTTTAATTTCTCAGGAATTCCCAGAACAAGTTGGTTTTGGGGATGTTAATATTAATCGAAACATATAAATACTCTTTTTCTTAATTCTAAAGATAAAAGAGGTATATGATGAGCTACTTAATACTAGTAAGACACGGAGAGTCCAGGTGGAATCTGGCTAATAAGTTCTGCGGCTGGGTTGATGTTCCTTTGAGTGAGAATGGCATCAAGGAGGCATTAAGTGCTGCAAAAAAATTAGAAGGGTTGACTTTGGATGTTGCTTTTACTTCTAAACTTGAAAGAGCGCAGGAAACACTGCTATTGATTCTTGCTAAACAAAAATTCACCGGCATCTTTCTTCATAACACTGGCAAGATGGCTAAGTGGTCTAAGCATCCTCATAAGCTTGAAAAGAACGAGATTCCCATCTATTCTGACACTGCTTTGAATGAAAGATATTATGGCAGACTGCAGGGCATGAACAAGGATGCTGCAAGAAGAAAATGGGGAAAGCCACAGGTTTTCAAGTGGAGAAGAAGTTATGATATCCGGCCTCCTGGCGGCGAATGTTTAAAGGATGTCTATAAAAGAACAGTTCCTTATTTCAAAAAAGTAATCATGCCGCACATAAGAAAAAAGAAGGATGTCATCATATCTGCTCACGGCAACAGCTTGAGAGCTTTAATTAAATACCTGGATAATATTTCTGATGAAAAGATTCCTCACCTAGAACTTCCTACTGGAAAACCTATCATATACAAGTACACTAAAGGAAAATTAATCAAGGAAAAGCATAAGCATTCTTTCACAAGGCCTGTTCATTGGACTAGAAAGCCTTAGTGTGACAATATTATCCCTATTGCAACAAGTATTCCTGCTAATAATGCAAGTAAAGTGTATCTTTTTCCTTCTTGTTTTACTTCAGGCAATAAGTGTGTTGCTCCTACATATATCAAGGCTCCTGATGAAAGCGCAAGCAGTGCTCCTAGTGGCGCCCCATGCAGTCTAGAAATAAAAGGGTATGAAACTAGTGCGCCTATTGGTGTTGATATTGCTGCTGCAATAAAAGAATACCATGCAGCCTTGTTTTTCTTGAATCCTCCTCTTAGAAGTAAAAGATATGTTATTATTCCTTCTGGAAATTCGTGCAATACCATGCCTATTGCTGCGAGTATTCCTGTGTATATGCTTACGCTGAATGTTACTGAGTATATTATCCCGTCAATAAAAGAATGAAAGCCTATGCCGAGCATTGGTATTATTCCAAATGCTTTTTTTCTTGTCTTTGCCGGCTCTCCGTGGCTGTATCCTATCACCAATCCAAATATATGCAGCAAAAGAAATCCTGCCAATAGATATATCGGCCCTTGTGCATTCATGACAAATGATTCTGGAACAAGATGAAGGAAAGACACTGCAATCAATACACCTGATGCAAATGCCATTACATATGCTATGTATTTTTTGCCTGTTTTTGCATGCTTGTTTATCAGGTATATTCCTAAAGATGTTATCAGGCATGCTGTTATGCTTGCGATTGCAACTGCCAAGAATGTACTTCTCATTTTATTCCTCTTTTTTTATGTTGTATTGCTTTAATGATATAAAAGCTTTTCTTAGAACAAAACATTTTTATATGCTTTCACTGTTATCCTGCAAAAGACGGTGATATTATGTCCATTTTCATGTTTCCAGGACAGGCTGCCCAGATTCAGGCACCTGAAAGGGCATTAGTGACTACCTCTACTGAGCATATTTATTCTGCTTTTGATACTGTCATGCAAGAAAGATATGGCATCCATAATTTTTCTCAAACAAAAATTTTTAGTGAAGATTCAAGCGTGACTTTTAATCCTTCTGAGAGTCAGGCTGCTAATTTTGTGAACAGCCTGGCAAGAGCTATTATTGAGGAAGAGGAAAAAGGCAGGCAGTGTGATGTATGTGTGGGTGATTCTGCTGGCGAGCACTCTATGATTGCTTTTGCAGGAGTGCATGGCGACAGAAAAGACCCTCAGACAGTCAGGCAGGGCATTGAAATTATGCTTAACCGCGGTGAATTATATGCTCAGTGCAGGCCGAATGGTGAAGCTCCCACAAGAGAAAGGCCGTATACTATTATGTTTGTTGGTATTGAAAAAGCCCTGCTTGAAGATGCTGTTGCACAGATCCCTCCTGAATTAGGAAAAGCATGGGTTTCAAAAAGCAATGATGCTAAAAGTAATGGTATTGGGGGAGAGATTCTTGCTGTCAAGTTTGCTGCTGATTATCTTGTTAGAGAGTATGATGTTCCTAGAAGATATTGCATTCCTGTTCTTACAGATGCTCCTGTTCACACTCCTTTGATGGAAAGAGCAAGAAGAGGCATGGAAAAAACACTTGCGCCTGTTAAGTTTCATCAGCCTAATAAAAAAGTTATTATGATGTATTCTGGCAAACAAGAAACAGATCCTTCAAAGATTAAGCAGTGCCTCACTGGAATCATTGACACAACTGCGGACTTTAACAGGAGCATTGTTCATGCTGTAAGCATGGGTTTTAAGGATGTTGTTCTTGCAACTGTCTGCAAAATGTACAAAAAAATGATAAAAAGAAGAAAAGATGTTAAGCCTGTTGACTAAATTTTTTCAAGGATAGCGTCTATCTTTTCTTTAAGAGCGTCTTTTTCCATTGAGCCCACTATTCTGTCTACTTCTTCTCCTTTGTTGAAAACAATTAAACAAGGGATTCCCCTGACACTGAATTGGCCTGCAAACTCTTGGTTATTTTCTACATTTAGTTTTGCAAACTTTAGCTTTCCTTCATAGTCTTTGCTTGTTTCCTCAAACACTGGCGCCATTGCCATGCATGGCCCGCACCAGCTTGCCCAGAAGTCTACTATTACCGGCGTATCAGCGTTTTTTACTTCTTTTTCAAAATTATCTTTTGTCAGTTCTAACATTTTTTGTCTCCCTCCGTTTTATCAAGTATTTTTTTTGATCTTTATCAAGGTCTGTGAATTCATCTGCTTCATCTTTCACTAGTTTTGATGCGCTCTTGCCAAATGCAACTACCTCTGCTCTGCATCCTTGTGCTCTTCTTAGGTGCTGCAATAAAGGCTGGAAGTCTCCATCTCCTGACACTATTACAACAGTGTCTAATCTTGGCGCTAGTTCTATTGCATCCATTGCTATTCCTACATCCCAGTCTCCTTTTTTTGCTCCGCCTGCAAATATCTGAAGTTCTTTTCCTTTGACCTCAAAACCTATTTTTGTCAAGGCATCAAAAAATGCCTCTCTTTTTGCTTCTTCTGTCTTGATTACATAGGCTATTGCTCTGACAAGTGTTCTTCCTTTCACAGCTGCCTCTAGTATTGCCTTGAAATTCGCTTTTGCATTGTACATGAATTTAGCGCTGTAGAACATGTTTTGCACGTCTACAAAAACCCCTATTCTTTGGGCTTTTGGGCTTCTTAATTGTACTGTCATATCAATTCACCTTTTGTTGTTTGGTTATTGGTTTGTAGTTAGTGGTTTGTAGTTATTTGGTTATTCGGAGTTCGGTATTCGACAACTACTTACTACCTACTACTTACTTTCTTAACACAATATTCAAATCCGCAGTTTGTGCACCTGAAGCATCCTTTCTCTACATCAAATTCTAGTGTTGGTTTCATGCACTTCGGGCACCTGCTTTTTGTTGGAGGTATCTCTACCTTGGTATTAAGCTTTTCATCCATCTCTTTTTTCCATTTCTCAAGTAAGTCATCCATAAGAAAGAGCTATAAAGTAGAGTATAAAAATGTTTTTATTTGCCGGCAGCATACCTCTCAATATATACTTTGGGCACGATTAGCTCGCTTTGCTTTAACTGCAGTTCTCTGGCAGAGTCATAGAAAAGATTGAAAAATTCCCCTAAAGTCTTGAGTTTAAGAACTTTCTTTGAGACACTTTTGTGAATATCTTCTGGAATCTCGTTTTCTCTCAGCAAATCACCCATGCGAACATCTCCTCGGGTTTCTGCTCTTTTTTTCATTTCAGCAAGTGCAATTATCTTGAATAAAAGAGGGCCTTGTGCATAAGGAGAAAGTATTTCTTCTGTCTTTAGGTCGCTTCCAGAACATTTCCTGCCAGGATACATATCTAAAAGCTCTAAATGCTTTGCAAATTTTTTGTATGTCATTGTTTTTTGGTTGTTGCAATAATTTAGAACCTCTGTTAGCGTGTCTGTGTGCCTTGCAAGGCGTTCACGGAAAAAACGCTCAGGAGAAGCTGTAAAGTCTTCTTCAGGTAAAGTCTTGTCAAACTCAAAAAAAGTTCTGTCAAATGAGGCAAATCCCTCTGTTCTTGTATCAAACAGATATTTTAAAAAATAATTCTTTAGATTGACTGAAGCAACATCAAGTTCGCCTTTCTTATTTTTCTTTACTCTGTAAATACTGCTGTACTTTCCGCGGTTCTCATGAGCATATTGTAAAAAGTGTCTGTCTATGTGGTGCCTGAACTCGTGTTGAATAACATCATAAGTTTCGTCAAGGCTTGAAAAAATGCCGTATATCTGCCTGAAAAGAACGCCATTATTTATGCTAAAAACAGCTTTTGAGTCGCTTGATTCTGATAAGTAATATCGTGCGAGGCAGAAGTTTTCTGCAAAAGAGGATATCTTGCGGTAATAATCTTCTATTCTGTATTCTGCACTAAAGTCTCCGTTTAATTCATTTTTTGCAATGACTTCTTCTATGACTGCTCTTGTTTTAGAGGCAAAGTCGTCCATGAATTCATCAAAACTTTCATATTGAGGAAAAACATCTTTAACTAGACTGTTTTTTTGCCCTGTTTGCCATTCAGTCCATGCATTTTTCCAGAGCGTTCTTACTCCGTCCTCTATAATCAAGTCAATTGTAGTCATCGTCATTACCCTTATTTGCCCATGATATAATCAAGTGCCTGCTTTGCAAGATCAGGGTATGCTATTGCAAGTGCTGCTGTGCCTGCAACTGCCGCAGTTCCAACCAAGGCTGCTGCCGCCCCTACTGGCTTTAGAACTCTTAGTGCTGGTTTTATAAGATATCTTGTTGCAATGCCTCCGCCTGCAAGCCTTTCCTTAATCATCTGGCTTTTTTGCTGGTCTTGGTATAATTCTTCATCAAATTCTCTTCTGTAGTGTGTGAATGATTCTAGTGTGAATTTTTGCGGCGAGATTTCCCTTGATTTTAAATCCTCGTTTACAACTGGGGGGTCTTCCCCTCTTTTCAGGGCATTCAGGTCTGCCATGTATGCGTTTACTGTCTGGTATCTCCTGTTTTTGTCTCTGTGCAATAGCTTTGCCATGACAAGGTCTATGTTTTGCAGCATTCTTTGTTTTTCTGGTTTTGGAAGCTTTTTCTCTTCTATGTATTGGTCTACATGGAGATTGACTCCTTTTGTCTGGCTTGGCATTAAGGGGAGTGTGTCATTGCTTAAAAGCATTGAAACAACTCCTTCTGGTTTTGTTGTTATCAGTGCGTTTGGTGTCTCGCCGACCAGGCATTCGTATAGTGTTGCGCCTACTGCATAAATGTCTGCTCTTGCATCAATAGGATCCCCAACTGCCTGTTCTGGGGGGAAATAATGCGGTGTTCCCAGGACTGCGCCTAGCTCTGTTATGCTTGTCTGCTTGCCGTCAAGTTTTTTTAGGAAGCCCGTGTCGATTATTTTAGACACGCCGTCTTTTGTGATGATTACATTGGATCTCTTGAAATCCCTGTGCATCAGTCCTAGCCTGTGCAGCTCCCTCAGGCCGTCTCCAATCTGCACTGCAAAATCAATTTTTTGCTCCAGGCCTGATGTTGCAAACTCGTATGGAGTCATTGCATTGTCAATGAGCTGTTGCGCGTTCATGATTAGTTTAGATTCATCTTTATCAGCATTAGGCCTGTCTACTTCATCAACTGCAAAAATATAAGCAAGGTTTTTGTGGTCAAGTCCTGCGACTATTTTTTCACGTTTAAAGAGCCTTTGATATCCGTGGGGCAGCCATGCCAGCTTGATGCAGACTTTTCCTCTTGGCGCTGTTTTCTTGTAGCGTGTTTTCATCAGTTCAACAATTTCCCTGTCATTCATTGCTTCAGCTTCTTCAAGGGCCTCGTCATGAACAGCTTCAAACACCAGGTCTCTATACAAACCAGCAAGTTCTTCTGGTTTTATTTCGTCAATTCCTAAATACTTTTTTAATTTATTCAGCATAAAATCCGACTGTAGAAACACGTGTGCTTCTTCTATTTGTATATCTTTAATATCTAATATCTCTTTTACTTTTTCCACCATGTCGCTTGTTTTCAAAAACTCGTGCGCTTCTTCCTGTGCATAGAATTCCCTGCAGTTGTAGGGGTTGTAAACAGTTCTTCCTTCAAATACTGCTCCAAATGCGCCCATGCCCAGTATTCTTTGCGGAGTCATGTCTTCTCTGTCTCTGTTGTCCATTGATATAAGGAAATCCCAGATATTGTCTTTTGTGTTTACTTTTCTGTATTTTCTTTTTGTTGAATCTCCTGGCAGTTTTCTGTGAACTATGCTTGTTCCTTCCTTTAAGAGCCTTTCTACCTTGCCTTGGCGCTCTCCAATGTCCTGGTGAGAAGCAGGCTGTGATTTTGCGCCTGTGGCTGTAAGAGCCTGCCGGCTATTTTTTGCCAATATCTCTTCTCTGATCTTCTTTGCCAATAAACTTTCTTTAGATCTTGCCATTTCTCAAAAACTCCTGTATAGCGTATTCTATCACGTGGCTCTTGTTCCTGAATAGGCCTTGCTTTAGCTTGGCCTCTATCTTGGATATCAGTCTCTTGTCCACTGTTATTGATAGTTTCTGTTTCATCGTATTTTATAGTATAAGGTAGGATATTGTCGCCCTTTATAAAGTTAAGGGTATATTTATCATCATAAAGTGGTTACTAAATAAAATAACCAAAACATTTATATATGAGTTAATACTAAATAGTTATTAATTAATAAAAATTAGTGATAAATATGTTACAAAAATTAAAACATGCCCCAACGCTCAATACGATTCGCATGGTAGAAGAAACTCTAAAGAACATGGATGAAAGCGTCATTACAATCGCTGAATTAAAAAGAAGGCTTCCAAAACAAGTTAATCATAACACATTGAAAACAATTCTTGAATATCTTGATGAGAGCAACAAGATTCTGATTGGAATTAAGGGCATTACTTGGATACAAAATGATAATCCAAGACTAAGGAAAGCAATTGCTAATGGATGGGTATGGAAATCTAAATAAAAACACCGAAAGCTTTCCGAAAAAATATGGGTTAATGTTATAAAACATTATTTTCTAAACTATTTTATGAATAAAGAGACTAAAATAATTTTTTCATCAGAAGCAAAAGAGGTTTATGACTTGTTAAGTAATAGGACTGGTAAAAAAGAGCAAATGCTTTTAAAAGCAATTAATCACAAATTAGAGTTAGTTGAGAAAAATATTTATTACGGAAATATTATTTCTAAAAAATTAATTCCTTCAGAGTA